>CAZPLE010000110.1:0-10406 GCA_964587375.1 uncultured bacterium
GGAGATAAAGAAACTTCAGGCGCAACTCAATTATCAAAGAGCCATCTCTCTTCTGAAAGAGTCTAAAGAAAAGAAAAGGGAAGAGGTGATAACCCTTCTGCGCTCTGCCTTAGAACTTGACCCTACCGCTCCCTTCCGAGAGGATGCTTCCCAGAGACTATCGGAACTGGAACAGGAAGCGGGGACTGCCGGCGGGGCAAGACCCGGAGGACCCGGTATGCCATCAGGCCCAGTGGGTCCACCTATCTTACCTACTCCGGCGCCGGGAAGAATCGCTCCTCCACCACCCCGCTAACGAAATAATGCTCTTCCAAATATTTTTGACCTTTTTTAAAATCGGTTCCTTTACTATCGGAGGAGGCTATGTTATGCTGCCGCTGGTAAGGGAAGCGGTAGTGAAGAAAAGAGGTTGGATCTCCGAAGAAAGGTTTCTGGAGTTACTTGTGCTTGCACAGGGAACACCAGGGGTAATGGCGGTAAATTTATCCACTTTAATCGGACTGGAACTTTATGGTCTTAAAGGAGCGATGGTTGCTTGTGGAGGGTCAGTGTTTCCTTCCTTTCTCTCAATAGTGGTCGTTGCTATCCTTTTCACCCGGTTTTTTCAAAGTCCGATGGTAGTTGCTTTCTTCCGAGGAGCCTTACCTGCGGTTGTAGGAATTATTGCCGGCGTAGTGTGGCAGTTAGGGCGTCAGAATATCAGGACAAAAACGTCGTTTTTCTTTGCTCTCACTGCCTTCGCCCTGATGGTTCTCTTTAAGATCAATCCGATACTGGTAATTATCTTGGGGTTTGGTTTTGTGCTTCTCAGAATAAGATTGAGCCAGCGATGTACCTTTTGAAATTATTCTTTGCCTTCTTCAAAATAGGACTTTTTGCCTTTGGAGGCGGATATGCTACCCTGCCCTTGATAGCCAGAGAAATAGTGATTAACCACGCCTGGCTTACGCCGCAAGACTTCAGCCATCTGATAACCGTAGCGGAGATGACACCCGGACCAATTGGTATCAACAGCGCCACCTTTGCAGGTTACCTGACTGGCGGACTTTTGGGTGCGGCAACCGCTACGCTGGGTGTGTGCCTACCTTCGTTGCTCATTATCTATCTTTTATACCGATTACTGGCATACTTTGCTAAGAAGGAAGAGAAACTGATCAAGGAGATTTTTAAAGACTTAAGACCGGTGGTGGTGGCACTGGTAGCCACCGCGGTATACCTTGTGGGCCGCGGTGCGTTTAAGGATTACGGAGCCTGGCTGATTGCCGGAATTTCCTTTGGCTTGGTGTGTTACTATAATGAGTTTAGTATCATTCCGATCATTCTCACCTTTGGCGTGGTAGGAATTCTCCTCTATTAAGGAAGGCTGCACCCTGGTCGTATCCTTCCCCAGACCACATATCGTCGGAAGGCTTCAGCATATTTCACTCCACACTGAACACCCCGAAAAGCACTATGCTTCTTCATATAATCCACGTAGTCAATGCCGTCATGTTCCAGGAGCCACCGATACTGGCTCTGGTGGCATAACAGTGCTTTCCCTTTCTCTTCTATAAATTCGGTAATATCCACATAATCGGTCGGTTCAAAACTGACCGCAGCCATCGCATCCATAAAGTAAACAAGTGGAATGACTTCGGTAGGAGGACTCTCTGTCTGATAGTTGGGAAGAGACGCAACAAAAGAGGCATCAATTACCAGGCGGCCGGTGGTGGAATGGTCGCACATATAGTCCTTCGGATAATGGGTCAGAATTAAATCCGGCCTTGCCTTTCTCACTATCTCCACAACCACCCTTCTGCTGGCACTGTCCGAATAAATTTCAAGGTCGGGAAAAGAACCAATGCTGATCAATGTTGCTCCCTCAACCTTCGCTGCCTCTTCTGCTTCTTTCCGTCTGATACGTGCCAGTTCTTCGGATTTTATCTGGTAATGACCTTTGTCGCCGTTGCATAAGACGGCGACAAATATTTCGTCCCCTCTCTTTCTAAATTTCATTAAGGTGCCGGCGCAAAGAAACTCTATATCATCTGGGTGAGCACCTACCGCCAAAATTCTCATCTTTCCCTCCGGTTTTAGCTCTTTAATTGCACTCGGCTTTTAACGGACCGGCAAGTTCTTTTAAAAAGAAGAGTCTTCCGGGCAGGGTAGGCATAAAACTGGCTGGTACCCAGATATCAGGACCATAGCGCAGCGTTACCCACAGGCTCATACCCTGCCACATCATTCCTCTACCCAAAGCACCGTCGCACCCACCGATCGTCCTGTCTGCTTTCAGAAAGATGCCCGGCCCGATGGTATTGGCAAAGCAGGGAACAAGGGTTGTTCTGCTTTTGAAACTGGTGATGGCGTTCTGTTCAATAGTGAGTGGATGGAGTTTTGCACCCAGCCGGTATTCCGGTCTCTTCCATTCTTCTACACTCTGAAATTCAGCGGCAAAATGTGGTTCCCAGAAGGCGATGTGAAAGACGCGACCAATGCCATAGATAACCACCATTTTGGCACCCTCTGTTTTTAAACCCTTAATCTTTTCCGGATAGAGGGGAAGGTTCTCTCTGGTGGCAAAATTTCTTTGTTTACAAGGCACGGTAAGTTCTCCTAAGGGTCCGTAAAAGGCCGATTCCATAGCGTTTTGAAAGGCACCGGGACTATCTGGGGACAAGGTATTGCCTTCTCTGTCACTCCACTCGTCCATATTGAAGCCGTAAACGTGCCGGCAGTCCACACCCCACTCTTTCAAAAAATAGACTGCCCATCGGTACATTCCCATCGGGCCTACCGGCAGAATTAAAATTAACTTTTTTCCTTCGTTTTTCGTCCGCCAGATTTCCAGCGCGATCTCATGGCCCATCTTCAGGTCAAACTCGGCAAGGGTCTCGCAAGGAACAGGTTCAAAGTCCTTATGCCACCAGGGCTGCCTTTCCAGAATCTTTTCCGGCGGAAGGCTACAGCAACGGTCAATCTTTGCCAAATCCCAGCCTGCCGGGAAAAAATTTTCCAGAAGAGACCCTTTCAATGTAATGAGCAAGTCCACGTTTACCTCCTTTTTTCTCTCTATTTTTGATACGCCGCCGCAACTTTATTAAAGGCAGCGACGTAGACCTCCATATGTTCCTGGGTATAGACAGGATGAGTGAAGAAAGAGATGGTCCTCTGGGCAAGCCAGTTTGCCTTTTGACAGTTAAAGGTAGTATAGTCAATCTCTCTGGCGTTCGGGTCGCAGAAGGGATACTTTAGCCTGCCAAATCCGTTCTTTTCTACATATGCCTTTTCTCGGTACATCTCTGGCCACTGAACACCATAGACTGGTACCCCTTCTGCCTCCAAGGCGGCCACAAATTGTTTGACCGGCACCTTTAATCGGTCCGCATCAAGCACAAAAGGCGCCCACCAGAAGGCGTTCTCTCTCTCCGGCGTATCCAGCGGCGGATAGAGCACCAAAGGATGGTCCTTTAAGGCAGTAATAAGAAAGCGGCCATTCCGACGCCGGTTGGGAAGGTTCCAAGAGTCCAGACGAGCCAGTTCACAAAGACCGATGGCTGACTGCATCTCGGTCATCCGGTAATTGAACCCAACCCGGTTGTGGATGTAAGTAAGTTTTGCCTCCAGTTCAAGGAGACGAAGTCTCTCTTTGACATCGTAACCATGGTCGCGGAATGATTTGCACTGCCAGTGTAATTCTTCGTTGTCAGTGATAATGGCACCTCCTTCTCCGCCGGTAGTAAAATGTTTACTCTGACAGAAACTGAAACAACCAACATCACCAATAGTTCCCACCTTCTTTCCTTTATAAAGGCCTCCAAAGCACTGAGCGCAGTCCTCAATCACAAAGAGATTGTATTTTCTGGCGATAGCCATAATCGGGTCCATATTGGCTACAATCCCGTAAAGATGGACTACGATTATCGCTCTCGTCCTTTCGTTAATCAACCCTTCAATGCCTTTGGGGTCAAGGGTATGTGTCTCATCCACATCTGCAAATACAGGCAGAGCACCTGCTTGAAGCACACAGAATGAGGAGGCGATAAAGGAGTAAGAGGGACAGATTACCTCATCTCCCGGACCTATTTCCAGGGCTGCCACTGCAGTATGCAAAGCGCTGGTGCCGTTGGTGGTAGTGATAGCATATCGGGCTCCATTCCACTTCGCCCACTCCTCTTCAAATCTGACTCCTAACTCTCCGGTCCAATAATTAACCCGTCCAGAACGCAATGGTTCCATCGCCTTCTGAATAGTAGTCTCTTCAAATGAAGGCCATTTCGGAAAGGGTTTTCGGTTAATTGGCTCTCCACCTTCAATCGCCAATTTATGGACCATTTTCCCTCCTTTTTTACTCCAATTTAATGGTTCGGCCGGTTTGGGCTGATTGGTAAGCGGCCAGAATCACTTTCTGGGACCACAAACCTTCTTCTCCAGAAACAAGGGGTTTGCGGTCTTCCAAAACAGCATTGGTAAATTCTTCTATCTCTGCCCGGTAAATATTTTCTACCGGAAAGTCAACCTTTATCCCCTCCTGCAGTTCCCGGGTCTGTGCTGCTTCATATCCTTTTACGCCTCTTTCCAGAAAGGCACGGGCTCTTCCCCCGGAACCCTGGCCCACCGTTCCTTCTGCCAGAACCGAAGCTTGGGTGCCATAAACTTCTAAAATATTTCTTGAGGAATTATCAGGAATAGAAAAGAATGCATCCACCATCCCCAGCGCTCCGTTACGGAAGCGTACTGTCGTCAGGGCACTGTCCTCCACCGGGTAAGAGTGGACTATGTTGCCGGCAAAACAGTGGATCTCAGCCACCCGTGACCCAAAGATATACTCTAACAGGTCAATCAGGTGGTTGCCCATATCAATGAGAGACCCACCTCCACCAAGTTGCGGGTCCTGACGCCAGACACCAGCCAGCGGCGGATACCAGCAAGAAAGTTGAGCTCTGCCTAAAACCGGTTTCCCAATCTCTCCGGCGGCAACCATCTGGTGTAATCTCCGATGGAGCCCATGGAAACGCATCATATAGCCAACCCCTAACTTCAACCTTCTTTTCTCAGCCTCAGCAACCATAGTTTCACAGTCTGGCAAAGTAAGAGCCATCGGTTTTTCCACAAAGACGTGTTTGCCGGCAGCTAAAGCCCCTAAGGTCTGTTTTGCGTGCAGGTAAGCCGGTGTAGCAATGTACACAATATTCACCTCTTCGTCCGCAAGGAGCTCGCTCTCTCGGGCATAAGATTTTACCTTCCATTCCTTAGCCATCTCTTGAGCCACAGCAGTGTTAAGATCCATCACGGCTACTAACCGGCTGTTCGTAGCAGGTAAAATACCCTCTGGGATGGTTCGTCGTCTGGCAATACCACCACAACCTATCACTCCCCAATTCAGCTTCATAAGACACCTCGCTATAAAGAAGAAAGAAGTTTCAGAACCGCTTCGGTAATCACATCTCCAGCCTCCGGAACTAACTTACTGGCCCGGGACAGGCGCTCTTCATAGCCGGTGCCCTGGTGAAAAGCTTCCCAAGTTGGCAGGTAACCCAGGCCGCTATCGGTCAGTTCCACCACGAAGGTCGGTTTAAGCTTTGACTCCAACTTAATTCGGAGTCCAAATTCTACAAAGGGTTCACCCGGTAGAAAAGCAAAACCGGCTTCGTTAAGGCGTAAAGCGCCCACTGGAACCTCTTCTTTTTCCTTCTTTTCCTCTGCAACCAGAAGAAGTTCCTTCAGCCAGATAATCTCATCTCCAAAAAGGTTGTGTGCCTGCTCTCTCTTTCTTTGAGAGACTCGCCGGCCTGCCTCTATCACCCGACGAGCAAAATCTCTTTCGGAAGCGGAGGGCTTGCGAATGGGAATTTCCAATATCGTCTTTGCGGAGTTGACCGTAGTTAACGGTACACAATCTATCTTTTCCGCAACTCTCAAAACCTCGGTACCCAACTCCGTACCCATCCACTCGGTATGGGCAAAGTAACCTTCTTTCAATCTTCCGGTTTGAAAGTTGATGTGGTTAATGTTCCCGGCTGCTCCGGTAAAGAAGCCAACCACCACATCTTTTCCTTTTGCCTGGTGAATAACCTTACTGATTACGGAAGGAAAATCGGCAGAAATTTGGTTTCCGCCAACCGTATCAAGGTGACAGGCAAAATTGACCAGGAGTGCTTTCAAAATTCCATTTTCATCCTCAATCTTACCCACCACTACTTCGGGATCAATTGGACCGGCTGGCGAGACAATCTCCGGGTTGCCCTGCCCTTTTATCTTCTCCCAGGCAGCTCCAGCGCCCGGGTTGGTGCGCACTGTCCCATCTTTCATAAGATAACGCCGGTTGAAGGAAAGTCCGCTCTTCAAACCTTTACTAAACCCGATGCGGGCCGGTGTTAGGTTGGAAAGAGCCTGGCGGACAGAAAGCAAAAGAAGTTGTGGCAGGTTTTTGAGGTAATTAAGATCAGTAGAAACCCCATAGGCTGCCACTGTAGCTGGACCAGTGTGGGTATGAGTGGCATGGACAAAAATATGTTCTGGAGGTAACGATAAGCGATTCTTTACCAACCACTTGACTTCCTCGACCGTTTCGGACATAAGGGCAAGTAGGTCGCAGGTGATTACCGCGGCCAAAAGATCTCCGGACTGGAAAAGAAATGTTTTGGCGTAAAGAGGGTCGTGGATTCCAGTACTTTTGCGGTCGTAAAAGTAACCTGCCAGTGAAGAACCCACCGGAGGTGTGATCTCAACCTGGGCTATTCCCACCTTTCCTACCATTTTTCAAGAAACCAAAGAATAAGATTAGTTTACTCTATTTCCCGTGCTTCTGCAACTCCTTTTGGAAGCAAACAGTGGAGGCCAAAAACCGCCAGAATCAGATAGAAAGGTTCTATGGGCAGGCGGTAGCGAATGGAAGAGAGAAAAACCATATGGAACAAAGTATTATAGACAACCTGAGTTATTAAGAAACCGGTTTTGCGCCAGCGCCGTAGAGAAAACGACAACCCAACCATAAAAAGAGGAAGCGGTGGAACCATTGCCAAGAGGCTTAGGCATCGGTAAAACGGAGTCTGAAAGCCGGCAGCGTTGGGAATAAAAGACCAAAACCTTTTGAATTTATGAAAGAGGAGCCAATAGAAACGAACTGGGTCTATGCGGATAATCCGAAAGGTCTCCTGGTAATAGACCCTATCCCGCTCCACTTCTGGCAGCGATTCTATCTCTTCTGGAAATACCTGACAGGGGCCACCAGAAGAAGCCAGGTTGTTGCCTTCATAAAAAACCCGACCACCCATCGTGGTGCCAGGAATAAATGCTTTTAACACCAGATAATTGCGGACTATCCAAGGGCTTATCGTCAAAGAGCAGGTAAGCGCAAGGTAAACTACCGGCTTCAACTTCCGAACGGCAAAGAAGGAAAGGATGAGGCTAAGAAGAACAAAGAGAAGCATAGTGGGACGACAAAGAGAGGCAAGACCCAAAAATAATCCGGAGAGAAATATATTCTCCGCCGATGGGTCAGTGGTGGTGCGGATAAGGTAGAGCGTCGCAGCAAGGACGAGAAAAAGGTAAAGGGTTTCGGTTAGATAAAACCCATTATAGAAAATGAAAAATGGCCAAAAAGCAGAGGCAGCTGCAGACCAGAAGCCAATGCTTTCGGTAAAAAGGTCTTTTCCCAGAAGATAGATGAGATAGACCGTGGAGGTACTTAACAAAACGTTGGCTATTCTCACGGCTACTAACCCTCCACCGAGGCTGTGAATAAAAGCGGTGAAGAGTGGAAAGAGGGGTGGTCGGAATGCTTTATGGGCAAGGTCTATTATCAAACCCTTTCCCTTAAGAAAATTTTCTGCCATCAAAAGATAGAGTGGCTCGTCCCCAAAATAGAAGTGGTCTTCAAGGGTCAAGACAAATGCCAATCGGAAAAGAAAACCCAATCCGATAATTACCCACAAATAAACCTTTCTTTTTTTCATAAACGCATCTTTTTTCGCGCAATCACTTCCAGAGCGGTGGCACCTTTCCGGGAAGACGAACGAGACCAAAGCCTTTCAATTTGAAAGTTGCTCTGATGAAGTGCCCGCTTCAATGAGGCTGGGGTGAAAAAGATTTCCGAAAGGCGCCGTCGGCCCAAGCGAATGGTTAACTGGCAACCAGAAATGGTAAAAAGCCATCCGTTGGCAAAGACATATAGAAAGTAAAAGAACCAGAAAGGCTTGCGCAGCATAAGCCTGAGTCGAAAAAAGTAATAACGTCTATTTGGCACCATGAGATAAAGGTAGCCATCGGGGGTTAAAGCCTGACCGAACCTTTTCAGGTTGTTGACTACTCTTAACTTGTGAAGTACCAGCCGACAGATGAGATGGGTAAAGGAGTTTTCGGGAAGGGGACATTTTTCAACGTCGGCACTTAAAAAATGGTAGCGTTCCGGAGAAATGTTGCTCTGAGAAAATAAGTATTCAGCAAAACGGAGGGAATTAGGATCCCGGTCAACACCAAAAACCTTTTGGGGTAAGTATTTCTTGAGGGCAAAAAGAGTTTGACCTCCCCCGCATCCGATATCCGCCACCACTGAGCCGGGTCCAATTCTCATCTGGCAAAAAACCATCTCCAGTTCTCCTTTTTCAACCTGGTTGATACATTCCAGAAGATGGTAGGCGAGCGAAGAACCAAGAGGGGTGAGAAAAAAGCGGCTTCCTTTTTTAACCGCAAGGCCAGAGGAAAGAAATTCTTTAGACCTTTCGGAAAGGAAAGGATAACGCCCTAATCCCTGGTGGTAAAGATAAAGTGCTATCAGAAGGTCTTTTTCGTTTTCCCTGTTCCTCCATACCCGATTAAAAATCTCTTTCAACGAAGAATTTATCCTTTTCCCCATTTCATTCTCCTTATCCTCTGGTGTGGAAAGAGGGTGATTAACCGGTAGCGGAGGATGAGCGCCACCATCCTTATCGCCAGCCGAATGGTCTTTCCTTTGTAACCAGTCACCGAGGAACGACCAACCCGCGGGAGATAATTTACCGGTATTTCGATATATCTGATTCTCTTCAAAACGGTCAGAATCATCATCTCCAAACCAAAGTGCTCTCCATAAACGGTAAACTGGGGTTCGATCAATTTTAGTGCTTCCCTTTTGACCAGTCGCATTGTGCAGCCTACATCGGTAAAGGTAGTAGTATTAAAAAGGAACTCCAGCATTTTGGCCACCGCCCAATTTCCCCATTTTAAAAAGGGGCCCATATTGGCGCCTTTCCAGATTAAGACAGAGGTAGTTCGGGTGCCGAAGACGATGTCAAAGTCATCCGCATACGCCAAAAGTTTAAAGAGATCACGCGCCAGAAAAGTTCCGTCTGGCTCACAAAGGATAATGAGGTCGCCACTGGCTTCTTTAAATCCCCGTCTAATGGCAGCGCCATAGCCTTGCCTTTTCTCAAAAACCTCTCGCGCAGCAGTCCTGGCTACTTCTTCACTGGTGCCCACAACAGCATTGTTATTCACAACGATTATTTCGTCCACTACACCCGTCTGGAAGAAATCGTCAATCACCCGACGGATAGAATCTTTTTCGTTGTAAGTAGGCAAAATTACTGAAATCTTTTTATTGTGCCACATATCTTTAGAAACGCTCTTTGGTTACGGAACCATTCCAGGCCGTAGGCTGCAAAAAGAATGATGTAAGGCATGATCGGCAATCGGTATCTGATAGCTGCCCGGCCAGAAATAGTCAAAAGAGAAAAGGAGATGATCAGCGCCAATATGAGAAGGCTTTGACGCCATTTTTTTAAAGATAACAACGCTCCAAGGATAAAGAGGATGATGATCACACCGGAAGTAAAAATACTTACCCACATATGGACGAAAGAGTAAAGATTCTTTGCTATCCCGGTGCCCAGGTGCGGATAGAACCTCCAGAAACGTGTGAAACGGTCGCCGACCAACCTCAGGTAATTTCTCGGTTGGCTGAGAATAAACTTAAATGCTTCTCGGCGATACCAGCGACAAATCTCTACTTCCGACATACCGATAAACAGTCTGGGGTCTTCCCCATGAAAGATACCAGCAGGACTTTTTATATCTTTCACCACACCGGGATTATTAGCGATATAAAAGACTTCACCAGTCACCGTCGGAATGATAAGAAACTGATGGTGAATGCAGTAATTTCTGACCACCCAGGGCGAAAGGGTGAAGAGAAAAAAGAAAAGGACCAGAAAGGCGTTGCGAAACGCAAATTTACGCAGACTACCAGTGAAGGCAAAAACCAGTAGTAAGAGGGGGGTAATCAATAATGTCTGCGCCCTGGAAAGGCTTGCTATCCCCAAGAAAAGACCGGAAAAGAAGAGGTTGGAAAAGGAGGGGTTCTTCCTGCTTCTGGTTAAAAAGAGCATCGGCAACATCAGCACAAAGAGGTGGAGGCTTTCCGGAGTAAGGTAACCACTCCAGAAGAC
>CAZPLE010000111.1:0-2889 GCA_964587375.1 uncultured bacterium
GCTATCTCTTTTATCGACTGGGTATCGGTCAAGGGTGCCACAAAATGGTCATAGGCGGGATGCGAGCCGACAACGAAAGCGGTACCCCATTCGTTTAAACTGAAAGTGCGCTGGCCAGGACCTTCTCGGTAGCGGCCGCCCTCTTCATAGACGTAACTCTCTGGAAGGTTATGATGCCAAGGGAGAAATCTCTCTTTCAGGTCAAGGCGTGTTTCCTTAAACTCCACCCAGATGATATCTTTCTCCACCCCGAAGTATTTATCCGGGTCGTCAAAACCCGTCCTTTCTTTGAACAACCGCAATGCTTCTCGGTTAAAGCCAGTGATATCATAAGGGACCCTATCCGGCACCTCCCGTTTGAAAGCTGCCAGGACTCTTTCGCGTGGTTTCATTCCAGCCTCCTCTCTGTTTTCAATCTTATTTACCACTCCCAGCATCCCAAGGTAAATCTTTAGAGATTGGCATGCCGGGCAAGCATATCTTCCTCTCTTATCTTTCGGCGCTCCTTCAAAAGGACGACCACCGCGTCCAGCAGAATGAGCATCGCCTGCTCAAATACGGAACCCAAAGGCTGAATGGTTTTAAGACCAGCAGGGGCTCTCTTTCTCGGTCCGGTCAGTTTTATATATCCTTGCGAAAGCCTACCTATGGGAGATTGAGGACTGCTGGTAATAAGAAAGAGACCGGCGCCGGCCTTTCTGGCGGTGCGGGCAATCTGATAAGAAACAGGGGACTGGCCGGAACCAGAACAGATAATCAGTAGATCCTGGGTGCCAATTGAGGGTGTAATCGTTTCACCCACAAAGTAGGCCTTCAGACCAAGTTGCATCAGCCTCATCGCAAATGCCCGAGCGATCAGTCCTGACCTTCCTTCCCCAAAGAGAAATATCTGTCTGGAACCCAGGATTTTACTCACCATATCTTCTATCTGGGCCTCAGAGACTTCTTTCAGTGCCCTTCCCAGGTCTTTTTCAATCTCAGCAAACACCTCTCTTACTTTCATGGCGGAAGATTCAGGATATTTTGGCAACCTTTAAGAATCCCTTTTATATTTTAACAACTCTTAACCTTTTCTCCAAAAGAATAAACAAAGAAGCAGCGATGAGTGCCATCAAACTTCCAAAAATAAATGGACTCCTTACGCCCATATAGGTCCAAAGCAATCCGGCGATTAGCGAAGCAAAAAAGGTGCAAAGGCCGATGGTGGTCTGATAAATACCAAAAGCGGTACCTACTTTTTCCTGAGGAACCAAATGAGAAATGTAGGCCTTGCCCACCCCTTCGGTAAGAGCCATATATATTCCGTAAAATGGAAAGAGAAACCAGAGCAGAAACGAAACTTTTATCAGGCCGAAAAGAAGATAAATAAGAGAGAAGAGCAAGAAGCCGAAAGAAAGCACCCTTTTTGGTCCAATCTTATCCGAAATGATACCTGCAGGCAGGGAAAAGATGGCATAGGTAAGATTGAAAAGGAAATAGCTCAAGACAACCAAAGTCAGTGGCAAGCCCAGATTCTGCGCTCGCAGGATTAAAAAAGCATCGGAACTGTTCCCCAGGGCAAAGACCAAACTGATGAATAAAAAGATCTTAAAGGAGGGGTCAAGATGGCGCCAGTCAAAATTAAAATTGGAAGAGATTTTCTCTCTTCTCTTTTCTTTCACAAAGATAACGAGTAAGAGAATGCCGATGCACGCCGGGACAAAGGCAAGGAAAAAGATTAAGCGAAAATTACCCCTATCCAAAAAACGAATTGCCAGAAGAGCAATCAGCGGGCCCACTACCGCCCCCAAAGTATCAAGTGCCCGATGAAAACCGAATGCCCTTCCACGAAATAAGGTCTCCGAACTTTCGGCAATTAAAGCGTCCCGGGCAGGGGTGCGCGTCCCTTTGCCAAAACGGTCAACGAATCTGGCAAACAGAACAGAGGGCCAACTAAAAGCCAATCCTAAAAGTATCTTGGAAGCCGCAGAAAGCGAGTAGCCGGCAACTGCCAGGGGTTTTCTTTTTTGCCACTTATCAGAAAGGCGACCAGAAAGAACTTTTAAGGTGCTGGCGGTCGATTCCGCAATGCCCTCTATCAAACCGACCAGTGCCACTGGCGTAGCCAAAACGCTGGTAAGAAAGACCGGCACCAGCGGATAAACTATCTCTGAGGAGATATCATTGAAGAAACTGACCAGCCCTAAAATAAAGATATTTTGAGAGATACCCAACCTATTCTTCATAAAAGAAAAACGCTCTACAGGATCCTCCCCTGACGATCCCTCGAAAAGAGTGCAGGAAGAATAGGGTTTTTCCAACTGGCGGTGTGTATTTGAAGAATCCGAACCGATTTTATTACCAGGCTGGCTCTGGCCCACCTGGCGGCAAATTCTATTTAGGTAATTGATTTTTTATTTCACGAACTAATTCAGAATATCTCATCCCATTAGGCCAATTTCTAAGATTTCTAATGTTTTTTAATTATTTTTTCTCGTTGTGTGGGCATATTATTTATATCTTTTCCATTCTATTTTTAAAATCTAAGAAATAAACTATTTCTTCATCTATCTTCTCTAAATCCAATAAAACTTTTTCACGTCTTGGTCTTCCGTTAGAGTTTCTAAAATCACGCTGAAAAGAGCCACATTCTACCAAAACATTATCATCAATTTTGATAAATGAAATTTGTTCTAAATTGAATTTCGTTTTTCTTAATCTTGACCAAGCACCTCTTTTAATCCTTTCTAATTCATATTTTGATTTTCCACCCTTAAGTGCTTCGTGCCATTTTTGAAATGTCCTTTTTTCATCGTTATATTCTACTTTTCCAATAGCAAGTATTAAACCAACGCTTCCAAACTTTTCTATTCCTTTTGCTGTAGCTTCACTATCATTCACTATGATTTG
>CAZPLE010000112.1:0-9663 GCA_964587375.1 uncultured bacterium
AAATATATCACTTTCATAGGATCACAAAGGCTCTTTAAAGTAAAAATATGAGGACATTGATCACCGGCGGTGCGGGTTTCATCGGTACAAACCTGGCGAGCCATCTTCTGGAAAAAAGAAGAAAGGTAATTATTTTTGATAACCTCTCTCGCTTGGGGAGTGAAAAGAATCTTTTCTGGCTGAAAGATAATTTTGGGGATAAATTTACTTTCTTGAAGGCTGACATTCGAAACAGAGAAAAGGTCAATGCTGCCGTAAAGGGCGTGGATGTGGTCTATCACCTCGCAGCGCAGGTAGCGGTAACCAAGAGTCTTGATGATCCGATTACCGATTTTGAAATAAATGCCACCGGGACACTAAACCTTTTAGAAGCTGTAAGACGCTTCCGTCCGCAAGCAACGGTTATCTTTGCTTCCACCAATAAGGTTTATGGCGCACTGGAAGGTTTGAGAATCCAGGAAAAGGAGACCCGATATCTTCTTCCTGATTATCCGGAAGGAATCGATGAAAGAACCAATATCTCTTTCTATTCTCCTTATGGATGTTCCAAAGGTGCAGCGGATCAATACGCGATAGACTATAGCCGGATATATGGGCTAAAAACAGTTGTGTTCCGTCAATCTTGTATCTATGGCTTTCACCAATTTGGCAATGAGGACCAAGGCTGGGTGGCTTATTTAACTTTGTGTGGCTTGAAAAATAAGGAGATCACTATCTATGGTGATGGTAAGCAAGTAAGAGATATCCTCTTTGTAGATGACCTTATCTCTGCGTTTCTGGCTGCAGAATCGAAAGCAGAAAAGATTAAAGGTGAAGTCTTTAATATCGGCGGTGGAAAGGAAAATACCATTTCTCTCCTGGAACTGCTCGCGTGGCTAAAAAGGAGATTGCGAAAGAAGATTAAATATCGTTTCTCTCACTGGCGACCTGGTGACCAGAAAGTCTATGTCTCAGACCTTAGTAAAGCGAAGAGGGAACTGGGGTGGTGCCCAATGATAAAGAAAGAAGAGGGGTTAGGAAAGTTATTATCCTGGCTAAAAGAAAATATATGAAGGTACTGGTAACTGGTGGGGCGGGTTTTATAGGAAGCCACCTGGCTGACCTTTTGATGGAAAAAGGGTATCAGGTACGCATTATTGATAACCTTGACCCGCAGGTTCACCGAGGCAAAAAACCTTCTTATCTGAATCCGGAAGCAGAGTTTTTGAAGATAGATATTAGGGACAGAGAAAGACTGAAAAAGGGGATTGCGGGATGTCAGGCGGTGTTTCATCTTGCAGCCGCAGTGGGTGTGGGGCAATCCCAATATCAGATTCGGCATTATGTAGATGTCAATATCGGGGGAACAGCAACCCTCCTTGATATTTTGGCAAACGAAAGACATACCGTCCAAAAGGTAATTGTAGCCGCTTCCATGAGTAGTTATGGAGAAGGCCTTTATCACTGCCAGAAGTGTGGAAAGGTAAAACCATTCTTGCGCTCTGAGGACCAGTTAAGAAAGAAAGAGTGGGAACCACTCTGTCCGGGGTGCTATAAACCTTTGAAGAAACCCTTACCTACTCCAGAAGATGTTACGCTGGATTGTAATTCTATATACGCTCTGACCAAAAAAGTCCAGGAGGAGATGACCCTGATATTTGGGAAAACCTACCGAGTACCAGTGGTCTCTTTGAGGCTCTTTAATGTCTATGGACCGAGACAATCCCTTTCTAATCCCTATACTGGTGTTACCGCTATCTTCACTTCTCGGCTCAAAAATGATCAGCCTCCGGTAGTCTACGAAGATGGTCAACAAAGCCGTGATTTTATCTCGGTCTTTGATGTCTGTCGTGCTTTTCTGTTCGCTCTGGAAAAGGAAAAAGCCAACTATGAAATTTTTAATGTGGGCTGCAATGCTCCGATAGCGATTGCCCAAATCGCCAGAGTCCTGGCTAAAAAACTGAAGAAAAGGATAGAGCCAGAGATTACCAAAAGTTTCCGAAAGGGAGACGTCCGCCATTGTTTTGCCAGTTTTGAAAAGATAAAGAAAAAACTTGGCTGGAAGCCGAAGGTCTCCTTTGAACAGGGTATGGAAGAACTGGTTAGTTGGGCGGCACAGGCTCCTGCGGAAGACAGGTTCTGGCAGGCACAGGCTGAACTCTCTGCGAAAGGGCTGGTTTAAGACTGTGCGGTCTTTTAAATTACAACTCTATGTTAATCTCGGTGGTCATTCCTGCCCGGAATGAAGAAGAAAATATCGTTTCCACGGTTAAAAATCTGGAAGAGAAACTGAAAGGGCTTGCTCACGAAACCATCATCGTTGACGATCATTCTACCGATAAGACCATGGAAAAAGCGAAGAATTTAATCCAAAATTATCATTCACTCAAACTGATTTCTAATACCGAAAAACCTGGCTTTGCTCAGGCACTCTGGACTGGATTTCGTGCGGCAAAAGGTGAGGGAGTGGTGGTGATGATGGCTGATGCCTGTGATGATCCGGAAACCATCCCAGCAATGGTAGGAAAATTCTTGGAAGGATACGACCTTATCTGTGGGTCCCGGTATCTCAAAGGCGGAAGGAAAGAAGGGGGTCCAAAACTTCAAGGATTCTTTTCTCTTCTGGTTAACAAAATTTTACATCTCTTTCTTCGCGTGCCAACTACTGACGCCAGCAATGCTTTTAAACTCTATCGCCGGTCTTTGCTTACCAAGATAAAGACCAGAGAAGAAGGGTTTGCTCTTTCTTTGGAACTGGCACTCAAATTCTGGCGCCGGGGTTACAAAATCACCGATGTCCCCACCTACTGGAAGGGTAGAGTAGCAGGGAAGTCCAAATTCAGGTTTGGTTCTGCCTTCATCTCCTACGGCCGCCAGATCTTTCCTTTCTTCTGATGAAAGACGAAAAGATAAGATTCTCCATAATAATAGCCTTGGCTCCGGACAGGAAACCAGAGGTGGTAGAAAGCCTTAAAGAACTTGATTACCAAAAAGGAGCATATGAAATAATAGTAGAGAAAGGAGATAACACTTCCGAAAATAGGAACCGTGGGGTAAAAAGAGCCAGGGGAGAAATAGTCGCTTTCATAGACAGTGATGCGATGGTAGACAGGGAATGGTTGAAGAACGCCGAAGATTTCTTCTCAAACCATCCGGAAGTGGATATCTTGGGAGGGCCCCAGTTAACACCAGAAAGCGATTCGCTCTTTGGAAAGATTTCCGGCTATGCTTTAGGTTCCCTCTTCGGCGGTGCAGTTGTAAGAAATCGTTACCGGAAGGGCAAGATGAATATGGCGTCCGATGAAAGAGAATTGAGCTCTGCCAACCTTTTTTGTCGTAAAAAGGTCTTGGCAGATATCCTTTTTAACCCCAGATTCTGGCCAGGTGAGGACCCAGAATTCTTCAACCAGTGCCAGGAAAGAGGATTTAGGATCGCTTACGCGCCCCAGATCGTTGTCTATCATAAAAGAAGAGGGAGTCTGTTCTCTTTTGCCCGCCAAATCTTCAGGTATGCCTACGTAAGACCTAAAGTGAAGAAGACCAAAAAAAGAAGGTTCTATTCCTTTCTATTCTATGTCCCAGCACTCTTCTTTTGCTATCTCCTCCTCCTTCCTTTTCTCTATGACATTAACCGACTCTTTATAATGCCTTTATATTTCTATCTGATCCTCAATTTTGCGTTTGCTGCTGGTATTGGAGTGAAACAGAAATCCCTTTCCGCTTTGCTGAGACTTCCGCTAATTTTTCTGATAATCCATCTTGCTTACGGAGCCGGGATAATATTTGGAATGCTGGAAAGAAATGGAAAGACCGCTGATTAGTTTTGTCACTCCGATGAGAGAGCAGGACTTCCGGGTAATCGGTTTACTCCATTCTATCCGGCAGCAAAACTATCCGCAGGAGAAGATAGAAATAGTCATTGTGGACGATGGCAGCGCCCCAGCGGTTCTGGAAAGATGTAAGGAATATGGGGTAAAGATTGTATTCAACAAAGAGGGTCGGGCTGAAGGAAAGGGTAGAGGTAAGGACATTGGTATCTGGGAAAGTTGCGGAAAGTATGTCGTGATTGCTGAGGCTGATATCTCTCTCATCGGGAAAGAGTGGATCAACAGAATGATAGCGCCCCTGGAAGAAAGCCCTGTTTTATTTGCCAGTGTGCCCAAACTTTATGTGAAAAAGGAAGACCATATCGTCAACCGGTATCTGAGTTATGTGGGAGTGGACCCGTTCGCGGCTTTCCGTTCTCTGGAAGGGCAACTTGCTTTCGGCAGGGTTCCTCTGGAAGACAAGGGTAGTTATTACCAGGTGAAACTTAATCCTTTCGCCCCTTACTGTATGGGCAGTAATGGATTTATGTTTCGCCGAGAGTTGATTGATAAGGTGGGCGATTATGCTCAGGACGTAGAATTTATTGCTCGTCTGGTAAAGAATGGGTTTCTTTACTTTGCCATACCAAAAGGCGCCTTTGTCTTCCATGCAAACGTCAAGAGTTTTCGCGACTTTTTAAAAAAACGGTGGAGATGGACAAGGGACTACACGCGTTTTTACGCCAAGGAAAAGAAGGATTTTGTTTGGGTAACGGATAAAACCAACTTTTTCACTTATGTCGCCAAAAACCTATTGGTCTTTCCAAACCTTTTTCTCTCCCTGAAGAATTGGTATAAAGATCGTGACCAAGCCTGGCTCCTTCATCCATTTTTCCTTTTTATTTCTACTTCCATCAATATCTGGTTTGGATTAATGGCACCAGAAACGGTGCCCGCAATATTTAAAAGAAAAGATGTCCTCCAAACATAGTTTTGTTAATTTGGGATTGTTAATTACCATTTCCGCTGCCATTTTTTGGACCAGAATTGACTGGGGGTTGCCTTCAACTTTCACTAACAGGCTCTACTTCCAGAGCTTAAGCGCTCTTCAAAGCCGAGTAGAGCGGATTAAAAGATACGGCGGAGAGGTACGGCCGAAGGTTCCCCAAACGGCTGTTCCGCGTTCCTGGTATAATCCAATTCGGAGTTATCACCCAGATGAGTATTTTGTGATAAAAAGTCTGGCGGGAATGAATCCCAAAAGATGCGATTTTAACCCGCGTCAATTTTCTATTGGCGGTGCCTATCTTTATCCATTAGGCGCTCTTCTCCTTGGACTTTCCAAGTTAAACCTTATCACCCTCACCTCTGACCTTGGTTTCTATTTTTTACATCCGGAAGAGATAGCGCGCTTCTACCTTACAGGTCGTTTCGTGAGTGCCTTCTTTGGAATAGGTGTGGTTATCCTTACCTACCTTTTGACGTTAAGGATATGGGGCGAGAAGTCTGCTGGTTTAATTGCTGGGTTATTGGTCTCTTTCTCTCCACTTTTAGTTCTTAACACGCATTATATGTATGTTGACATTCCAGGACTTTTTTGGATTATGCTTACGCTCTACCTGGGAGTCAGATTTCTACAAGAAAAAAGACCAAAATTTGCACCCTTCCTGTTGGGAGTTACCAGTGGGCTGGCAGCAGGTAGTAAATTGCCTTTCCTTCCAGTCTTTCTTATTCCGCTAACGACTATCGTCTTTTCTCCGGGCTATTTCCTTCCTAAAATAAGACAGTTTCTCTGGGCCACTGGTGGATTCTTTACCATATTCTTTCTCTTTAACCCCTACCTCTTCCAAATAATTAAAGAGATGGTTCCCCAAATTAGCCGTTCCTGCACATTAACCTTTTTGCCCCTTTTTTATCTTCAATCTCTCCGGTTTGGACTTGGTCTCCCCCTTCTTTCCTTCTCATTGATAGGGTTTATTCTCTCTCTTTTTTTTAGGGGGATGGAGGGTGTTTTTCCCCGAGAGCGCCTTTTGGTTCTCATCTGGACCTTTCTTTTCTTCTTCTTTATCTCTTCTTTTGCTGTCCATTTTGGCCGTTATATCTTACCTATCGTTCCTTCATTTATCGCTCTGGGTGTGGGACCCTGGGTAGTCCCGTCCAAGAGAAAGAGGGGGATAACTATCTTTAAGAAATTGGTAGCAAGTTTCGTGGTAGTGGCAACCTTCCTTTACGGCATGGCTTACCTTTCGCTCTTTTGGAAGGAAAACACCAGAACCGTTGCTGGCAAATGGATTAAAGAGAGCCTTCTACCGGGTGCCACGATCGGTGTGACCGAAGTTCCCTGGCAGTTCCAACTACCCCCTTTGGATGAGGACCGCTACTGTCTGGTGGTAACCGGATATAATCTGGAAAAGTTGAAGAAAGCCAAACCAGATTATTTTCTGCTCTCATCTTTTCAGGCAGGGATTTCTCCGGTACCAGCACAATTGTCACCGGAAAAGGCCACCTTCTGGAAGGAATTTGAAGATTCAGGCCTTTATCAGCCGCTGGCCTCTTTTTCTCAACCCCTCCAATTTTTAGGTTTTAAGTTCAGTCAAAACTTTGCTTCTGAAGATTTTATCTACCTTAACCCTACCATCGTTATTTTTGAAACACGATAAATGGATATCTCAGAATTTGACTACAACTTGCCAAAAGAAGCCATTGCTCAAGAACCGCTGGAAAAGAGAGATGAAGCCAAACTTCTTGTTCTGGACCGCAAAGAAGGTTCTTTTCAAACTGCGGTTTTCCGGGATTTAGGGGATATTCTTTCCGCCAATGACCTTTTGGCTCTTAATAATACCAAGGTAATCCCTGCCCGGCTGAGGTGTGAGAAAGAGAGTGGTGGGAAAGTAGAGGTCTTTGTGCTCAAAGAGATAGGGGAGGGGAGGGCAGAAGCGCTGGTCCGCGGAAGGATAAAAGAAGGTCTGCGATTGAAGATGCCAGAGTCGGAAGATAGGGTAGAAGTGGAAATAGAAAAACGACTTTCTTCCGGTAAGTACGTAGTTCGGTTTCTAAGTAATCCCGTAAAGGACGTCCTGAAAAATTATGGCAAAATTCCGCTTCCTCCCTATATTAAACGGCCAGTAGAACCAAAAGATAGAGATTACTACCAGACGGTCTTTGCTCAAAAAGAGGGTGCGGTGGCTTCACCCACCGCGGGACTTCATTTTACCCCGGAACTTTTGGCATCTCTGGAAAAGAAAAAGATTGACCATATTTTCATTACGCTCCATATCGGCTGGGGAACATTTAAACCTATTCGTAATTCCGATGTAACCAAGCACCAAATGGAACCAGAATTCTTTGAAATTCTACCAAAGGCAGCCAAAACCATCAACGAAAGAAGAGAAAATGGTTGTAAAATTACCGCCTGTGGAACCACTGTTGTCAGGACACTGGAAGGAACCGCCAACAATGGAAAAGTGATGGCTGGTAACGGTTGGGTAAAGATCTTTATTTACCCTGGCTACCAATTTCAAATCGTTGATAAAATGATTACCAACCTTCATTTGCCCAGAACCACGCCTTTGCTCCTTACCGCTGCTTTTGCTGGTAAAGAGTTACTCTTAGAATCATACCGATACGCCTGGAAAGAGGGATTTCGGTTTGGCAGTTATGGTGATGCCATGTTGATTATATGAGATTCAAAATATTAGTTACCGATGGAAGAGCACGGCTGGGCCAGATAAGCCTTCTCCACGGAGAGGTGACCACACCGGTCTTTCTGCCGGTGGCTACCAGAGGAAGCGTGCGCTGTATATCTTCAGAAGACCTTGTAGAATTAGGGTATGAAATGATTCTGGCAAACGCTTATCACCTTTCGCTTCGGCCCGGGACCAAAGTTATTGTGGATGCTGGTGGCCTTCATAAGTTTATGAACTGGCAAAAGCCAATTCTTACCGATAGTGGCGGCTTTCAAGTATTCAGCCTGGAAGATACCAAAGTAGAAGAAGAAGGGGTGGTATTCCGTTCTATCTATGACGGCAGCTGGCACAAAATCACCCCGGAACAGGTAGTGGAGATTCAGGAAAGACTGGGAAGTGATATCATTATGCCCCTTGACCAGCCGGTGCCAAACCCTGCTGCCCGTTCTCTGGTTGTTGAGGCCGTCGAAAGAACAACAAAGTGGGCAAAGATCGCCAAAGAAAGATTGAAAAATCCTTACCAATCTATTTTCGGGATAGTTCAGGGTGCGACCTTTATGGACCTCAGAAAACGGTCGGTAGAGGAATTAATGGAAATAGAATTTCCTGGTTATGCTCTGGGTGGTTTTTGCTTAGGAGAAAGTAAAGAAGAGATGAAGGAACTGGTCGCATATACTGCCGGGCTTCTTCCAGACGAAAGACCACGTTACCTAATGGGCATCGGAACGCCACTGGAAATCATCTCTGCGGTAAAGGTAGGGTGTGACATCTTTGACTGCGCCCTTCCTACCCACATAGCCAGAAACGGTGCTGTTCTGACCAGTCAAGGGAAGATTACCATCCGCAATGGCGCCTACGCCAGTGATACTTCCCCCCTTGACCCGGAATGTCACTGTTTCGTTTGCCAAAATTACCAGCGCGCCTATCTGCGACATCTCTTTCAAACCAAAGAACTGACCGCACTCTACCTTGCAACTTACCACAACCTCTATTTTATCCAGAACCTAATGCGAAGGATACAAGAAGCAATTAAGGAAGGGTATTTGGAAAGGTTTCAGAAGGAATTTTGCGAAAAGTGGTATTCCGTCTTATAATTATAAGATATGAGTGAAATTGAAAGGCAATTAAGAATCATACGCCGCGGAGTGGTAGAAATAATTCCAGAAGAAGAGCTGGTTAAAAAGTTGAAAGATAGCATTAAAAAAAATCAGCCGTTGCGGATAAAATATGGAATAGACCCGACTGCGTCCGAAATTCACCTTGGCCATTCCGTACCGATTCGGAAACTCCGTGACTTTCAGAATCTTGGACATCAGATCATATTTCTGGTTGGGGATTTTACCGCCCTGATAGGCGATCCAACCGGACGAACTGAAACCAGGCCATTACTCTCTTCCGAAGAGGTCAGAGAAAATCTGAAAACCTATCAGGAACAGGTGGGTAAAATTCTTAATTTAGCACGGACGGAGTTTGTTTTCAATTCCACCTGGTTATCAAAACTGAAACTGGAAGAATTAATCAGGTTGGCTTCTTCCTTTACGGTTGCCCGCATGCTGGAACGGGAAGACTTCCACCAGCGCTATCGGAAAGGGAACCCCATATTCCTGCAGGAATTTTTGTATCCCCTTCTTCAGGGTTACGATTCGGTAGTCCTAAAAAGTGATGTGGAAATAGGCGCCACTGAGCAGAAGTTCAATCTTCTTGCAGGCCGAACCCTTCAGGAGGCACTGGGAAAAGAAAAGCAGGTGGTCATTACCGTACCTGTTCTGGAAGGAACTGACGGAGTAAGAAAGATGAGCAAAACTTACGGAAATTACATTCCTATTACCGCGAAGGCAAACGAGATGTTTGGCAAAATAATGTCCATTCCGGACACCCTAATGGAAAGATACTTCCGATGCCTAACCGACCTTTCTGAAGAGGAATTAAAGAAAATTCTGGCTGGACATCCCAAAGAAGCCAAGGAAAAACTGGCTTTTGAAATCACTGCCTTTTACCACGGCAAAGAAGCAGCCCTCTCTTCCAAAGAGGAGTTCCACAGAATTTTTAGTGAACGAACTGGCATTCCTTCCGAAATTGAAGAGGTCATTATTAAGAAAGAGATGCCTTTAAGTACCGGTAATTTAATAGCAGACCTTGTGGAACAGAAAATCATCTCCAGCAAGAGTGAAGCCAAACGTTTAATACGGCAA
>CAZPLE010000113.1:0-38732 GCA_964587375.1 uncultured bacterium
CGTCCATTCGTGTTTGACCTAACTCCAGAGCCTATCTTCATAACGGGAATGGTGGAAAATCTGAATGAAATGAAAAATATGCTGGAAGGGATTAAAATAACCGAAAAAATTATAGAATAAAGAAAAGGAGGAGCTTTATGAAGGACAAAAAGAGAGATAAGAAGAAAAACTCCATTATTGAGTTTTTTGCCGTAGTGATAATGGTTATTGGGTTCTTTTTACCGACAGCATTCTGGGCCGCTCAGGCATTAGATGAATCTAAAGAGGAAAAAGAAATAACGCTCTGTGCAACAAATCTGCAAAAGATTATGCGAGCGGTCTTTTTGTTTGCCCAAGACCATGACGATTACCTACCTACCGCGCATGACAACTATAAGATCTTCTGGTACGATATGCTCAAACCCTATGTGGAAGATATTGCGATTTTCCGCTGCCCATCTTTAAATTATCCTATCGGTTATGGTTGGAATGTGGCTCTTGGTGATAATAAAAGCAGCGACACCAAAAACTATCTTACCAAACTGACGGAAGTACCTAATCCAGCAAAGACTTTGTTAATAGCTGACTCAGACCAGGCGGCTGCAGGTAATCCGGAAAAAGGACATTATGCCATATCGGCATTTGGGCCCGGTTTTGATGAGTATGGCCTGAATCCAGAAGCGTTTAGGTGCAATTTTGTATCAAAACGGCATAAAGGGGGTGCCAATGTAGCATTTGTAGATGGACATGTGGAATGGATGACCATAGAACAGATTTACCAGAAGAATGGAAACGACATAAACAACCCAGACTATACCATCTGGGATACACGCTGATTCTTTTTTGCATTTTTCCTATGCTTCAATTTCCCACCAAAAGAGAATAATGGAATTCAACAAGAATTACGATCTTTCTTTACCTGAGTGGGGGCCCTATTCCCCGCGTTATGCGGGAGGAGGACTTGTTGTTGATAAAGAAAAAGGATATCTGATGGAATTTCCGGTGGCGGTAGGGTATATCAATTACCCACCCTCCTGCATCAAAGTTTATCCTCCTACCCCAAGTATCAATATTACCGCATGGGCCGCAAACGAAGAGATGGATTACTGGGTTTGGCGTTTTACGATGGACGACATCAATCGAAAACTTTGTTTAGCCAAATATGCCCTGATTGAATTTGTACCAGTGGATAAACATAGCATGGTTGTCTGTGCTTCCTTTTATAAGGAAATTTCTGGAGGGGTTGGTAGATTTACTTTTGACTTACTTTGTGGCCAATTTCCCTTGAAACCAAAGATTGCCATCAATAAAGGAAAAGACGACCTATGGGTAAAGGCCTCTGAGTATTGCGAAATATACTCCCAATACCGGAATTATCTTGACGGTAGAAAACCGATGGTGTTCACTTATGAACCGTCCACATATCTCAGGTATGAGGGAGCAACTAATGGAGAGGCTCTTTACCTAAACTATAAAGACAAAGGAGTTGTTTACTATTTTCGATTGCCCCATACTTTAGGTGATGCTTACTTGGTATTTCGATACGCAACATTCTGGGCCGACGAAACCCAGCATTTTGATATCGAGTTGGACAATCAAAAGATAACCGTTCCTCTTCCAGTTAAAGGAACCTTTTCTCCTGGAAGTTCATTTGACGATTGGCTAACCGCAACTCATTATCTCGGAAAGTTGACAGAAGGTCGCCATAGACTCAAAATTACGGTAAACACCACTTTGCCCAAGCGGCCAGCTCACATCTTGCTTGATGGGTTTGCCATTACCCGAAGTCTTCCTCCTAAAGATTTTTTTAGTCTCATTAAAGAACCTGAGGGCACTCTAAAAGTAATTAAGGATGTTCAGGCCAATTCAATGAGTTTGATCAACAAACGACTGGAAACCGACCAAATTTTTACCTTGTTAGGCAAGGGTGGAATGATAAGTTTAAGGGATATTAAAGGGGATGACATTACCGAAGCGCTGACCAAAATGGGTCCTTACTGGTATGTCCACGGTACATATCCCGGGCAAGGTATTGGCAGATGGTTAGACCTTAATATTTCTGACATCAGCGTTATACCCTTCGAAAAGAAGACAGTGTACGCTGTTGTAATAAGAGGCAACGACCACGCCGGCAATGTAAGAACTGCCAAAAAAATACTTTCTCACGCAGAAGAGATTGTTAAAAAAAGGAGGGATCATTATCAGGATACCAAATACAAAGTGACTAACAAACATTACCAAACAGCGATGGAGCACAATGTGTCCGTTTCTCTAATGGCCGCGACATTTCCCAATATCAGGAAAGGAAAATATGTGAAGTTTTATGCTCCTCTCTCTGTTGACCGTAATTTTTGCTTTTGGGATGTTGGAGCGTTAGCCCTTGGACTTACTGAATATTCACCAAAACTTGCCCTGGAGGCAGCCGCAACTTATTTTACTGACGAAAACGAGGAATCGCTCGCCATTGAACATGGCTCCTACACCCCAACACCTGTATATGCGGTCTGGGAAGCCTATATCAAAACTGGTGATATTGAAATATTAAAATTTTTCTATCCAAGAATTAAACGCCTCTACGGACTACTCTCTGGAAATCACCCTAACTCTTTTTTTGACCCACATAAGTTAAATCTGGTTAACGCTTACCATTACGAATATGAGTCCGCCTCCTGTGATGACTATCCAGTTTCAGGTGCCTGTACTCCTCCTCTAAACCACGACTTTGAATTTCATCCCTGGCGAAGGAATCTCTATCTTCCAAAGAATCCGGTTAAATTTACCAGAGGGATTCAATGGCCTTCTGATGACGTAGGGTGTGCTGGTTTGACATCTCACGTGATAAGGCTGGCCAAGATTTTGCGGCTTTTTGCTTTCTTCTTGGGGTATAAAGAAGACCAAACTTTTTTTGATTCCCAGATTAAAAGGTTCTTTATCACCATGAATAAATATATGTGGGATGACAAAACAGGATATTTTGGCTGGACCAAAGGAAAGAACTACCAAATGATAAGAGACAAGAATGGATTTAATTTCAACATGGGCATTGACGGAGTGATGCCACTGATTACTAAGGAGTGTACTCTTGATCAGGTAAGGAAGATGCTTTATAATCTGAAATCGCCTCGACATTTATGGACACGATGGGGTGTGACAAATGTAGATAAAAGCGCACCTTATTACATAGACGATGGATATTGGAATGGCTCGGTGTGGATGCCTCACCAATGGTTTTTATGGAAAGCGATTCTTGATTACGACCCTGCGTTCGCTAAGAAAATTGCCAGAACTGCAGTAGAATTATGGTTTAGGGAGCATGAAAGATTTCTTTCTCCTTTTGAATATTTTAAACACGGCGAAGGCTGCATTGGCGATTTCAGTAGTATATGTAATGCCTATGTTCTTAAATTTTTTGCTGCTTATTACCAACACGGCAATGTAGTAGCAGGTTATGATACGGTCATCCACAAAGTTCGATATCATCCAAACAAAGATGCTCTTTCTATAACAATAAGTGCACCTTTCGGACCAGAAAGAGGTGGTCTGGTTGCAGTTTTATCACCCAGTAAAGAATACCGGATTGGGTCCAAAATTGTCCGTTCAGACGAAACTGGCGCAATCTCTTTAATGATAAAAACACCTCCGACGCCAGAAACAATAGAGATTATTTCTGCAAGATAGGTTTAACTATTTAAGCAGTAAAAGGTGCTGAGAGTTTATTACGATTTATCTATGAAAATCAAAGCTTACAAAATTGTTCACAATCATATAGAAAAGATTATGCCGCGCTTGGAAAGGCTTCCTACTGGAAGAATACCCTTTTCTTTCCTGTTAATTACCTATGGCCATTTTTACCCGGAGCAAATTTATTGCTGGGACTATTATCACATGGCAATACGTTTTGCTTACGCAGGCAAACCTGACTATCTTAAATATTTGATTGACACACTTCTTTATTACCAGAGCCCTGATGGATTTACACCCAACTGTATCACCGAAAAGAGTGGTCCCATGCATTACTTTCCAAAATTTCATGCGCAACCTTTCCTGATGCAGGGGGCACTGGTGTATCTTTTCCAAACTGGAAATCTGCGTTGGGTGAAAGAGCAGTTTGATAAACTAAAAAAATATCTTGAATACTACTGGTATAATAATCTTACCCATCTTGGTCTCTTCCGGTGGTCTGTTTCCTGGATGAGCGGTATTGACAATGATGTAACCACTTCTTTTTCTCTTCCAGAGACTATCATCACAGCCGATATCAATGCTTGGTTATATCTTGAGTGTCGTTCAGCTACTATTCTGGCCAGCAGGCTGGGCAAAAAAAACGATGAGAAAATCTTCAAAGAAAAAGCTAAGACATTGCACCAGCTGGTAAATGATATTCTCTGGTATGAGGAGATGAGTTCTTATTCCGCTTACAACCTTCTTACCGGTACTCACCACTTCCATTTAGGCAAGGGAACAGAGAGTGAAAGAGTTGGTTATTATGCCTTCCAATCTTGCTCCAACTTAATCCCTCTTTATGCTCAGATGGCTGATCGAAAAAGGGCCATTGATATGATTAAAAAGTATCTGCTACATGAAAAACATTTTTGGAGCCCCTATGGTATTCGCAGTCTATCTAAGTCCAGCCCTTATTATAATAATGCCATCTTTGGTAATCCACCTCGTTTCGGGGAACATCATCGGATGACCAATTCCAACTGGCAGGGTCCAGTCTGGACACTTTTAAACTATTTTATGTTTCACGCCCTTATTCATTATGGATTCAAAAAAGAGGCGGAGGAACTGGTGGACAAAACAATGTTTCTTCTGGCATCCTCCCTTGAGAAGATTGGTTCTTTTACGGAGAATTATGATGCGGAAACCGGTCAGCCGCTTTTTGCCCCTGGTTATGGTTCCTGGAATATCTTGATGGATATGATGTATCAAGAACTGAGAAGCGGTAAATGGATAATGGACCCAATCTTTGAAGAGATCTGAAGTGAATTGAATAAAAAATGACCTTATTCCCCAAAAGAGCCATCCATCTTGATTTCCACACCATGCCGGCCGTCTCTGATGTTGGCCGGGATTTCAAAGCGGAAGAATTTGCTAAAACCCTGAAAAATTCAGGGGTTGATTACATTACTGTCTTCGCTCGTTGTAATATAGGGTTTGCCTACTATCCAACCAGAATTGGAATAGTCCATCCCGGCCTGAAAGTGGACCTTTTAGGTGAAATAGTATCTGCCTGCCATCAGCATCACATACGGGTGGCTGCCTATTTCAATGCTGGGCTTGACCACGAACAGGCTCTCCGGCACCGGGAATGGTGCAAGGTGAATAAAGAAGGCCAGGTATATGAGATGGAGACGATAAAGCAGGAACGCTACAGCCATTTCTTCCGTAGAATGTGTCTGAATACCGGTTACCGGGAATACCTTCTCGGAATGGTGAAAGAAGTGCTGGAATGGTATCCGGTTGATGGCATTTTCCTGGATTGTTTTACCCTTTCTCCCTGTTATGGTGGGGAGTGTTTAGAAGAAATGAAGAAACTGGGTATGGACCCCCTGGACGAAGTTCAGGCTACAGAGTTCTGCTGGATGGTAACCAATCGCTTTCGAGAAGACACCACCAAATTAGTGAAGAAATCACGGAAAGGTATTTATCTTTACTTTAACGGTCTACCCTATCAGGACCAGCCAGACCATATTGAGATAGAGGTTTTGCCCACCGGCGGCTGGGGATACGATTACCTACCCTGGGTTATCCGCTATGCTCGCACCTTGCAAAAGCCTTTCTTTACTGTGACCGGTAGATTTCATGAAAGTTGGGGTGATTTTGGGGGGATAAGACCAGAACATTCTCTCTTTTTTGATTGTTACTATTCTTTGGCAAATACCGGGACCTGCATGGTTGGCGACCATATGCATCCTCGGGGAAAGTTGGAACCTGCAGTTTATGATCTGGTCCGGAACGTTTACATGCGGGTTAAAACTTTAGAACCATGGACTTATGGAGCCAGAGCCCGGGTGGAAATATTAGTTATTGACCCAGATTTGAAGAGATTCCCTGGAGATCCATATTTTGACTCTACTCATCTTGCCGGGGCAGCCAGAATTCTGACGGAACTAAAATATCAATTTAATATCAGTACTGGTGATGAAGATCTTTCCTTTTATCAGGTGGTAATTCTACCAGACAAGGTTCTCATTGATGATAGGTTAAGAGAGAAACTGCAGAAATACTTAGAGAAAGGAGGTTTTATTATCAGTTCCGCCATTTCCGGGCTGGACTCAAAGAAAAAAAAGTTTGCTCTCAAAGAGTACCGGATTGCCTATCAGGGTCCAGAGCCCTATCACTATTCTTTCTTTGAAGCCCTTTCAGAAGTCAGTCAGGATTTACCGAAAATGGTTACTACCATTTACAACCCTGGTATTGCGATGGTACCGAAAAAGGGTAGCAAAGTTTTAGCAAAACTTTATCAACCCTATTTTAACCTTAAGTCCTGGGATGGGTGCCATGAGAATTTATATATCCCCCCGGAAAAAGATTCTGGTCGGCCGGCATTGGTGCGTTGCGGCAACATTTTTCATTTCAGTTTCCCGATTTTCACCAGTTATTATGAACATGCAGTGGTGGCTTACAAAAATCTGGTTAGAAATTGTTTGAGGCTAATACTTCCCAGACCCCTAATTAGGGTAGAGGGACTACCTTCTTTCGGCCAGGTTACGGTTACGCAGAAAGAAAAAGAGACCATGGTTCATATCTTGACCTACCTTCCAGAACTGAGAGGAAAAGAGATGCAGGTTATTGAAGAACCAATCACTGTGAGGGGAATAAAACTGGCTTTAAAAGCCGAAGGACAAAAGATAAAGAAGGTTTATCTTGCTCCTTCGCGAAAACAGCTCAAGTTTGATTGGAAAGAAGACTACGTAAACGTGGAGGTCCCGGAGGTTGAAGGTTATCAGTTAATTGTCTTTGAGTCTTGCTCACCTGAAAGGCTGATTTCTACAGGAGAGAATAAATGAAGAGAAAGATTGTCTTGCTGGCAGGATTTCTTTCGTTCATAGCCATCTGGTGGTTTAGGTATTATGGCTTATGGAAGACGAACCCCTCTGGTTCTAATCAGAAAATAACGATCGAATTCTTAAACTGGGAGAGTACACCAGAGGGTTCAAAATTTCTGAATAATCTGATAAGGCAATTTGAATCAAAAAACCCTGGCATTAAAGTCAAAAATGTAGTGATTACCAAAGACTACAATAGAGTTCTTCTGACCAGATTTGCTAGTGGCTCCCCACCGGATATCTTTGAAATCCAGGCGGAGATAATCCACCCTTTTTTGAAGAAAAATCTCCTATTAAATCTTTCACCCCTGGTCAAAAAAAGTAAGGTATTGAAGGAGAAAGATTTTTTCCCACTCTCTCTGATAAACTTTCGATATGATGGTAAAAACTTTCGTCAGGGCGACCTCTATGGTTTTCCGAAAGATTGGGGCACCGGGGTACTTATTTACAACAAGGACCTATTTGACAAAGAAGGCCTATCCTACCCTGACGGTTCCTGGGGAGAAGAAGAGTATTTAGAAGCAGCCATTAGACTAACCAAAAGAGACCATTCTGGCAGATTAATCCAGGTCGGAATTGAAAGACCTGTCCATCCATTTTATACGCTTTTGCAGAAAGGCGGAAGAATCTGGAGCCAAGATTACAAAGAGTGCCTCCTGAACAGCCAGGCGGCAAGAGAGGCCTTTCAGTTTGATTATGATTTAAAAGAAAAGTATCGAGTGGCGCTACGTGAGCAAGAGATTAAAGAAGGTTTAACAGAAAGTTTTGGTTTCAAAGCAGGTAAGGCCGGGATGAGCCTGGCTTGGAGATATGAACTACCGGATATGATAAAGCACATAAAGTATTTCCGATGGGACGTGGCTCCCTTACCTGTGATTGGAGAAAAGAGGGTTCAACTGATGCACGGACCTTCTGGGTGGGCTATCTCGGCAAAGACCAAATACCCTGAAGCCGCCTTCAAATTTTTGGAATTTTTGGCTGGTAAAGAAGGCCAGATAGAGACCGCAAAACTGGGTTGGAATATTCCTTCCAACCGAGAGATTGCTTATTCCCATTTCTTTTTGAAAAACTTGAGAAGAGAAGACTCCGAAAGGATAAATAGGGTTTTTCTTGATGCTATAGACTATCTTGACCCTTCGCTTTTAAATCCCTACTTACCGCTATCCAGGTTTTACGATATTCTAAACTCAGAACTTGACCCTGAAGTAATCACCAGAAAATATGGAAGAAAGGTCGCACCAGCACTGGAGAGAGCAGTGGAAAGGATAAATAAAGAGATTGAGGAGAATCTGGAGGAAAATCTATGAAAGAATACAAACTGCCTAACGGTGAATTTCAGAGGCGCTGGCAAAAGGTTCAGGAACGAATGCACCAAGCCGAGTTGGACGTGCTACTCGTCCACTCAAACGAGGCTGACTTTGCCAATGTGCGGTATCTTTCTGACTACTGGCCTATCTTTGAATCGGCAGGTGTCCTGATTCCTGCGGAAGGAGAAGCGGCTCTGCTTATCGGCCCAGAAAGCGAAACCTTTGCCAGAGACCGCAGCCGGATTAAAAAGATTTACAAGATGATAGAATACCGGGAAAGCGCAGAGCCTGATTACCCGACCATCAAGGTTGATACTTTTGAAGGTATCTTCCGGAAGATGTTCGGAAATAAAAAGATTAGGAAGGTTGGCCTGGAAGGTTACCAAATCTTTCCCTTACCAATTTACGAAAGTTTAAAAAAAGCCTTGCCATCAGCCGAAATAGTCAAAAGTAACCTTGTCTCGGATTTAAGGATTATTAAAAGTCCTGCAGAACTGGCCATGCTACAGGAATCCTTCCGCATTTCCGAAATCGCCCTGGAGAACACCATCAAGCAGATCAACCCGGATATGACCGAACTGGAAGTGGTGGGCATTATTGAAAAAGAACTCTACACCAATGGCGCCGAATATGAAGCTCATCCTCAGTATGTCCTTGCTGGAAAGAATTCTACGCACGCTATCGGAAGGCCAGGTTATCAAAAGTTGGGCAAAGGTAGGCTGGTACAACTGAATATTGGTGGCCGAATTGCCGGTTATTCTGGCAGTGTTGGCCGACCCCTGTGCTTTGGTAAGATGCCCAAAAGGATGCGCCAACTTGTCCAGGCAGGTTTAGACTTACACCAAAAGACTATGGAATGGATGAAACCTGGTATTATTGCTAAAGAGATTGCTGAAAAGTTCTTCCGTTATGCCCAAAAGATAGGGGTGGCAAAAAATCTCCTCTATGGTCCCTGCCACGGCTTAGGTTTGATAGAGGTGGAACGTCCCTGGATGGAATCTCATTCCGACTACCCTCTCCAAGAAAATATGACCTTTCAGGTTGATACCTTCCTTTATACCCAAGAATTTGGTCTGCGTTGGGAGGATGGCGTTTCGGTCACCAAAGATGGTATACAATCTTTTTCCAATAAATTACAGGAGATTATAGAACTATAGCTATATGGAAAGATTGGTAAGAGTAGTGGTTGGCATTGACGTAGAGACCGATGTAGGTAGTTGGACACCTTACTACCGGGGAGTGGAAGAAGGTCTCCCTAAGCTTCTGGAAATCTTTGCCCGTCAAAAGGTAAAGGCTACTTTTTTCTTTACCGGAGAGGCAGCGGCAAGATTTCCAGAGAAAAGCAGAGAAGTTATCAAAGCGGGCCACGAGGTCGGTTGCCACTCCCTTTACCACGAGACAGTGGGTGACCAACTCTTTCCTATCCCAGGGATAAAACCTCTTCTGCCGGAAGAGGTGCCCTTGAGATTGAAAAGAGCTACCGAAATGGTAGCAGAAGCAGCAGGGACCAGACCGGTCTCTTTCCGGGCACCCAGGCTCTGGGGTAGTACTGTAATGGTTAATGCGCTGGAAGACCTCGGTTATGTCGTAGACGCCACCTATCCCCTCTACTACTACCGAAAAAGGCTCTTCCCCTACCACCCCAGCCGAAAAAACTGGCTGGAGGAAGGCGAAAGTCGTCTTCTGGAAATACCGGTCTTTGCTGACATCACCCAAGAAAGTACCGATCCTTACGGAAGAGATTTGGATCAGTGGCCGGTTTTTCGGACGAAAGGAGCGGCAGCGCTATTGAAGATGGTCAACAACTTTTTGGGTTATCTGAAAACCCTGGATAACGAAAAATTGAAAGGTAAGATTCCGGTGCTCTGTTTCTACTTCCATCCCTGGGAGTTCATTTCCCTCCCTAAAAGATATCATTACGGTGAAGGGACCGTCTTGCCTGACCCTTTTACTATCAAGGATTGCGGAAAAAAGGCTTGTTATGAACTGGAGGATTTTATCCTGCGTCTTAAAAGGGGATATCGGGTAAACTTTTTGAGCGCCAAAGAACTGGCAGAAAAGTATAAGAAATGATGAAGAATTTAAGATATGGGTTCTCAGGGAATACTGGTTGCTTCCTCCAGCCAGGCAAGATAGGGCTGGTAACCAGCAGTAATGGGTAGGGCAATAATCTCAGGGGTTTGATAGGAATGGAGTTTTTTAACCAAAGCAGCAACCTTTTGAAAATTACTTTCTCTGGTCTTTACTAACAACAAAACCTCCCGGCTGGTCTCAACCTTTCCCTTCCACCAGAAAAAAGAGTCTATTCCCTTAACCAGATTGATGCAGCCAGCCAATCTTTGAAAAAGGAGTGCCTCCTTAATTCTTAAAGCCTCCTTCTGCGAGGAAGCAGAGATTAACACAACGATATACCCGGTCTTTTTCATTCAATGTTTAGAAAATAGGAGGAGAAATAGGGTTAAAACCAAACTCAAAATCAGAGAAGTGGTTAGCGGAAAGAAAAAGTGGAAATTGCCGCGGTGGTAAGAAAAATCTCCAGGGAGTCTCCCCAGAGGAACTTTATAATTGAGAAGAAGGCCAATGAAAATGAGTGATATTCCAACTGCGATCAATAACCTTGCCATCGTCTGTAGATTCCTTGGAAGGAAGATAATTTATTTTATTTCTAAAGTTTCACCTGGATGGAATCCAAAGCGGTGCGAAACCCAGTTTCATAGCCGGCGAAATCTCTGACTGGAGCCTGACAGATAACCTGAATAATCTCCCCTTTTCTGATAAAATAGGTTTCTATAGATTTAAAACTTTCTGTCTCCAGCACCAGTTCCACTGCGTCCAAGCTGGAAATCTTTCGTTCTCTTCTACTTAAGACCCTGGTTTTTGGAAAATCTTCCGCTTCCTGTAAAAGCCGCACCTCTTCCTCTTCTGTCATGGAAAATACCTTCGGCGCAATCTTTGCCAGTCCTTTTCCCATACTGAACCAAAGGGATTCAATCTTTTCCAACTGTTGGAGTGATTCATCAACGTATTGAGTAAGGGGCTTACCGCCGGAAGGAAAGTCATAAACAGAGATAAAGACCTCATCATTATCCGAAGATTCAAAAAAGTATCGGCCATTTTTAACCATTTTGAAACCGCCTGCCAGTTCGGGTTCACCCTGTTTCCATCCCTTAGGCGGCTGGATAGAAAAACCCAACTCTTTGATAGCAAATCGGCTCCTACCACAACCGGAGAGAACGGCTAACGAAAAAGAGAGGAGAAGAATTACACACCTTAGAAAAAGTTTGCTCATCTTTTTCTCTTTCGCACCTGAAAAACTATTCTCCAAACAGAGAAATAAATTTTGTGGTTGTTTCTTTCAAAGAGTTAAAAGTTTTCGGCCAGGACCTCGTAGAATCCCTGGGGGTGCCTACATGCCGGACATTCCTTTGGCGCCTCGGTCCCCTCAAAGATATAACCGCAGTTGCGACAGTGCCACTTCACCACCTTTGGTTTTTGGAAAACCTCGTTCTTTTCTACGTTTTCAATCAATTTTCGGTATCGTTGCTCGTGGAATTTCTCCACCTTCGCTATCTGGTCAAACGAATTGGCTATTTCCGGAAACCCTTCCTCTCTGGCTACCCGGGCGAAATCGGAATAAAGGGTTGTCCACTCCAAATTTTCACCGTCAGCCGCGGCTTCTAAGTTTTGCCGGGTGTTGCCGATGACGCCTGCTGGGTAGCCTGCGGTAATCGTTACCTCTCCGCCCTCAAGATACTTGAAGAAGACCTTGGCATGTTCTTTTTCATTATCAGCCGTTTCCAGGAAGATCCCAGAGATCTGTTCGTATCCTTCTTTCCGCGCTACACTGGCAAAGTAAGTATACCTATTCCTCGCCTGAGACTCTCCGGCAAAAGATTTCAAAAGATTCTTTTCTGTTTCCGTTCCCCTCACTGATTTAGTCATCTTCCCTCCTGATAATCTCTTTGGACGCAAACCTGGCATATCATAGCATAAAATCTGACCAGGTTGCAAATTTCCTTAACCCTATCCTTTGCGAAAATTTTGCGTTAAATTCTGCTGGAGAGTATAATATTTTAGTTTATGAAAAGAGTCTTCAGTGGAATGCGGCCTACCGGTAAATTACATCTGGGCCATTTAGCCGGAGCGCTCTTTAACTGGGTTCAACTCCAGGACAAATATGAGTGCTTCTATGAGGTGGCTGACCTCCATGCCCTGACGACGGAATTCCAGAACCCCTCCGGCATCAAAGAAAGTATTGACGAGATGCTCCTTGATTTCTTCGCCTTCGGGATTGACCCCAAAAAAGCGACTGTTTTTATCCAGTCCAAGGTCCCGGAGATTGCGGAATTGCATCTTTTGTTATCCATGGTCACGCCCCTGGGCTGGTTGGAGCGGTGCCCGACGTATAAGGAGCAACTTTCCCAGTTGTCAGACCGTGAGGTTACCAATTATGGGTTCCTGGGGTATCCGGTCCTTCAGACAGCAGATATCATCTCCTTTAAGGCTGAGGGTGTGCCGGTGGGCGAGGACCAGATTCCTCACCTGGAACTGGCTCGGGAGATCGTCCGACGCTTCAACCATCTTTATGGCTATCTCTTTCCGGAGCCAGAGGTCATTCTAACACCGACGCCAAAAGTGATGGGAACAGATGGTCGCAAAATGAGTAAGTCTTATGGAAACGCAATATATCTCTCTGACTCTCCAGAGGAGATAAGAAAAAAAGTAGCAGTAATGTTTACCGACCCTCTCCGGCCCTACCGGAGCAACCCTGGCCATCCGGATAACTGTCCAGTCTTTGGCATCCATTTGATATACAACCAAGGAGACACTCAAAAGATTAAAGAGGAGTGTCAGTCAGCAGCACTTGGTTGCACGGAGTGTAAAAAAAGTCTTGCCGAAATTTTGATCAGTTATCTGGCGCCTTATCAGAATGAACGCATCCATCTGAAGCGGAACTATGGAGAAATTGTTCGCCTTGTGGAGAAAGGCAACGAAAAGGGCCGTGAGATAACCAGCAGCGTCCTTTCGGAAGCGAAGCGAAGTATGGGACTGTATGGATATTGAAAATTTGGTAAGGCCAGAAATAAAAAAAATCTCACCTTATCGACCGGGCAAGCCACTGGGAACGGTTCTGAAGGAGAAAGGGATAGAGCGAGCATTTAAACTGGCTTCTAATGAAAATCCCTTAGGACCCTCACCTCTGGGTATTAAAGCTGCTAAAGAAGCGCTTCGGGAGGTCAACCGGTATCCTGAGGGCAGTGGCCAGCATTTACGCCAGAAACTGGCAGAATTTTATGGTGTGAAATTAGAAGAGGTCATCCTGGGCAGTGGAAGTAGTGAAATACTTTCGCTTTCCCTGCTCACATTCCTGAAAACGGGTGAAGAAGTGATTATTCCGGAACTAACCTTTTTGATATACCAAATCCTTATTCTGATGTGCGGCGGTATTCCGGTTAAAGTACCGCTCAAAGATGACTTTGGCTACAACCCGGAGGCAATATTAGATGCGGTCTCTTCAAAAACAAGGTTTCTCTTTTTGGGAAGTCCCAATAACCCTACCGGCACGATTATTAAAAAAGATGAATTACACGTTCTATTTTCCAAATTACCGGAAACGGTTATCGTGGTTATAGATGAGGCTTATGCCGAATACGTGGAAAGCGAAGATTACATAAGTGGTCTTACCTTCTTTCGGAAGAGACCTTTGATAGTAACCCGCACTTTCTCCAAGATCTACGGATTGGCAGGTCTGCGTATCGGTTACGGCATCGCCGATAAAAGCATAATTGCGGAAATGAATAGAATCAGACCACCATTTAATACTACTGGACCCGCGCAAGCAGCTGCGGCGGCGGCTCTTGACGATCGGGAATTTATAGAGCGTAGTCTGGAAAACAATCGCCTGGGTAAAGAATATCTCTACCGGAATCTTTCGGAACTTTCCCTCTCCTTTGTTCCTACCCAGGCCAATTTTATTCTGATTGACCTGGGTGGCAGGGCACCAGAAGTCTGCGCTCAATTAGAAGAGAGCGGTATCATTGTAAGGCCGGTTGACAATCCGGGACTTCAAGAACGTTACATCCGCCTTACGATAGGAACTCCAGAAGAAAATGAGCTCTTCATCCACGCTCTGCGCCGAATCCTCAAAGGATAAATATGTCCGAAACATTTTTGGAATTCACCTGGTTTGACCTTCTTGATATCACTCTTCTCTCTATCCTCTTTTATTACCTTTTTCTCATCATTCGGGGGACCAAAGGTGTTCAGCTATTAAAAGGTTTGATCATCGTCTTCTTGGCTACCTTTTTAGCGCGGCTCCTGGGTTTTCGTACCCTCAATTGGTTTCTGGAAAAGGTTCTGGCCTTTGGTGCTCTTGCCATCTTAATTATCTTTCAGCCAGAATTCAGAAACGCCCTGGTAAGGCTTGGGGAAGGTGGCTTTTTCAGCGGGAAAGAGGGGCTGAGCAAAGAGAAGATAGACCAGATCATCCAGGCAGCATTCAAACTGGCAAAAGAACGGCACGGTGCATTGATCGCCCTTGAGGTTAAAGTTGGGCTTGGCGATTATCTTGCCACCGGAAAGACGCTTGACGCAGAAATAAGCAAGGAACTGCTGATTACCCTCTTCAACCCTGGAAGCCTTTTACACGATGGTGCGGTCATCATCTCCCGGAATAAAATCTCTGGTGCAGGTTGTATCCTTCCCCTCTCAGAAAGACCTAACTTTGACCCCAGACTTGGTACCAGGCACCGGGCTGCCCTGGGGCTTTCAGAACAGACCGATAGTCTGGTCCTGGTGGTCTCTGAAGAGAAAGGGTCTGTTGGCCTGGCCAGAAACGGAATCCTTTATCCTGACCTTTCGCCCGAGCGTCTCTCAGAGATTATCGGCAATACATTTGGTATTATCAAAAAGAGTGAAGATGAACAAAAAACGGATAAAAAGGTTGATAAAGAATAATCTGGAACTTAAAATTCTGGCCCTGGTGGTGGCTATCTTTGTCTGGCTCTATGTTTACCACATTGAGGTCCACTTGCCACAATTCAGAAATATTTCCACCAGCCAGAGAATAAGATAGACTTACAGGAAGCGGGAAAACCCAGTGGGGGTGAAGGATATGAAATTAGGAATCAATGTTGACCATGTCGCTACGCTGAGACAGCAAAGACGAGGTAAAGAGCCTGACCCGGTAGTGGCAGCTCTAATTGCAGAGGAGGCTGGTGCCGATAGCATCGTCTGTCATCTCCGGGAGGACCGGCGGCATATTCAGGACCAGGACGTCACTATTTTAAGAAAGAAGATAAAGACAAAATTGAATCTGGAAATGGCTACCAGTCCCGAAATAATTACCGTTGCTCTCAAAGAAAAGCCTGACTGGGTTACCTTAGTTCCGGAAAGGAGAGCAGAACTGACTACCGAGGGGGGGCTGGAGGTAGTCGGACAGATGGGCTATTTAAGAGGCGTGGTAGATACTTTTAAGAAAGCCGGCATTCCGGTCAGCCTCTTTATAGACGCTGAGCCATCACAGATAAAAGCCTCTGGAGAACTTGGCGTCTGGGCAGTAGAACTGCACACTGGAAGATACGCTGATGCCCAAAATGAAGAGATAAAAAAATCTGAACTGAGAAAGATTATCCAGGGAGCCAAACTGGCAAAAGGATTGGGGTTAAAGGTTGCCGCTGGCCATGGCCTTGACTATCAAAATGTCGTGCCCATTGCCCGGATACCGGAGATTGAGGAATTAAATATCGGCTACGCTATTGTTAGCCGGGCGCTCTTTATCGGCTTGGAAGCAGCGGTCAAAGAAATGTTAAAATTAATCCGATAGTCCCATTTTAAGGAGATCTATTATGAATGGGGAACGCTTTCCGGGAATGGAAGGGTTGGAAACAGATAAACGTCCTCCATTGGAACGTTTTACGCGAGACCTAACCGCGCTGGCACGGGCCGATAAATTAGACCCGGTGATTGGACGCGACCAGGAAATTCGCCGGGTAATCCAGGTGCTCTCGCGGCGCACCAAAAATAATCCGGTGCTGATCGGCGAAGCCGGTGTGGGTAAGACCGCCATCGTAGAGGGACTAGCCCAGAGGGTTGCTTCTGGAGATGTGCCGGAAACGCTTAAAAATAAAAGCGTTTTAAGTTTGGATGTAGGTGCGTTGGTAGCGGGCAGTGTCTTTCGTGGTCAGTTTGAAGAAAGGGTTAAGTCACTTCTGAAAGATATAGAAAAGCAACAGGGAAAGATTATTCTTTTCATAGACGAACTTCACACGCTGGTTGGCGCCGGCGCTGCGGAAGGGGCTGTTGATGCCTCCAACCTTCTTAAACCAGCGCTGGCGCGGGGAGAGTTGAGGGCAATCGGTGCTACCACATTGAATGAATACCGCAAATACATAGAGAAAGACCGGGCGCTGGAACGGCGTTTCCAGCCGATTTACGTGAAAGAACCTTCGGTCAACGACACCATCTCTATCTTACGAGGCCTCCGGGAAAAATATGAGGTGCACCACGGAGTAAAGATAAAAGATTCAGCACTGGTTGCTGCTGCCAACCTTTCCAACCGTTATATCACAGACCGTTTTCTGCCTGACAAAGCCATTGACTTGATTGATGAAGCTGCCAGCCGCCTGCGTATGGAAATAGATAGTATGCCTGCCCCGTTAGATGAAGTAGAACGAAAAATCAGACAGCTGGAAGTGGAGCGACAGGCATTAAAGAAAGAGGCTGAAGGGGTATCTAAAACCAGACTGAATTTGATTGAAACTGAATTAAAAAAACTGCAGTCCGAAAAGGAAAGAATTCAAAAGCACTGGGAGAAAGAAAAGGAGATCATTCAGAAGATAAGGCACCTGCGTGCGGAGGTAGAGAAAGGAAGGATTGACGCCGAACGTGCGGTAAGAGAGGGCAATCTGGAGAAAGCGGCCGAACTTAAATATGGAAAACTACCGGAATTGAACAAACAACTTGAGAAAGCCAGTAGTGAACTGGCGGAGGTCCAGAAAGATATGCGGCTCTTAAAAGAAGATGTGGACGAAGAAGAGATTGCCGAGGTCGTTTCTCACTGGACAGGAATCCCGCTCTCCAAAATGATGGAGACAGAAACCGAAAAACTCCTCCATATGGAAGAGCGAATTCACCGAAGATTGGTTGACCAGGACGAAGCGGTTGCCTCTGTCTCTGATGCTATCCGGCGTAGCCGTTCTGGGCTTTCCGACCCGAATCGTCCGCTGGGCTCCTTCATCTTTCTTGGTCCCACCGGTGTGGGTAAAACAGAACTGGCACGAAGCCTGGCAGAATTTCTGTTTGACAGCGAAAAAGCACTGGTGCGTCTTGATATGTCTGAGTATATGGAACGGCACACTGTCAGTCGGCTCATCGGTGCTCCACCAGGTTATGTTGGCTATGAGGAAGGAGGGCAGTTAACCGAAATAATTCGACGCCGTCCCTATTCTGTAATCCTTCTTGACGAAATAGAAAAGGCGCATCAGGATGTGTTCAATATCCTCTTACAAATTCTTGACGCGGGAAGGCTCACAGATGGACAGGGAAGGGTGGTGGACTTTCGTAACAGTATCTTGATTATGACCAGCAACCTCGGTGGAGAATACATTCAGGAGGTGGGTGGCGTAGAAGAAAAAGCCCGTAATCTGGTGCTGGAAAAGTTGCGCCGCACCTTCCGACCAGAATTTCTCAATAGAATAGACGAAATAATTCTCTTCCACCCATTGGGACAGAAGGAGATTAAGGCAATCATTGACCTGCAATTGGAGTATCTTAGGGAGCGCCTTTCAGAAAAACAGATTGAAATAGAGGTAACTGCTCAGGCAAAAGATTATCTTGCCCGAAAGGGCTATGACCCTGTTTTTGGTGCCCGGCCCATTAAGAGACTTATCCAGCGGGAAATAGAAAACGTCCTTGCCCGAAAACTTATTTCCGGTGAGATTAAAAAGGGCGAAAAGATAACGATAGACTCTGATAGCAATAAAATAATCTTTACCTAACGTTAGAAATGCTCTAAGCCTTTATCCAAAGAAATATGGAGCTGAAAGATAAGATGGCAGTGGTAACTGGGGCCGCACAAGGTCTGGGTGAACACCTCTCAGAACGGCTGGTAAAAGAAGGCGCCATTGTCAACCTTTGGGACGTAAGCGAAAAGGTGAAGAACACAGCAGAAAGGATTGCCCAAGCCTTTCCCGGGAAAGCCTTCGGGAAGGTGGTTGATGTTACTAATGAAACCCAGGTAGAAGAGGCAGTACAAGAGATCAAAAGAAGATGGGGAAGGCTAGAGATAATGGTTGCCAATGCCGGAATTGTAATCGCCCACGAAATTACCGAATTTCCTCTCAGTGATTGGCAGAAGATTATTGCGGTAAACCTCACCGGGTACTTTATCTGTGCCCGAGCAGCGGCGCGTATAATGAAGGAACAGAAATCCGGTGTGATTATCCAAATAAATTCCAAAAGCGGGAAAAAAGGAAGTTATAAAAATAGTGGTTACGCAGCCAGTAAATTTGGTGGCATCGGCCTTACTCAGAGTATCGCCCTGGACCTGGCTCCTTACGGAGTAAGGGTCAATGCGGTCTGTCCAGGAAACCTTTTAGATTCTCCCCTGTGGCAGGAGAGCCTTTACGACCAGTATGCGAAGAAGTGGGGCATCTCAAAGGAGGAAGTGCGCAAAAAATATATAGAACAGGTTCCATTAGGACGGGGCTGTACTTACGAAGATGTGGCCAACGTAGTGGTCTTCTTAGCAAGCGAAAAATCATCTTACATGACTGGCCAGGCGATCAATGTCACTGGTGGTCAGGAGATGCGGTAAGTAATCTTGCGGAGGAAGATAAGATGAAGATTACGGAAAGGGGGCTAAAAAGACTAAACCAGGAATTTGATGGTTATCTGGAAGGGAAAGCGGTTGAGGAGTTTTTCCAAGAGTTTGATATCAAATTTGCTGCCGGACACTGGTGTGCTGGAGACTTTTTAGACCGCTTTGCTGTTGGAGGATACCATCCTCACTTAAAGTCTGACATCATAAGTCAATTGGAACGGGTGGCTGCTGCCGGCATCCAGGGTGTGGAATTTCACGAAAATCTCTTCACTGATAAAAAACGCCAAAGAGATGACCAGCGCATACGAGAAGTAAAGAATGCCTTGAAAAGGTTGGGATTAACTCCCACCAATATGAATATTAATCTCTGGACCGACCCTTATTGGAAGTTTGGAGGTTTGACCAATCCAGACAAAGGTATTCGGAAAGAAGCGGTTGCGGTAGCGCTCCAGGGTGCCGAAATAGCCAAAGAGTTAGGATGTTCTTCTGTCTCTCTCTGGCCCGGTGCAGATGGTTGGGACTATAACTTTGAGGCAAACTATGGGGTACTCATTAAGTACTTTATAGAAGGTTGCTGTAAAATAAATATGAAGGCGAAAAGGCTGGGGCTCCGTTTTGGTATTGAAGCCAAGATGAAAGAACCCAGAGAAGGACATATGGTTGTACCCACTACCCACTGCGCCATCCTGATGGCAAAAAAAGTTAATGAAATCTGTGGTGGTACCAATATGGGTGTGACGGTGGATTATGGCCACGAAATGATGAATGGCATTGAACCTGCCTTCAGTCTCTACCTGGCAAAAGAGTTCGGTGTTCCGGTAGTCAACTTTCACATTAATGCCGCTAAGTGGCGATCAAATGATGAGGATCGAGTAGCTGGCACCTCAAATCTATGGGAACTGGTTGATTTTTGCTATGCGGCTCTGGATACTGGCTATTCTGGCTGGTTTGGAGAGGACCAATTTACCTATCGGATGGATCCGGTGAAGGCGATGTCCCTGTCGCGAGAGTTCTTCGCTAACATAATGAAGAAGGCCCTCCTTATTTGGAAGAAGAGAGCAAACCTCTCTGCTGCCCAGCAGACTGGTGATGCAGGTAGAACGCTTGAGGTGGTAAAGAAGATTCTCTTCTAAAAGAGAGATGGCAACTCCAAAAAGGTACAGCCTGGGTCTTGATTTCGGAACAAACTCTGTGCGGGCGCTCATCATTAACCTTTCCGAAGGCAAAGAGGTGGCCAGTTCCATCTGGAATTACCGGCGGGGGAAAGAAGGTATCATTACCTTGCCTGACAACCCCCACCTGGCGCGTCAGCATCCAGCGGATTACATTGAAGGGACAATGGAATCTGTCAGGAGAGTGTTAAGATTAGCAAAGAAGAATGAGCCCGCCTTCTCTGCGCAGAATATCATTGGAATCGGAGTGGATACTACCGGAAGCACCCCTATACCAGTTGACGCTGCTGGCCAGCCGCTGGCTTTTGACAAAAGGTTCCATCAGAACCCTAATGCCCTTGCCTGGCTCTGGAAAGACCATACTTCTGCAGAAGAAGCGGAAGAGATTACCGAAAAGGCACAAAAAACCCACCCAGAGTATTTGAAGCGCTGTGGAGGTCGTTATTCCTCAGAATGGTTCTTTGCCAAGATTCTCCACCTTGCTCGCACCGACCCAGAGGTTTATAAAGCTAGCGTCAGCTTCGTAGAACTTGCCGATTTTATCCCGGCTCTTCTTACCGGCAATCTGGTCCCTCATAGAATCTTGCGTAGCATATGTGCTGCTGGCCATAAAGCCCTTTATTGCCGCAGATGGAACGGCCTGCCCTCAGAAGAATTTCTCGCTTCCCTTGACCCTCAGTTAAAAGGATTAAGGAAACGTCTTTATGAAAAGGCGTATCCTGCTGGTAAAAGGGCAGGTGGCCTCTGTAAAGAATGGGCAAAGAGGTTGGGTTTAAAAGAAGGGATTGCGGTAAGTGTGGGTGCCTTTGATGCTCATATTGGAGCAGTAGGAGCAGGCATAAAAGAGAGCGGATTGGTAAAGGTGATCGGAACCTCCACCTGCGATATGATGGTCTTTCCAATGGCAGAGGAGTCAAGATTGGAAGAGATTGAGGGTATGTGTGGTCTGGCAGAAAGTTCCATTATCCCCGGTTTAATAGGGTTAGAAGCCGGACAGTCTGCGGTAGGGGACATCTTTGCCTGGTTTGTCAAAAATTTGGTGCCGGAAAGATACGTACGGGCCGCACGCAGATACAAAATAGCGCTCCAGACTTACCTCAGTAAAAAAGCCTCGCTTCTCCAACCCGGTGAGGCTGGACTTTTAGCCCTTGACTGGAATAACGGTAATCGTTCCCTTCTTGGGGACCAGAAGCTCACCGGACTATTGGTTGGGCAGACGCTGGCTACCAAACCAGAAGAGGTTTACCGAGCACTGATTGAAGCCACCGGATTTGGTGCTCGGATAATCATTGACCGAATTGAGGAGTCAGGAGAAAAGATCTCTGAGATTATCACCTGTGGAGGTATTCCTAAAAAGAACCCGCTCTTGATGCAGATTTACTGCGACATCTTCAATCGCCCCATCAGGATTGCTGCTTCTGACCAGACCTGTGCCCTGGGCGCGGCTCTTTTTGGCGCAGTGGCTGCCGGTAAAAGAGCTGGCGGTTTCGCCGCCATCTCCGAAGGCCAAGAGATCTTTTGTCGGTACGAAAAAGATGAGTATCGTCCCAACCCGAATTGTGCCGCTATTTATCAGAAATTATACCGACTTTACCGGCAGTTGCACGACGCCTTTGGAAGGCCAGAAGGCTCCCTCTTTTCCATAATGAAGGAACTTTTGAACCGTGACTAAACTAAACAATTTAAAAAAAGAGGTGCTGAAAGCAAATATTCTTCTCTGGGAGTGGGGATTGGTGGTGGGAACTCAGGGAAATGTCAGCGGGTATGACCCAGCAAGTAATCTGGTGGTAATAAAACCCAGCGGTCTCCCCTACTCTGCCTTGAAAATAGAGGATTTGGTTACGATTAACTTAGAGGGAAAGGTGGTAGAAGGCAAAAGGAAACCTTCCGTTGATTGGCCACATCACATCTATATTTATAAAAAGATTTTTGGTATCACTGGAATTGCTCACACACATTCTCCTTTTGCCACCGCTTTTGCCACCGCTGGTCTTCCTATTAAGTGCTTGACCACTGGTCAGGCAGATATCTTTGGAGGAGAAATTCCCATTACCCCTTATGTAGATAATAAGGAAGACTATATTGGGCAAGCCATCGTGAAGGGATATCGTTCGCACTGTCCGGCTGTCCTTCTGCAACAGCATGGTCTATTTACTTTTGGTGAAGGCCCTTACCAGGCAGTGCTCTCAGCCAGATTTACGGAGTATTTTGCTCAGATTAATCTCTTTGCTATTCTTCTGGCAAAGACCTTCCATAAGAACCTTATGCCCCTATCACAAGAAGAGATAAAAAAGTGGTATGAAAGGTATCACGGAGGCGGTTATGGGCAATAGGGTTCAAATGAGATATCAAACCCGCAAAAACTATAATGAACGGTCAGATAATTTCTTAAGAGCCGTAGAATTCTGTCATCCAAAATGGATACCAGCCAATATCGGTATTCTGCCAGCCACCTGGTACCATTACGGAGAAGAACTGGAAAAGATTGTTCTAGAACATCCCCGACTCTTTCCCGACTATAAAAAAGGTGATTTTCAAAATCTGAAGCCATGCTGGGCATATCAAAAAGGTCGGCACAAAGATATTTGGGGGGTAACGTGGGAGAATATTGCGGAGGGTTTTGACTCTGCCCCAGTGGAAGAAGAGGCGCCCCTAAAAGAGTGGGAGCCACTGGAGAAGTTCACACCCCCTGACCCACTAAGCACCGACTGGTTCTGGCCAGAGGAAAAGATTGACTGGGAGACTCGCCGAAAAGAATTAGACGAGGCAAAAGCCAAAGGGAATATTGCGCAGTGTGGTTTACCCCACGGGTTTATCTATATGTGGCATTATTATCTGCGGGGGTTTTCCAATTTTATGATGGATGTTGCCACTCATGAACCCCGTCTACAAAAGATTACAGAAATGATCTTAGATTACGACCTAAAATTGGTGAAAAAGTGGCTGGAGATTGGTGTTGAACTTATCTATTTTGGGGACGACTTAGGTCTGCAACGGTCTCTGCCAATCAGCCCTGATGATTGGCGATGGTTGATAAAACCCAGTTATCAAAAAGTCCTGAATTTGTGCCAGCAGGCAGGAGTACTGACCTATCTTCATTCTGATGGTCACATCTTAGAGGTCATAGATGACCTGATAGAATGTGGTCTCAACATCATCAATCCTCAGTTTCGGGCTAACGGGTTGAATGGTTTGGCGCAGTTTAAAGGGAAAATATGTATCCATCTAGGAATGGATAGACAATTGTTTCCTTTCGCCACGCCAGGGCAATTGTGGGAACATTTCCAACAATCCCTGGAGGCTCTCTATCTGCCTGAAGGTGGGTTGATGTTCCATGTGGAGATTGGACCAGATGTCCCTCTTTTAAACGTGGAGACAATCTTTAATATTCTGGAAGAGTTAGCCGGCCCCTGGCACGGCTAAAAAGAAGGTTGAAAATGGAAAAAGTCAAAGTAGGGATTGTAGGTGGAGCTGGTTATACAGGCGCTGAATTGCTAAGATTGCTGGTCAATCACCCCGGCGTGAAGATAACGATGGTTACCTCAGAAACTCTTTCCGGCAAAAAATTGTGTGAGGAATACCTGAACCTTAAAGGCAAGACTGAGCTTATATTTGAACCGTATGAAAAAGAAGAGGTGACCAAAAGATGTGAGTTTGTTTTTCTGGCAAAACCACATCCGAACTCTTTTAAGCTGGTGCAGGAACTTTTTGGTAAGGTGCGGATTATTGACCTTTCTCCTGATTTCCGATTTTCCGATGGAGAAGAGTTTAAACGTCTCTATCAGACTCCTCACCTTGCTCCAGAGTTTCTAAAGAAGAGCGTCTATGGATTAAGCGAAATCTTTAGCCAAAAGATTAGAGAAGCAAACCTGGTTGCCAATCCCGGTTGTTATCCTACAGGCATTATCCTGGCGGTCTTTCCGCTGGTGCAGGCGGAGATTGTGACCGAAGAGATAAATGTCAGTTCCATCTCCGGTTTTTCTGGTGCAGGCCGTACCCCCTCTCCTAACAATCTGGCTTATTTTGTGGTGGACAACATCCGCCCTTATCGCATCGGTAACCATCCCCACGGCGCTGAAGTGGAGCAGATTCTCAGAAGAGCGACTGGCAAAGGAGTAAAGGTAAATTTTGTGCCGCAGGTTGCTGGATTTGAAAGGGGTATATTGAACGTCATCTTCCTTCATTTAAAAACCAACGTTGGTGAGGAAGAACTCTTCTCTCTTTATCAAAAGACCTATCAGAACGCTCCTTTTTTGCGCGTCTATTGCGCTGGCACGTTTCCGGAAATTAAAAATGTGGTAATGACCAATTATTGTGACCTGGGTTTCAAAAGAATGAACGACCGTGTCCTTCTGATAATTTCCTCTTTGGATAATCTGGTTAAGGGCGCTGCCGGTCAAGCAATCCAGAATTTAAATATTATGGTGGGCTTTCCAGAAGAGACGGGATTAGTATAAACTTAAAAGATTATGAAGATTACCGCCCAAACCAAGGTAGTTGCCCTCTTTGGCTATCCAGTAACACATACCCTTTCGCCTCTATTTCAAAATGCAGCCTTTAGGGCTGCCGGTGTTGATGCGGTTTACCTCGTCTTTGAAATTCCCCCACTTCTCCTAAAAGACGCCATTAAGGCAGTGAAAGATTTAAATTTCCTCGGAGCCAATCTCACCATTCCTCACAAAGAAACAGCCCTTCTTTTTCTGGATGAAGTATCAGAAACAGCATCCCGGATTGGTTCGGTTAACACGCTTGTCAACCATTCTGGAATACTGAAGGGAGAGACGACCGATGGTCCGGGGTTTTTGCTCTCTTTAAAAGAGAAGGGAATTAACCCAAAGTTAAAAAAGGTTTTACTGGTTGGTGCCGGTGGTGCAGCCAGAGCGGTCGCCTTTGCTCTTGTTAAAGCAGGTGCCTCCGTAACTATTACCAACAGGACCGCGGAAAGGGGCGAAAAACTTGTCTCTGACTTAAAGAGATACTATCCCCAGACGGAAGCGGAATTTGTTCCTTTTTCGGAAAAAACCACTTTCTTGAAACGAAAAGATTATGACATTTTAATCAATGCTACTTCCGTGGGCTTAAAAAAGGGTGAAACCCTTTTCCGGAGCAGCGACCTACCAGAAAAGATTGTCGTTTGCGACCTAATCTACCATCGGAAGACAGAACTCCTTGCTGCCGCAGAAAAACGTGGCTTAACCACCATTAGCGGATTGGGCATGCTGGTCTATCAAGGTGCTCTTTCCTTTCGCCTCTGGACCGGTAAGCCTGCTCCTTTAAAAATTATGTTTTCTGCTCTCAAAAACCAATTGAGATCTAAAGCATATCTTTTATAGTTTAATGTTTTAAAATCTCCTGGTCATCCCTGATGGAAAAAGGCTGCAGCCGCAAGAATGGTTAAATGAGGCAAAAAGACAGCGACCTCCGGAGATAGATAGCCCTCCTTTCCCAGCGCCAGAGAGAAAGAGAAGAACCAGTAAGTAAAGATTGCCAGCAAAAAACCGAAGGTGATAAGAATAGGTCTGGCAAATCTCCGGCTGAAGAGAAGCGGAAAGGCAAGAAAGATAACAAAAGTATTGAGCAACGGATAACTGAAGTGACTTAGCGCCGTGGTCTTTACTGCCGGGGGCATCATTCCTGCAGCAGAAAGTTTCTTTAAATAGTCAGATAATTGCCGCCAACTGAGGGTTTCTGTCGGCCTTAAGTAACCAGCAACCTCTTGAGGGCTAAAGCCTAAGTTGACCATCCGTGTCTGAAAAGAGTCTTCTTCAATAACCTGACCGTCAGGAGAAAAACTAACTCTTCTACCCGACTTCATTAACCAGTTGGTGTCCTCCAATATCCTTCCCTTCTCAGCCTGGTATACTTCTTTCAAACTTCCCTCTTTCTGAAAAAGGAGTATGTTTAAATGATGAAAGGTGGCTTCTTGGGTAACAAAATTGTCTGCGTAAAGAAAAAAGCCAGGTAGCACAAGGGTTGGACCAGTAATCTGTGGCTGGGGTTTTATTTTTCCATAGGAAATCGGTACCAGCGTTTCATTCACAAAGAAGCAGGCTGCTCCAATAAAGATGCTTATCCAAAAATAAGGGCTTAAAAACCTTACTGGATTTAAACCCGAACCTTCCAGAGCCAGGGTCTCTTTATATTTACCCATCAAACCCAATCCAATCAGAACCGCGATGAGCACAGCCAGAGGCGAAAATTGAACGAAGATGACCGGAACCATCCAGAGGAAAGAACGGAATATCTCAAAAAGGGTATAGCCAGAGTGAAGATAATCACCTAAGTCATCCACCACCACTTCTACCAGTCCGATGATTATCAGCCCTACAGCAGAAAGCGAGTAAATCTTTACAAACTCCAGCGTAAGATATCTATCCAACCTCTTCATCTCAACTTTGGAAAGAAGGAAAGAGCAAGAAAGAGAATCATTATATCCGGCAGAAAGAATAGGCCGGAAAGATGGGGGGCGGACCTGGCTAATGCCTCCAGACCTGAGAGAAAGAAGTAATAACTTAGCACCAGACCGCAGGAAGCCAGGATGCCCCAGAGACTTCGTGGTAGAGCGACGCCCAATGGTAAACCGATGAGTAGAAAGAGAAAAGGTGCGGGCGCAAATGAAAGGCGACGCATCTGTTCCGCTTTTGCTTCTCTAGTCCCTAAATTGAGCAAGTGGAGAACATCCATTTCATAAATTTTGGGTGCTGGCAGTTGTGTCTTTCTTTCGCTTTGAGGCAATGGAAAAAGGTACTTACGAAAAGTCAATTTTTGATAGGTCTCTACCCTGCGGGGTTGATATGTCTGCATAATGCCATTTTCAAACTGGACGTAAACTTTGCCCTGATAAATTAGTCCTTTTATCTTTTCCGCGGATATGGTCCGAACTATCTCCCCTTCCCTCTGATAGAGGAGGACTTTTTCTTTGCTCTCCTTGTCAGGAATAAAGATAACGGTTCCGGGAAATTCAGTTACCACCGTCCCGGGTCGAAAAAGATTGGTTACCGAAAGGACTTTTGCATCAATGGTCAAAACCCGTTTTTGGTAAAGTCCGTAGGGCTGCAGAAAGGACAGGAAAACGAGATTAACCAACGAAAGAAAAAAACCCAGAGTTAAAAGGGGAATAAGAACCTTCTCCAAGGGTATGCCCAGACTTTTGATGGCAAGAATTTCCCTATCCTGACTGAACCGTCCAAAAGTAAGCGTGGAGGCGATTAAAGTCGAAAGTGCCAGCCCATAAGGCAAGAGCGAAAGCAAGACAAGGAACCAGTAGCGGAGAAGGATACTTGTAGCCAAGAAGTTTTTGACCAGAAGGTCCACAAATTGGAAAAGGCTCCCCAGAGATAGAAGAAAGAGCACAAAGATAAAAGAGACCAAAAAGGAGGGCCAAAATTCTTCAATAATATATCTGCTTATCCGCTTCATTTCAATCGGTAGTCTTTCAGATTTATTTTAGCATAATCGGAAACTTTGTCTCACCATTTTCTTGACATAGACCACTATTTGTATTACTATTTTTGAAAAAATAATATGGTCTCTAAAAGAGAGGGTGTGGTTCGTTTTGGAATTTCCCTCCCTGGCGAACTGCAGAAGCGTTTTGACCGGCTAATCAAGGAAAAGGGGTACGCCAACCGCTCCGAGGCTCTTCGGGATCTGATGAGAGAAATGCTGGTCAGAAAAGAATGGGAAAGAGCAGACCAAGAGGTAGCCGGAACCATCACCCTGGTTTACAACCACCACCAGCGAGAACTGGTGAGCCGCCTCACGGAAATTCAACATAACTACCATCAGATTATCATCTCCGGGCAGCATGTCCACCTGGACCATGACAACTGCCTGGAGGTGGTGATTATGAAAGGGAGGGCTTCCCAAGTCTTGAGCCTGGGGCAAAGATTACGGGCGGTTAAGGGCGTCAAGTTTGGAGAAGTGACGATGGCTTCTACTGGCCGTACCCTGAAATGAAAAAGGAGTAATCTTTTTCTCTTTTTACTTTTTCGTCTTAACCTTTTCTTTCAGTTTTCCGTAATCATTAAAACTCTTTGAAACAAGACTTAATTCTTCTATAAACGCCCCAATCTCTTCTTCGAAGATAACCTCTTTCAATCCTTCCACATCTTTTATTTCACCCTCTTTTATCGCCGAAATGATTTTGTCTAATTTTTGAACCCGGAGGTCATCCGGATGTAACCGCCTGGTCAAGGCAAAAAGTTCCATAGCGCTCTGGTATGCTTCGTCAATCTTGTTCTGAAGAAAATTACTCAGGGTAATAAAATAGAGGCAGTGCAATTTCAACTCCTGGTTCTTGGTGGTGTTGCTGATCTTTTGAAAAGCAGAGACGACATCCTCATACGTGGGACTTGCATTATCACCCCCTTGAGTTTTAAGAAACATCTTGGAAGCCTCAACAAATTCCTGGGTAACTCCAGGAATGGTTCGGAAATTATCAATGGTCAAAAGGTCTAAATTTACCTCCTTTTGAGAGTTATTTTCAACCTCCGCACCTTCCAGGGGATTTAGCGGGATTAATCGGCCAGACCAGAGAGAAACAAAGATGATCCCTCCTGCTAAAAAGGTTATGAACAGAAAAACTTTCCAAACCCTTTTCGCTCTTTTTTTTCTCTCTTCCATCATCCCTCCTTTTTTCATATAATAATACTATCCATTTTTGGAATATGTCAATTAACTCACCTCCTTTCTCTTTGGGGTTTTGCTTTTTGAATTTGATAAATGTTATTATATACAACGAACAGGGAAAAGAGAACAAAAAACTGGGTGAAGAAGAGAGAATATGCAGTTAGACCGGGAATTAACAGCTATACTGGAGTACTTAGAACGAGAACGCGGCTTGGATCGTCAGTCTATCCTGGCGGCGATTGAGGGAGGATTATTATCTGTCTATCGCAAAAAGATGAAGCTTGATAAGAATGTTGAACTCCATATTGACCCAACCACCACAGAAGTTTACATAATTGATGCCGCAGGTAACAGAATGCCAGCCCCGGCTCTCCCTATGGGTAGAATTGCTGCCGCCAGTGCCAGACAGATGATTATGCAAAGAATAAGAGAGGCGGAGAAAGCGCAACTTTACGAAGAATATAAACAGAAAGAGGGAACGGTTGTCTTTGGCCTTGTGGACCATTATGAAAAAGGTAATTTAATTGTAAATTTAGGAAGGATAGAAGGGTTTTTCCCGGCTTCAAAATTGACCCGGGCGGAACGTCATCGGAGACGAGGATCCGCGGTCCGAGGAGTAATAGAAGAGGTTATCAAGGAACCGCAAGGGGTGAAAATTATTCTCTCCGCTCTTCATCCTCAACTGGTGGCTGAACTATTCTCTCAGGAAATTCCGGAAATAAGGGACCATCTTGTAGAGATAAAGAAGATCGCCCGCGTGCCCGGTGAAGCTTCTAAGGTCGCTGTCAGTTCCAATGACAGCAGAATTGATCCGATAGGAACCTGCATCGGCGTCCGCGGAACAAGAATCAGAGCGATAATGAAGGAATTGGGCGGAGAAAGGGTTGATGTGATCCGCTGGCAGGAAGACCCCGCAGAACTGATTGCCGCCACGCTGGCGCCGGCAAAAGTCCTTAAGGTAGAGATTGACCGACATAAAAAATCTAGCCTGGTAATCGTTTCTGACGATCAGCGAGCGATTGCTATCGGAAAGAATGGTATCAATGTTAAACTGGCATCACAGTTATCTGGTTTTGAGGTTACCATAAAGAGCGAAAGCGAAATAAAAGCCGAGCAACTACCGGCAATTGCCTCTCTTCCCGGAGTTGATGAAGAACTGGCAAAAAGGTTAAAGGATGCTGGATTCTCTTCGCTTAAGGATATTGCAGAGGCATCGGAAGAAATCCTTATCAAAATAGAGGGAGTAGACAGTGAAAAAGCAAAGGAATTGATAGCGAATGCACGCCTGGCTATTCTTTCCTGAAAAAGTTCTCAAGGTGCCTATTTCCTAAGAATAAAATAGATGAAAAAGGATGATATCCGTCCCAGGCCACCGATTGTAACCCTGATGGGCCATGTGGACCACGGCAAAACATCTCTGCTTGACGCCATCAGAAAGAGTAATATTGCAGGAAAAGAATATGGCCAGATTACGCAACACATTGGGGCTTATACTGTAGAAACAGAGGGAAGAAAGGTTACCTTTTTGGATACCCCGGGACACGAGGCTTTCACGGCAATGCGCGCTCGGGGTGCACAGGTAACCGATATTGTCGTCCTGGTTGTAGCGGTAAATGAAGGTATAATGCCCCAAACGGTGGAAGCTATCCAGCACTGTAATGCTGCTAAGGTTCCGATCATTGTGGCACTGAATAAAATTGACAAAGGTAGAGAGAATGTTTATCGGGTAAAATCGCAACTGGCACAATACAACCTTTTGGCTGAGGATCTAGGGGGCCAGACGCTGATGGTAGAAACCGCGGCCACCCAAGGTATCGGTATCAAGGACCTTCTGGAAAGCATTCTCCTTCAAGCGGAGATGCTGGAACTGAAAGCCGACTACGGAGCGCCGGCAGAAGGGGTGGTGATTGAAACCAAACTTGACCGGGGGACTGGACCAAACATAACCCTGATTCTGCAAAACGGAACCCTCAAGATGCGTCAGCCATTTCTGGTTGGTTCTACTTACGGAAAAGTCAAAGCAATATTTGACGATCAGGGCAGAAACCTTTCGGAATTGACACCAGGACTGGCTGCCCGAGTGGTGGGTGCTACGGAACTTCCGGCAGTAGGCGCCAGATTTATCGCGATGGATTCCGAAAAAGAAGCCAGAGAGGTGGTAGAGAAGAGCCGGAGCCGCCAAACAACAAAAGGAACCCCCAGCATTACTCTGGAGGAGTTTTACAAAAAACTTCAGGACTCACAGGTACGAGAACTGGATATTATTTTGAAAGCCGATGCGGCTGGTACCCTGGAAGCCATTAGTGAAAGTCTGAAGAAACTTTCCGGAGAAGAAGTAAAAATAAATATCTTCTACGCTGCCGTAGGGTCAGTTTCAGAGTCCGACATTCTTCTGGCGAAAGCCTCCAATGCGATCATTCTTGGTTTTAATGTGGTCTTGGAACCTTCCGCGAAAACCGTTGCTCAAAATGAAAGGGTTCAGGTAAGACTGTACCGGATAATTTATGACCTGATAGAAGATGTAAAGAAGGCGCTCTCGGGCTTACTAAAGCCGGAAATCAAAGAGGCAATTTTGGGCAAAGCGTTGGTAAAGCAGGTTTTTAACCTTTCCAGTGGTCAAGTGGTTGCTGGTTGTAGTGTAATGGAAGGAAAGGTTGCCAGAGGAAGTAAAGCGAGACTTGTTCGTGGAGAAACGGTAATAATGGAGTCAGAGATCGCTTCGCTGCGGCGTTTTAAAGAGAACGTCCGGGAGGTGCCCGCTGGCTACGAGTGCGGAATTATTCTGGAGAATTTTAAGGATCTTCAGGCTGGAGACATTATCACCACTTATAAAACGGAGGAGGTGAGCCGTTCATTATGAATGATTGCATCTTCTGTCAGATAGCCCGTGGGGAACTACCGGCTCAAAAGGTTTTTGAAGATGAAATTTTAGTTGCCTTTCACGATATTAACCCCCAGGCACCTGTTCATATTCTCATCATTCCCAAAAAGCACATACCATCGCTTTCCTCTATTTCGCAAGAAGACCGTCCCATTTTGGAAAAGATGCTCTTTATCATCCCCGAGATTGTCAGAAGAAACGCCGGACCAAAAGCCGATTATCGGGTCGTCTTCAACTGCGGACCCCAAGCCGGACAATCGGTTTTCCATCTCCATTGCCATCTCCTTTCCGGCAGAGAATTTGGCTGGCCACCCGGTTAAACCAAAATGAAGAGTTAGTGGAAAAAAGAGGCAACCATTTACTTTTACTTTGAAACAAGTTGCTTATGGTGGTAAAAGTTGGCAAAATAACGATTGGCGAAGAAAATCCTTTCTGTCTCATCGCTGGTCCCTGCGTAATTGAAGATGAAAAAATGACTTTGAAGATCGCTGGGTCTCTAAAAGAGATCTGTCAGAGATTATCCATTCCGCTTATCTTCAAAGCCTCTTATGACAAAGCCAACCGGACATCTATCCGTTCTTATCGGGGACCAGGATTAAAAAAAGGCCTGTGTATCCTCCAACGCGTCAAACAGAAGACCGGGATACCCGTTCTGGCGGATATTCATTTGCCTTCAGAGGCCCAAAGTGCTGCGGAAGTCCTTGACGTAATTCAAATTCCTGCTTTTTTGTGCCGGCAGACCGACCTTCTTCTGGCGGCAGGCAAAACCGGAAAGGTGGTCAATGTAAAGAAGGCACAGTTTATGTCACCAGAGGAAACGATTCATTGCGTCAAAAAAGTCCAGAGCACCGGTAATAATAGAATAATGCTGACGGAAAGAGGAACTTTCTTTGGCTATCACCGTTTGGTTGTGGACTTCTGTAATCTCCAGGTTATGTCTTCTTTTGCTCCAGTTATTTTTGACGCCACACACTCTGTTCAGCAACCAGGGCTGGGTGAAGCCAGTGGGGGCAACCGAAAGTTTGTTCCGCTTCTGGTGCGGGCGGCCATCAGTGCCGGGTGCGCGGGCCTTTTTTTAGAGGTCCACCCGGAACCTGAAAAAGCCCTTTCGGATGGTCCCAATATGTTCCCCCTGGATGAACTTCCTGCGCTTCTCGGGTTAGCCAAAAAACTGGATGGTATCATCAAGAAGAATGGATGTCTTAAAGAGAGCAAAGAGTGTATTTAAAGCGGAAATAGCTGCTATTAACGCTACGGCTGCTGTTCTTAACAGCAGTTTTGAAAAGGCGGTAGAAAAGATTGCTTCTTGCACCGGAAGGGTGGTTATCACCGGCATAGGTAAAAGCGGTATTATCGGGCGCAAGATAGCCGCTACTTTCAGCAGCACTGGCACTCCTTCTTTCTTTCTCCATCCCGCTGAAGCGGTTCACGGCGATTTGGGGATGCTCAGTCGCGAAGATATGGTAATTGCCATTTCCAATAGCGGAAAGACGGAAGAGGTACTCCGCATTCTTCCCGCCGTAAGGAAAATCGGAGCCAGACTTATCGCCATAACCGGTGATGCCCATTCCCAACTGGCTGCATCAGCAGAAATAGTCTTGCTTATTAAAGCAAAGAGTGAAGCTGATTCTTTTGGAGTGATACCAACGGCAAGCACCACGGCTCTGTTGGTGCTTGGAGACGCACTGGCGCTCTCTGTGCTGGAGAGGAAGGGATTTCAAAAAAGAGATTATGCTTTCTTTCATCCTGGCGGAGAATTAGGCAGGCGACTGAAGATGCGGGTTGATGATGTTATGCGTTCTGGAAAAGAAATGCCTGTGGTCAAAAAAGGCACCCTTCTCTCCGAAGCCCTAAAGGTGATAAGCGCTGGAGACCTGGGGATGGTGGTGGTAACCGACTCTTTCGGAAGGTTAGCCGGGATAGCAACTGACGGTGATTTGCGGCGTTTTCTACTTAAAAACCCCTCCATTGAGGGGGTAAAAATAGACCAAATAATGACCAAAAAACCAAAGACAATTGCCTTAGGCAGTCTTACCGCTGCCGCCATCAAAGAGATGGAGAGATACGAAATAACCTCACTGATAGTGGTCGGAAGGGATAAAAAGCCCATTGGAGTGGTTCACCTTCATGGGGTGCTTGGTGGTAAGAACATCTACGGAAAGAGTTGAAAAAGGCCAAAAATATGAGTAAAAAAATTGTTTCCCTTGTCTCTTTCTTTTCCGTAGGCACCATTATTCTTTTGCTCACACTCTCTCTTTCTGGCCGAAAAAACGTTTCCTCTTCTTCGGAAACAAGCAGCCGCGAAGAAGTTACTGACTTTCACTACGAAAAGATGGAGGCTGGGTTAAGCACAGCGGTGTGGGGGGAAGCCGCAACCATCTCACAAGAGACCAGTAGTGGCACCATTATTGAACCCGCAGCACGTTTGGAAACCGCTGATAACAAAATAATCCTTATTCATACCGGACCACAAGGTACGGCAGAAATAAATCTTGACTCTGAAAAAGGGAATATAAAACAGATCATTTTGAAGGGTAGGGTAACAATTACCAGAAAGGACAAGAAAAGCGGAGTGATTGAATTTACCGCTGAGGCCGAAAGAGCGGAATTCAACTATTCTGCCCAGGAAATGATTCTTACTGGTAATCCGGTAATCAGACAAGGGGAGAATGAATTTCGGGGTGAAATTATCCGTTATCTCTTGAGAGATGGTAAAATATTTATTGAAAAGGGCGCCTCGGGTAAAGTTTACTATGAGGAAAAGAAGCCTTCTTCCTAAAAAATCTTTTTCCCTTTTTCTTGTTCTTGGGCTATCCCTTTTTCTGATTGGCATTAAACCCCTTTTCTCTGAACAGGAAATAAAGGTAAGACTCTTGCAAAACGGCATAGTAAAAGAGATTGAACTGGAGAATTATGTTTGCGGAGTTCTCGCCGGAGAAATTTCGCCTTATTGGCCACTGGAGGCGGTAAAGGCGATGGCGGTATGCGCCCGCACATTTGTTGTCAATAAAATGTTGCGCAACTATCATAACCATTATCACCTTACTGACCAGGTCTTTGACCAGGTTTACAACCCTAATTTCTGGCAGCACGAAATTTTCTGGAGAGCCGTTCAGGAGACGCGGGGGGAAGTCCTCACCTACCAAGGTGAACTTGCAATGGTCTATTTCTGCGCCAGTTCCGGGGGGTATACCGCCAGTGCGGCTTCCGTGTGGGGCAACCAGATACCCTACCTAAAAGCCCTGCCGGATCCTTATAGCCAAGAGAACCCTTATTCCTACTGGTCACTGACTCTGAAATCGGTTGATTTTCTAAAGGCTCTGGGCCTCTTTGGAAAATTAAAGAACGTAGAGATAGCAGATCGGGACGAAAGTTACCGAGTAAAGGTTTTAAAAGTAACCCTTCTCTCCGGAGACTTTTTCTTCTCCGGACAAAAACTGCGCGAGGCGCTTGGTTTCAACCGCTTACGGAGTACTCTTTTTGAGGTAAGCATGAAAGACAATGAGGTTACCTTTACCGGTAGGGGTTGGGGGCATGGGGTCGGCCTTTCTCAGTGGGGATCAAAGAAGATGGCGGAAGAAGGATTTACCTACGAGCAGATTCTTACCTTTTATTTTCCCGGTACTATTCTGGGGGAGATAGCAACCAAGAAATAACCATAGGAACTTCTCTTCAAATTTAAAAAGGAGGTTAAAGTGGAATTAAAGGTTATCGTCCGTAACAATACGGATTTTCCTCCTTTATTGGAGGAGTATCTCTCCAAAAAAGTAGAGCGTCTGAAGCGTTATACTAACCAGGGTGCTCTTAGTGTGGAAGCGATTGCCTCAGAGGAAGGGCCTCAAAAGGTATGTGAACTCCTCACCCGATTAAAGGGAAAGGAAATCTTTGCGCGGGGGAAAGGAGATGATTTCAAAAAGGCGATTGATGAGGTCCACCAACGATTTAAAATGCAACTGGAAAAATACTTTAAAAAGAAGATTGATTCCAAAAGGAGGATTAAATGAAAATTACGGAATATCTGGTGCCGGAAGCTATTATTCCTTCACTACGAAGTTCTGACAAAGAAGGCGCCATAAAAGAGATTGTGGAGGCATTAGCCCGGGCAGGATTAGTCAAAAATGTCGATCAGACAGTGGGAGCCCTTCTGGAAAGAGAGAAACTGGGCAGTACTGGAATTGGACAGAATATCGCTGTTCCCCATGCCAAAAGCGAAGAGGTCAAAAATTTGGTATTGGGAGTCGGTATTTCTGAAAAAGGGGTGGATTTTGACGCACTTGACGGTGACCTGGTAAACATTATCTTTCTGGTGATTGCTCCGGTGGATGCTACTGGTCTCCATCTAAAAGTTCTGGCGCGCATTGCCCGTCTCCTCAAAGACAAGGTCTTCCGAAACTCCTTACGTAACTGTAAGACTGTAGAAAAGATCTACGAAACAATCAAAGAAGAGGACGAAAGGTCTGCATGAAAAGATTTAAGGGAATTGGTGTCTCTCCCGGAATTACCGTAGGGCCTGCCTATCGTATGCCGGACCTGCGCACTCTGGTTCCGAAACATACCCTGCCCCCTGAAGAAGTGGCTTTTGAAATCAACCGCCTGGAGAAGGCTTTTCAGGAAACGCAAAGTGAATTGAAAAAGATAAGAAGTCAAATAGCTAAAAAGACAGGGGCGCTGGAAGCCGACATATTCAACATTCACTTACTCTTGCTTCATGACCGGGAACTTAAAAGAAAAATAATAGACCGGATAAAGGAAGGTGCCAATGCAGCCTATGCTGTCCAGATGGTTTTCCACCAGTATCTGGAAAACTTAAACAGAGTTAGCAACGTCCACTTGAAAGAGAGACGGTTTGACCTGGAAGATGTGGGAAAACGGTTATTGCGTAACCTTCTGGGAATAAAAGGTTACCTCTCTGACTTGAAAGAAAAAGTTATCCTGGTGGCACACAACCTTTCCCCTTCTGAAACTGCTTCACTTAACAGAAAGATGGTTTCTGCTTTTATCACCGATATCGGTGGGCCCACCTCCCATACCGCCATTATGGCCAGGGCACTGGAGATTCCGGCGGTGGTAGGGCTTAAGGACGCCAGTGAAGTAATTAATCCGGGTGATACCTTGATTGTGGACGGCCAAGAAGGAGTAGTTATTGCAGACCCGGATGAATTTAGTCTTAAAGAATACAGCCGTCGCCTCAGTAATCTCCGTAAAATTCACCGGGCCCTTTCCCCACTTAAAAACGTGGCTGCCCGCACCAGGGATGGCCACCGGGTCACAATTGGAGCCAATATAGAATTGCCCAATGAGATCTCATCCGTCCTGCAGCACGGTGCGGACGAAATCGGCCTCTTCCGAACCGAATTCTTATACCTAAATCGTGATGGCCTTCCTTCTGAAGAAGAGCAGTTCCGGGTCTATCGCCATGTTGTAGAAAAGATAAATCCGCTGCCGGTAACTATCCGAACCCTTGACCTGGGTGGAGATAAGTTTTCTTCAGTGTTGGAAATGCCGGAGGAAGTTAACCCCTTTCTGGGCTGGCGGGCAATCCGTTTCTGTCTTTCCCGACCTGATATTTTTAAATCACAACTGCGCGCTATCTTGCGCGCCAGTGCATTTGGAACGGTCCGAATAATGTACCCGCTGATCTCAGACGTGGAAGAAATAAAAATGGCAAGCGCTATTATGGATACAGTAAAGACCGAACTGCGCCAAGAAGGAAAGAAATTTTCACCTTCGCTGGCAATTGGCGCTATGATTGAAGTTCCCTCAGCCGCACTTACCGCGAATAGTATCGCAAAGCATGTGGATTTTTTTAGTATCGGAACCAATGACCTGATTCAGTATTCCCTTGCTGTGGATCGAACCAATGTTCGTACCGCTTATCTCTATAATCCGGCCCATCCGGCAATCTTACGTTTAATTTCGGAAATTATCACTGCCGGACACCGACACCGCATTCCGGTTGGTTTATGTGGAGAAATGGCTGCAGACCCGGCCCTGGCCTTTCTTCTCATCGGCCTGGGTATTGACGAACTCTCTATGGCTCCGCTGGCGATACCGGAAGTTAAACAGATGATTCTTTTAATTACTTTGGCGGAAGCCAAAGAATTTGCCAAAAAGATAATGAGCCTGTCATCTGCCAGCGAGATTGATCTTTTAGTAAAGAAGAAGTACCAGGAGATTGTAAAGAAGAAGGAAGAGGAAAGATGAAGATAAGTTTTTCCCCCCGAATGATCCCGGAAAGCAACCTGAAAAGTGCGGAAAATCTTAAAGAAGCCATCAAACGGTTTGATAAATCGGAAATGCTCCATCTTTTGAAAGAGTTTCCCCGTCAGATGGAAGTTGCCCAGCAATTGAAAGAGGAGCCCATCCTAAAAGTGAAGGATATAAAAAGGGTTATCATCTCCGGATTAGGTGGTTCCGCCATCTGCGGAGATTTGCTCCGGGATTCTTTCTCTCCGGAATTGAGAATTCCTCTCTTTGTCAACCGTAGCTATTCGCTGCCTGACTGGACCGATAGAGAAACTCTGGTGCTCTTGATAAGTTATTCCGGCGATACCGAAGAGACCGTTTCTGCCTACCTTGATGCTCGTCAAAAAGGAGCTTGGCTGGGGGTTATCTGTAGTGGGGGTCAACTGGGAGACCTGGCATTAGCCGATTCTATTCCCAGAATCTTGGTTCCAAAGGGATACCCACCCAGAACAGCTCTGGGTTTTCTCTTCCTTGGCGCCATTAGATTCATGGAAAGCGCAAGACTATTGCGAATTTCTGCTCAACAATTGAGGGAGACGATAAAAAGAATAAGAGAGACGGTTGCGGAGAACGAACCGAATAAGGAATATACTCAAAACCCGGCGCGGAAGATTGCAGCGGCTTTGAGGGGTACGGTGCCGGTAA
>CAZPLE010000114.1:0-8970 GCA_964587375.1 uncultured bacterium
CCTTATAACTGAACTGAAAACGACGCTCATTAAAGGTCAATTCAGCATCCCGCTGCTTTTCCAGGGAGAGAAGGAGAGCAACTTCCCTCTTCTTTTCAAAATCAAGGAACCTTTCCAGACGCTGACGAAGTATCTGGTAAACAAGAAAGTCTCCGGCTTTAATCGTCTTCTGAAATCCGGACCGGAATCTCTGGTCAAGTTTCTGAAAGAAAAACCTCTCAAACTCCGGGGTGATGGCTGGCTTCTTTCCTAAAAAGGGGCGATAGGTCTCTTCTAATAACTGATGAATAAAGACACCAATCTTCTTCTCTTCTGGCTCTTCTGGCAGTTCTACTTTCTCCTCAAGACCTAAAACATAACGGTAGTAGAACATAGCCGGACATCTAAGATAGGTATCCAAACTTGAAGGTGAATACCGGAAGTTCTTCAGAAACTGAACCACCTGGGAAGTTTTAGGCACACCCTTTTTGCGAAAGATACTCTGAACGTTAAAGAGGGCTTTGGTTATGGGAGGTTGGCACAAAACACCAGATTTCCGCTGACTTTCCCACAAGATTTCTTCTATAAATCGGCTTTTTTCTTTCTCCGGGGTGGCAGAAAAGATCAAATGGACGTTGCTCGCCGGCGCAATAAGATTTTTAAAGAGATAGCGTTGTATCTCCTCTTCTATCCTGCGCCGGTCAATCCCCAGGATTCTCATCACTTCCCCAGAAATAAGTGGTTCCACGTTGCGCACCCGGGGCAGAATTGATTCATTGGCATCCAGAACAATTACCTCCGAAAAAGCCAGACAGCGCGTCTCCAGAAGACCCAGAATCTGCATACCCCTCAACGGCGTTCCCGCGAAATTTATCACGTAATTCTCAACCTTATCCTCAAATATCTGGAATATCTCTGAGGGAGGAAACTGTTCTCCGCGAAAGGGGGCTTGTTCCATCTCTTTCTTTATCATCAGAACCGCCTGGATAAATTCTGAATTGAGTGGGTATTGTGCCATAAAACTCTTCTGAAGTAAGATATCTAAAAACTTATCCAGCAGGCGGGAAAAATCCCGAAAGTTTTTCAGGTGGCGTTCCTCCCAATTCCGAAAGAGGAAATTATGCATCTCCTTGACCGTATCCTGCAGTTGTGAAACCCGGAGAGAAAAACCCATCTTCTCCACCAGGGAGGCGGTAGACTGAAAGAGTTCCTCCTCTTCTTCAATCTCTTTGAGGCGCACAAAGAGACTACCGCTTAAGCGACTTTCGGCAATACCCAAAAGAGCTTCCTCTATGCGGTGCACCAGAATTCTGGTAACGGTTGGCTGGGAGTGGATAACCTTGAGATTTTTGATGAAGGGATGGCTCATAACCCTTAGGTAGTCTCGGACGTAGTAGCGGTTAAAACGCCTCGTTTCCTGACTGCGAAAGATGGAATGAAAAAGGGTGTGAATGGAACTTCGTTTCAGGGGATAACCGAGAGACACGTTGAACTGGCCGGCAAGGCTGGCTATCTCTGAAAGAAGCGGCACAAGAGTGGTACTCTCCGGCACAACGATGACCGTCTTTTCCCTTTCTTTCTCCGGTAGGGACTTTACAATTTCTCTGACCAGGCATACCTGGGATTGGGTGTCAAAGCCTGCGTAAAGGTGGTATCTACAAGAAGGTTCTTCTTCTCTATCCGGTTTAATGGAGCAAGAGAATAAACGGGCGTTCCTTTCCAGAGCCGGCCAATCTCTCTGATCACCCTGAAAGACGAGCCAGGCTTTTCCCTTCTGGTAAAAAGAGTTTATCACCTCTGCTTCACTCTTGTTGAGGTAAAAAAGACCTGCAAATACAATGGTTTCAAATTCTGGTAACTGGGCCTTCTCTGCATAGCCAGCAGCCAATAGGTAAATCAGACCTCGGGTATACCTCTTATTCCTCTTCAAAATTTTGTGGTAAGAATCCCGCAGAGATGCTATCTTCCTTAAAAGATGGTTAATCTCCTCCGGGACATCATAACCAATACTGGCGCTCTTCTCTACCCTCTCGAGGGCTTCCCTGGGAACATCTTCTAAATCCAGCCCTTCAATAAAAGAGTTAATCTCCCTTGCCCAGGGTAAAAACCGGGCAAACTGATAATCGCCAGCAATCCCTATCTTTTTTTGCCGGTTAAGGCGGTACAGTAAGAAACAGGATTCGATCTCGGAAATCATAGTAAACTGGTGATCTTTCCTCACAACATATTCCATAAATTCATCCATCGTGAAGAAGGCAGGTGAAAAGAAAGCCCCTCCCAGCTCCTTAGCCAATTCTTTCTTCAGATAGAGGGAGGGTCTGCGGCCACCAAAGACTACTGCCACTCTTTCCAGTCTTTTTTGTGGCCAATTCTGCTTCAAAAGTGCAGCCAGGCGCTCGATCAAATTTTCGGTGGAGGCAAAGGTTATTATTCTATCCATTTCCTTTCACTTCTTCTATGGTAAAGGTATCAAAATAGACGAGCCAGCCCCTCACCTTAAAACCGGGGTAAAGCTCTCTGATTATCTCCAGGTATTCCGTTATCTGTTTCTGATGGCTGGCAGGATCGTCCCGGGAGGATTTAAACTCTACCACCTGGACCAAATCTCCTCTTACTACCAAACGGTCAATCCGTTTGGTATTTCCCCATCGGTCCACCACCTCTTTCTCCCGCCAGACCTCTTCTCCCTCGGAAAGATAGAACAACCTCTTAAAGGATTCTAAGGTAAACATTCTTAAAACCTTTTCGCCAATGGGAAAGAGATCCCTTTTTCTCCTGCCTAACTGGATGGCTGTCTTTTTCAGGGCCTTTTCTATCTCATCTTTTGCGTCTTTACCGGTCAGATTTTCAAGATGGAAAAGAACTGTGTGCAAAATCTCACCCTGTTCTAACTCCTTCCGTTTGACCAGGGTATTTGGAGCCACAAACTCATCCCTTAAGAGACCCAACCAGTTGGGATAACGAGAAGCTGGAATAGGAAGAAGGTTTTCCTCTTCCTCTTTCTGGAAAATGGGGGAGGAAAACTTTTCTCCTTTCTCTAAAATTTCTTCTCCGGGCAGGAGGTTCCAGGCAGGGTTCCTCCTGCCAGAAATCTTATCGGGAATAAAGAGATAGAGTTCCTGAATAGCCCTGGTCAGGGCAACATAAAGAACATTGAGTTCATCGATGAGGGTCCGTTCATATTCCTGACGGTAAAGAAGGCTAAGGGCAGGGGAAAATTGCTTATACTTTTTGTGCAAACGTACCAGACGAAGGCGGTCGCTTTCCTCATTAAGAAAAACGCTGAAGGAAAAACGGGCTCTGGGGAAGGGGTGGCTACCCCCGGAACGAGTACCCACCTTAACGTCCATTCCCAGAAACGGAACGATTACGACTGGAAATTCAAGCCCTTTGGCGCTGTGGATGGTCATCACTTTCATGGTGCTTCCCGGAGTGGACCGGACGTAAAGAAGGTCTTGAGGAGCGCGGAAAAAATAGTCTAAAAATTCAGGCAGGTTTGCCCGTTCTTTTTCCTGTTCCCTAATCAGCTCCAGAAGGCGCATAAAGAACCCCTGGCCTTCTGGAAAATTATCCAGAACCATAAATTTGTGAAGGATGCTCACGGTCAGTTCGTAAAGAGGATAAAACCCAACGCTGTTGAAAAATTCCTCAATAAAAGTCTCCCACAAAACTTGGTATTTCTTCCGAAATTCGGTGTAAAGATACCTGTGCCGCTCCCCAGAAAGGGGGTCTTCTCTGCGAACCTGGAAGATGAAACGTTGCATCTCTTCCGGCTCTATCTGGGAAATTCGGGTGAAGATCCTACCCGTGATGAATGAGGCAAAAGCAAGATTGTCTATCGGCGAGTTTAGAAACTGGAGAAAGGAGACTATTTCTCTGACCAAAGCGTTTTCTCTGATGCTGAGCGTCTTTTCGGACTCCACCGGATATCCGACTCCCAGAAGCCATCCGGTTACCAACTCCACGTGTCTGTTGTCTCTCAAAAGAATAGCAATACTTCCTGGCGGAAACCGCTGTTGCAGTTCCTCTACCAGGGGGATAACCTTTTCTTTAACAACATCTTCCACTTTGCGGCCTTGTTGGGAAACCAATTTTTCAACCCGCACAAAACCGGCCGATTTTTCCGGTAAAAATTCCTGGTGGGAGTCGGCAAAAACCCTGGTTACCCGGTCCAATGATGTAATCTCTTCTGCTTGGCCGCTCTCTTTCAGAAATCTCTTTATATTCTCTGGAGAGAAGAGAAGGTTGTTAAATTCTACTATCTCTTTGTGGCTCCGGTAGTTCCGGGAGAGACGCTCTATGTAAACCGGACTGGAAGGAAACTCTTTCCCTTCTTCCAGCGAAACAAATAACCCATCATCTCCACCCCGGAAGCGGTAGATTGCTTGTTTGCGGTCGCCCACACAGAAGAGAGAACCATCTTTTGATAGGGACTCCTCAAGCATCAGATACAGATTTTCCCACTGGAGACGGCTGGTATCTTGAAACTCGTCAATCAAGTAATGAGAAAATCTGGTTGCCAGACGGTAGTATATTTCAGGGATAGTCAGGGTTCTGCGACTAACTAAACTTTTCAGTCGGCTGTTCAGTTCCGCAAGAAAAATGAGATTCTCTAAGCGGCACAACTTTTTCAACTCTTCTTCCACCAGGCGGTAGATATCTATGTAACGGTCAAAGACCGCCGTGGCTTCAAACCAGGCAAGGTCTTCCAACCTCTTTTTAATCCTCTGCCAGAGCGTTCCAATTGGGGCAGGAACTGTGTAACCCTTCTTTACGGGAAAGGTCTCTCTGCTGGCCAACGAAGAAGGGATGCTGTCTAAAGTTATGGGTGCATTGCCCCTGGCAAGAAGATGTTCCAGCGACTTTTTGAAGCCCCCAAATGTTCCCTCCGGAAGAGAGTTTGCTAACGCTTCACAGTCCGCTCTGATACTCTTGCGAAGGTTCAAGGCCTGGCTCATCTCTTTCCCGAAAGGCTGAAAATCCCTACCAAAGAGGTGGTGGGCGCTAAAAAGGGTCTCAACTATCCGGAAGATATCCTTGGCAGGCAACCAGCCCGGATTGTCTTCAATCACAAGATACTGATACAGAAAATCTTCTAATACTTTTCTGACATTGTCGTCCTCCTTTGCCTTTTCTAACACAGCATCCAAGCTGTAAGAAAGATAATCATAAGTCTCCTCGGTCACTCTAAAGCCGACGGAGAGGTCTAAGTTAAAGGCACAAGCGGAAAGGATAGTATTGACAAAACTGTCTATCGTCTGTACATAAAAGAGGCTGTAGTTATGCAAAAGGTAATTGAGAATCTTGTCGGCTCTTTCTTTCGCCGATCTTTGGTCCAACCCGATAGCTCTCAAAGCAGAGCGTATATCTTCTCCTTCTTCAGATGAAGGAAAAGCCCCCAGAGCAATCACTTTTAGGGTGTTAAGGATTCGTTCCTTCATCTCCAGAGCGGCTTTGTTAGTAAAGGTAATGGCAAGGATATTTTTCAAAGGAGGGGGTTGGGAGTCCGGGTCTGCCCGAAGGAGTAACTGAATGTATCTCCTCGCCAGGGCCCGGGTCTTCCCGGAACCGGCTGAGGCAATAACTGCCCGAACCTCTGGAAATTTGAACTCCTGTACCTTAACCATTCCAACCCAACCTTACCTTTCCATCACCTAAAAAGGTGATTTGGTCTTTTTAAACCGATATCTGCCACTACCAGAGTGCCTAAAAACTGCTGGCAGGTGGGGTTTTTAAACCCAACCTTGGGATAACCCATAGTAACGGTTTTGGTAGCCTTAACCGCTACTCCTAATGGCTCCCCTGTATCTCCCTCCAGTCCACTGGGGATATCCACCGCGACTATCGGACAGCCCAAGGAGTTAATCTTCTTTATCAAAAGGAGATAAAAATCGTCCAACACACCCCTAATGCCGATACCAAAGATAGCGTCTATTACCAGACAGGGAAGAGATAAGGTAGGAAAAATCCCTTTCAACTCTGCCACACTTTTTATGGAGACAACCGGGCATCCCAAATCTTTAAGTGCCTGAAAGTTGACTTCGGTTTCCGGGGAGAACGGCTTTGGTTTACCCACTAGGAAAACCTTTACTTGGTATCTCTCTTGCCAGAGGTATCTGGCAGCTACCATTCCATCACCACCGTTGTTGCCGTAACCGCAAAAGATAAAGACGGTCCCTTCCGAAAAGATCTTCTTTACTTCCTCCGCAACCGCCTTTCCGGCATTCTCCATCAAAGCCGATGCGGGCACCCCGCATTCTTCAATCGTATAGCGGTCAATCTCTTTCATCTCTCTGACGGTAACATATTTAAGGTCGTTGTTATTAATCATAATTTTACCACCAAAACAGCGGTAAGAATCGCGCAGAGACCAGCAGAAACAAAGGGTGCTCCGGTATCCACAGAGTAGAGATATCCGGAGAGGAGATAACCAAAGACTGTGCCCAAGGAACCATAGGCAAATGACTTGCTGACATGGAGTCCGCGGATGTCCTCTCCAGCAAACTTCTGAGTAAAGTAGTTGTGGATGGGGTTCCAGATCCCGGCTCCTATCAAATCGTGGGCAAGCCAGACTGGGATTGCCACAGACGCGGTGGGGATAAATGGGGTAATTACCAGTGAGGCTCCACCCAGTGTCAAAGTGAGCATATAGAAAAATTTGAGACGGTCGCTCTTTACCCTGCCTACCAGAAGCATCGGTAGCCCCAGAGAAAGGCGGTGAAAAACCATCAAAACCGCAATGGCAGCCAGTGACATTTGGAAGCGGTCCTTAAAGAATAGCGGCATAGTCGGACCATGGGAAAGGCCGGTATTGACGTTCACCAGAAAGTAGACAAAGGTCAGATACCGTAGTTTCCCTTTGAGGTCAAAGGAGAATATCTCCTGGACTGTCAGGCGCTTTGCCTCTTCATTTACCGTTCTTTTCCCTTGAAAGAAGACAGAAAAAGCCAGAGTTGCCAGAAAGAGAAGTAATCCGGAAAGTAAGAAAGCAAAAGCGATGGAAAAGCGACTGGCGATCATCCCGGCCAGAAAGATGCCGAGGGCTTGAAGTATCCATTCCACCCCCCGATTCTTCCCGTAATTGTTGAGAAAATTCTTATGGTCACCCTCATAGAGGATTACCGACTGCATCGTCTCTTTTATACCATAAGCAGCCTCCCGCAGACTCTTCAGCCCTGCCTGGATTATCGCCTTGCCAAAGAACGGCGTGGTAAAATTACCCAGCCCGGCCAAAAGAAGGCCAGTAGAAAAGAGGGGTTTGCGACCCAAAACATCCGAAAGATACCCGGCATACTGACGCATTAAAAAGGCAAAGAGAAACGAAAAGGCAAAGATATCGCCCATTCTGGAAAAGCTGACTCTTCTGCTCTCCAGGTAAAAGGGAATAAGCATTTCATAAACGCCATAGGTCAGACCAAAGAGGCCAACTGCCACCAAAAAGACCGTATAATCCTTCTTAAGCATTCAGATTTTTAAGCCATAGAAGAACTTTTCAGGCAAAAAGCGCGGTAAAGATGCCTACCAGAAAGATGCCATCAAAGACTCCCGCACCACCGATACTCATTACTCCCCGATAAACCGGGATATCAAAAAGGTGCAGGAGGTCTGCTCCCACCAGGACACCAGTCACCCCAGAAATATAAGCCACCGGCGCCCGGTTTCGGGGAGAAAAGAGAAAGGCGCACAGAATAGCAACCAGAGGAGGAATCAGGGTGGGAATGGTTATCCCTAACCCCGGCACTGGCCTGGCAATGGAATAACAGACCCCGATAGAAATGGCTGAAGAAAAGATGGTGGGCAAAATAGGGGCTTTCGGTAGAAGCAAAAGGCAAATAAGCACAGGGACGACCGCTCCACCCACGTTGACCGCAAGGACCATCTCCGAATCAGGAGTTGTTCCCCAGAAGAGCGGCTGAAAGATACCTAAACCCGGTTTAAAGATGGATACCTTTTCCGTTACCGGCCAGGTGGCTATCGGGATATTGATGAAACTGCCCAGTAAGGAAGCTGCGAAGAGAAAAAGGACCAGGTGACCGGGTATTCCCAGCCTCTTTAAAACCGTTTCAAACACCTTCAATGGAAAAAGGATAAGGAGAAACGGAATAAAAAGGATCAGAACGAGAACCAAAAACAGAGATACTGGCCAAAAAAAGAAGACCATCTTTTCTCTTGCCTCCTTATCTTTTTATATGTTATCATTTAACGGTGGAAAAAGGGAAGAAGATTATTTCCGGCAGAGAGGTTGAAAGGATAATTAAAGGCCTGGCAGATAAGATTAAAAAGAAGATAAAGACTGAAAATTTAGCCATTATTGGTATTCGGCGCCGGGGTGTGGAGTTGGCTAGGCGTCTAAAAAAGGCTCTTCAAAAAAAGGGGGAGAAGATACCGTTTGGTATCTTAGACATTACCCTCTACCGCGACGATTTAAGTACTGTAGGGAAGCAACCGGTAGTGCGCCAGACAGAGATCCCCTTTGAATTGGAAGGAAAGGATATCTTACTGGTTGATGACGTCCTCTTTACCGGCAGAACCATTCGGGCAGCCCTTTCCGAACTGGTAGATTTCGGGAGGCCACGCTCGGTTAAGTTGCTGGTTTTAATTGACCGTAACCATCGGGAATTACCCATCCAGCCTGATTTTACCGGCAGGTCTGTCAGAACCAAAAGTAGCCAATTTATTGAGGTTCGCTTGAAAGAGGTGGATGGCGAGGATGGAGTTTTCCTTATAGAATAAAGCATGATCTGGAAAAGAAAAGACCTGCTCACTCTGGAGGAGTTGACCGCTGAGGAGATTGAATATATCCTTGATACCGCTGCCTCCTTTAAGGAGATCTCCACCCGACCGGTAAAAAAGGTCCCTGCCCTGCGCGGTAAAACGGTAGCCAATCTCTTCTTTGAACCCAGCACCAGAACCCGCACTTCTTTTGAGTTGGCAGCCAAGAGGCTATCGGCAGATATTGTGAACTTTTCCCCATCCACCTCAAGTCTGGTC
>CAZPLE010000115.1:0-6252 GCA_964587375.1 uncultured bacterium
GCGGGGTGGCCTTCTCACGGCAACCTCGCTGCCTGTGTTATGAGATTTGGGCCTTTTCGGGTCATCGGTGGCATAGTATATTGAGTTTATCTTTCGGGTCTGGGCGGGTGAAGGAGCAGCCGGCAGGGTGAAATCCGCAAAACAACCAGTTTCTTTCAAAATCTGTAATTCATTATTGACGCCGCACCATCTTCCACCCGGCAGGGAATTATCCAGCGCCCAGTTACCGTGGATAAATGCATACCCTACCTGGCCGTTTCTCTTTTGTCCCAGAAGTCTGTCTGCCGATAAGAGGTCACGGTAATAGAGAAGTTTTTTCCGTAATCCCTCTGGGGTGTCATTCTGGTGGTGAAGGTGCATCTCTATTTCACCCAACCCGGATTGGTGAAGTTCTTGGAGAAGTTTCCGGAATTCGGGCCGCCACTCCTCGCAGGCAAAAAAGAAGGTGTGAACAGGGTGGCACTCTTCACTATCCAGAAACTTGGTGGCTATTTTCGGGTAGTCGGTAAGCCATTTCTCTATCCTTTTTACTCCTTCTTTAACAGTTGCGCGGTTCCAGAGAGGCTCAAAGTGGTCCGCTATGCAGAAGAAGATATGTTTGGGGCCCTGGTATCTTTTTTTAAGGAAAAGGGTCTGTTTTAGATGAGAAGGGAGCCAAATACTAACGTTTCGGAACATAGGCATAGAGTTTCTTCTCTTTCCGGATTATTCTGTATTCCGCACAGACCTGATGAATCATTGTGGGTATTACCTCACTGTCTTCCGGAAGATGGTAAGTAGCAATGGAGAGTTTTGGTTTGTGCCGGGCAAGAGTATCGCAGGCACCCATCAGGAGTTCACGCTCCATTCCTTCCACGTCCATCTTTATAAAATCTAACTTCTTTAGATTCATTGTTCGGACAAAGGCATCAACCGTGGTCTGTTCGGCGGTAAAAATGGTACCACTGACCGGAATCTTTCCGGAAGACTCAGCCAGACCACCCTGGTAAAGGGTTAAACTGCCAACAGCATTACCCAGAGCCTTTCCGATAATTTCCAGGTTTTTTAACCGATTTATCTTTTGGTTAAATCTTAGGTGTTTCAGGGCTTCCGGGTAGGGTTCAAAGGCGTAAACAGCCCCTTCTTTACCGACCTTGCAGGCTGACATAATTGCAAAGAAGCCGATACTTGCTCCAGCATCAATTACTACATCTCCAGGTTCAATTTTAACCGGACCGTATTCGTAAGGCCCCTCCTTAAGGATGAAAGGCAAACAGTGTCCCGAAAGAGACGGATAGACTATTTCCAGCAATTGCATCAAAATATCTCTATCGCATAGTTCGTTGGGGACCTGGAGAAAAAAGGGGTCAAATTGAAAGAGAATGCCCCTCCTATTGTGTTGAAGAGCAAAAGAGTTAAGGAAGTCTTCCAGCAGATCTTCCGAACAAGTAAAGAGCTGGAGGATGAGATTAACCCATGGTTTTTTACGGGGGTTAACCATTAGAGACTTTATCGCGTCATAAAGGAGACGCACCCGCCAGGCCACTTTAAAATAGAGGCTTCTCATCTTTCTCTCTTCTCTCTGAATGAAAGAAGTTTTTGATAAAATTCTATCTGACGAGAGGTGCAGACTTGAAGGGAGAAGTTTTCCAAGATAGACCTTCGGGCATTTGCTGCTAACCGATTGCGCAAAGAAGGGTTTTGCAAGAGTTTTTTTATCGCGTGGCCAATCTCTTTCGGTCTATTATCGGGAATCAAGAGTCCATTCTTCTCCTGCTGGACAATCTCCGGAGAACCACCCACGCTGGTAGTAATCACCGGTACCCCACAGGCAAGGGCTTCACGGAGAGTAATGGGGGAGCCTTCCCATTCCGAAGGGGAGACAAAGAGGTAGGCTCCGGAATAGTAGTAGGACAATGCTTCCGGAGGTTTTGGTCCCAGATAAAAAATGTCTCTTTCCTTTTCTATTTTCGCCATAACTTTTTCCATCTCCCTTTTTTCAAAATGAGTAGTATAAGCACCACCTTTGGGTCCTATGAGAAGTAATACGGTATTCGGATAGAACGGTTTTATTTCGTTTAAGAAAGCATCAACCAGCATTGGCACTCCCTTTCCTTTTGTCATCCTACCTACAAAGAGGATGATGGTTTTGTCTCGGAAGCGTTCTTCCCGGCTAATGTTATTCTCTTGGGGTGAAAAGAGCTGGGTGTCAATTCCAGCGTGCAGAACCGCAATTCTTTTTTGGGGAATACCCATAAATTCCGAGATAGTACCAGCAGTAGAAAGGCTCACTGCCACCAGTTTGAGTGCGCCTCGCATCATTATCCAGCAAAAAAACTCGCGCACTTTTTCTTTGAAACCGATAAACTTTCGGAAGTCGAAAAGACGTTCTTTTGCTCCGTGAAGTCTAACCACGTATGGTATCTTCCGAAAAGGGAGGAGAGAATAGTATAGGCCCTCATAGTGGTGGGAAGGAAACTCAATAATGTCTATCGGTGTCACCCTGTTTATTTTCGTGATAAGAGAGACAACCCTCTTCTGCCAGTAGAGATAGGTTAAACCTGGAAGCAGTTTCTTGACAGGAACACGGTAGAGGTAGACCTTTTCCGAGCCGCAGTCTATTATCTCTTCTCTTTTATCTTTACTATGAGGGTTTTTGGTAATAATGGATACCCGACATCCCTGTTCTGCCGCCATCCGTGCGGTTTGCTGGATATAAGTGCCCACGCCCGTTCCTTCTGGAGGGTAAAAAAGCGATACAAATACCAGATGGAAATGTCTATCCATTTTACAGGTTATCTTTGAATAGACTGTGGTAGAAGTTAAGATGGTTTGAGACCATCTTTTCCAGGGTATAATTTTCTAAAAACCTGCACCGACTTTCTTTGCCCATCTTTTGACGCAATTGGTGGTCAAGAGCCAATTTTTTAATGGCATCAGCAAGTGCGGTAATGTCTTTTGGCGGAACCAGCAAGCCATTTTGGTTGTCGGCAATAATCTCCGGAAGACCGCCCACCCGGGTGGCAATGATAGGTAAACTGGCAGACATCGCCTCCAGGACACTTAAAGAAAAAGCCTCTCTGAGCGAAGGAAGAACAAAAAGGTCTGCCTCATTCAGAAAATGGAATATATCTTTGCGCAGTCCTGCAAAGGAGACCTTTCTGTTTACGCCCAATTTTACCGAGAGGTTTTTTAAGTTGGATTCTTCAGGGCCATCGCCAACAATGGTAAGGCAACAATTACTAACTTCTTCACACACTTTTTGAAAAGCAAGAAGAAGGTATTCAATTCCCTTTATCTTCCGCAAACTGGCAATACTAAGGATGGAAACCTCCCTTTTCTCTTCTCTGGACAGAGGTACTGGCCTAGTTCTTTTGGAAAGCCAGCCGGTTGCGTCTCGGGCACCGTTTGGGATTGCCACTAACTTTTTTGGTGGTACTCCGCGTAAAGACAAGACATCTTTCGCTTTACCTGAGAGGACCACCAAAGAGTCTACTACCCAAGAGACCATCTTGATTCGGGAAAAGTATCTTTTCCAAAGAGAGGTAGGTTCTCTTATTTCGTGATGAATATGGACAACAACCTTAGTCTTTCTGGAAATAGATTTCAGGTAGGAGGCTATCAGGAAGATGCAGCCCGGCTGGCAGAAGTGCAGGTCAACAAGGTCAAAACGCTCTCTTTTAAAGAGGCCGATAAGATAAAAAAGGAGTGCTTTGTTGCTTTGTTTTAACCGTTCCTTTCCAGAGGCCCAACCCGGCACAACCCGATACTCCACCCCGGTCTTTTCCAGAACCTCTTCCATTTCCTGGCAAGGCGGGGAAGGGAAGAGAAAGAAGAGATGGTCCCCTCTCTTTTTTGCCTCTTTCGCCAATTGGGTCAAAAATGCTTCATAACCACCCGGTATTCTTGGGTGGAGGAAGAGGACTTCCAAAATCTTCATTTTTTTCTAAGACCTGCCAATAGAGCCGTCGATAATCTTCCACCATCTTCTTTAAGGGGTATCGGGCTAAAATTTTTGCCCGCGCTTTCTGGCCAGCGGAAAAAAGTCTCTCTGGTCTCTGTGTTAAGTAAAAGATCTTTTCTGAAAGGGTAAAAGGTTTTGCAGGATTAAAGAAAAAACCGTCATACTCCTCTTCTATCACTTCCTGATTGGCTGGGATATCAGCAGCCAGTACCGGTACCCCACAGGACATTGCCTCCAGAATCACGTTACTGAAACCTTCGGAAAGAGAGGGATGGACAAGCAGATCCAGAGCCGGATAGAAGAGATGCATCTTTGAACAGTGGCCCAGAAAGACCAGATAGTCTTTAAGTCCAAGAGAGGCACCCGTTTTGAGAAGTTCTTTTTTTAATGGTCCGTCGCCAGCCACCAACAACCGGAATTTTGGAAGGCGGTCTTTTATCTCGCAAAGCGCCTGGAAGAGGAAGCGGTGGTTCTTGGATGGTATTAACCTTCCAGCCACCCCCAGCGTAAAGCGAGATGGTGTCAACTCCAATGCTGCTTCAGCCTCTCTTTTCGGTATGGGTTGGAAGAGTTGGGTATCAACGCCGTTGGGTGTCAAGGCTATCTTTTTAGGGTCAAATCCGGTCAGGACCGCCAGTCTCTGGCGGAGGGAATCAGAAACGGCGTGAAACTTTGTGGTTCTTAATGCCAGGGCCTTTCTCAAAAAGAGGTCTTCTCTTGTCCGGGGCCTTAAATAAAGTTCTCCATGTTCTCCGGCGATTACTCTAATTTTCTTTCCCAGAACAGCAAGGGTGCCGTAAAGGTGGGTGGCAAAGTTATGGGTATGAATTATCTCTGTCTTTTCGGTGACAAGGATCTTTCTTATCCGGAAGGCTATCCAGAGATTCTTGCCCGGTCTTTTGTGTAACTGGTATACCCGGACATTTGGGGGAAGCCTTTTTTCAAACGAACCGGTTCTCTCCAAACAGATGACAGAAAAGTCAAACTCCTTCTGAAGAAGATTAATAGTGTTTACCACTCCATTCTCCATTCCTCCGGGTGCCAAGGAGAAGAGCAGGTGCGTTATTCTGGGTTTCATCCGATAGCCTTTATTAAAAGATGCCAGAGGTAAACAACTCCAACTGTGGCTGCCAGGATATTTCTTATCTCTCTGGGTTGGAAAAAACCAGAACTGGTAAGAACCATCTTTTCTTCTCTCTTTAAGTTCTCTTTTTTCAGCTCCATCCTTTCGGCTGCTGCCACCAATCCTCCGATAATAAAGAGGGTGATTCGCAAACCCATCGTTGCCAGGAAGGAAGTGACCAGATACGCAAAAAGCGTTCCTTCCAGACTCAAAAAATAAGTTTTAGAGAGAGAAGAATGAGAGACTAACCATTTAGTTCTCTTGAGCAAAAAGTAAAGAAAACCAACCCAGAGGAAGAGGCCTATAACTCCGTTTTCCACGCCAATCTGAACAAAGGAACTATGAGCCGCCTTCCGGGAGTATTCTTCAAAACGTCCGTAACCAATACCGGTCAAAGGAGATTCTTTAAACAGTTGAATAGCAACATACCAGGCTTCAACCCTATCCATAATTGCGGAATCTTGCTGCATATTGAGCAGTGTTCCCATTCGTCCAAAGCCGTTAGTAACTGCTAAAAGAATGATCAAGACGGAAAAGAGATTAACCAGTAGCCGAAAGACTCTGCCCCTGGTTTGTCCAATGGTGAAAAGCATCGTTAAGACAAAACAGATAAAACCACCCCGGGATTTAGTGAGAAAGATGGCCCAGACTAATACGCTGAGGGCTGAAAAGCCCAGCATCCGGTTGGCAAAGCCTTGGGAGCGAACAAGGAGATTATAGGCAAACGGTAAAGCAAAGATGGCTGAATAGGCAAGGTAGTTGGGATTCTGGAAGATACCCACCCCTTGAATTCGGTCTTCCGACATCCCTACTTTGAAGATATCTATGCCGAACGGTTGAAGCGCGGCAACGAAACAAACAGCCATCGTGAAAAAGACCAGAAATTTCACAAAAACCTCTAACCTCTTCTCACTGTCAATGATAAAGGAGACCATAAAGTAAAAAGCGAGCAGTTTGCTCATCTCTACCAGAGTATTAAGGGTATAAGAGAGCCAGTTTATCTTAAAGGTAGAGATTAAGACCGCTACTGCCAGACCAAAGAGCCAGAAATCCTGGGTAAGATTAAACAGTTTTGTTGTCCGGCGCTGGACCTCGGTCATTATCCAGTAAAAGATGGTAAGTGCCATTGCAACAAAGACCAATCGGGCACCCAGCAGCCCTGGAACAAAGTCCTGCGGTCTAATGT
>CAZPLE010000116.1:0-3028 GCA_964587375.1 uncultured bacterium
TTCTTGATGGCTGGTTTTATTCTATCTCTGCTCTCTTTTACCGGCTGGTCTGGCAGCCCCACCACCGAAACACCTGGGAGTCCCCGACCAATATCAACCTCTACTTCCACCGGGTAGCCTTCAATTCCCCAGATGGTCAACGAGTTTACTTTAGCCAGCATTTATATCATCGAGGACCACGACAGGAAGGTCAAAAAGTAAAAATAATATATATCTTCCTTTTTCTGTCAGACAATTAAATAAAATGACCTCTGCCTCTCTTTTGCCAGCCAGAAAAAGCAACAGAATAAGTAAAGCGTTTTTCTAAATTTGAGGGTTAAAGATTGTTAATGTCTGGGTTTATTTCTTACCTTTCGCCTTCTTTCTCTTTTTTCCTCCCCGGGCCATCTTCGCTTCACAGACGTTTCCTTTCCCATCTACGTAGTAAAGATAACCCTCTTTTCGCTTAACCGCTCCTTTTAACAGGATCGTTCCCATCTTTCTCCCTCCTTTCTTTTATTTTTTGAGGATTATAACATTAATATAAAAAGAAAATCAAGTCCAGCGGGCATTTAATTAAGAAGAAAGGGTTGCACATCATTGGTTTAAACTACTGGACAAAAATATTCTTTTCAGGTTATCCTTATTTGGAGAAAGGAATGCTTTATGAGAGAACTAAAGAAGTCTGAGTTGCTGGTAGAAGTTGAGAATATTATAACGTCACAACTGAGTTTAACCGCAATCTTACAGAATGTGATGAAAACCATTGCTCTCGGACTCAAGTCAGAAATAGCCTCCCTCCTCCTTCTGGATGAGGAGTTACAAGAGTTGCGGATGGAAGTTAGCTATGGTCTGCCAGAAGAGATAGTAAAGAATGTGCGGCTTAAACTGGACGGCGATAGCATTTCCAGTTGGGTTGCCAGAAACGGTAAACCACTGATCTTAAACGGCGAGATAAAGGACCCACGGTTTAAAGGAAATAAGCCATCTGTGAAATCAGCCATGTCTGTTCCACTGAAGATAGCCGATGAGGTCATAGGGGTTATCAATGTTTCCAATGTGGAAAAAGAGGTCTTTTTCACCAACGAAGACATGGACCTGCTAGTCTCAATTGCCAATCAGACAGCAGCACTGGTAAAGAGCTTGAAACTCCAAAGGCTACTTTACACTCGAACTCAAAAACTGGAGGTTCTGGCTCAAATTTCAAACCTGATCAACTCTCTCTTCAATTCCCAGGAACTGCTGAAGAGAATTACCCGAATAGCGGTTGACCTGTTGAAGGCAAAAGGCGGTTTTTCTTATTCCAGAACTGAGGAGGGAAAATTTTTACTCTCCGGGGAATATCTTTCAGAACCGACAATGATTGAGGGACTCCGGGACGGCTTCCTTAAGATTGTTCAAGGAGTGGGGAGGGAAAGAGAAGGTTGCATTACGCTCTCCCGAGATTCCGACAAAGCCTTCTTGGAAGGAATTTTTGCTGGAAGGGGAATAACCTCAATTCTGTGCTGCCCATTTAGAACAAAAGATAAGGAGATGGGCGCGTTATTGGTCTTTAGAGAATCTTTAGACCCCACCTTTACGCGAGACGAAATAAGTTTTTTTGAAACAATGTGCCGTATTTTGAGCGTCGCTCTTTACAATGCTCTTCTTTATGAAAACCTTCTCATTGAACACCAGAAACTGGAAAGGGCACAACAGCGCCTTATTCTCCACGAAAAGATTGTTTCCCTTGCAAAATTTTCTGCCGGTATAGCCCATGAACTGAAGAACCCCCTTACTGTAATCATGGGTTTTGGAGAACTGGTGGAGATGGGTGTAGAAGATCCCAAAGTTGCTATAAAGAGAGTGAAGGATCAGGCGTCCAGGGCCTACCAAATTATTGAGGGCTTAAAACGGTTAAGCCAGAATAGACCTCCGGTACCAAAACAGGTAGAGATCAACTCTCTTCTGGATAGTTCCCTGGCACTTCTTCATTATCGATTTACCAGGGAAAACATAGAATTGAAAAAGAACTTTTACGAACCATTCCTTCCTATTATGGCTGATGAAACCCAACTGCAACAGATATTCCTGAATCTTATCGGGAACGCCCTGGATGCACTTGATAAGGAAAAGAAGATCATCATAGAGACTAGACTGGAAGACGAAAAGGCAGTGGTTAAAATTTCTGATACTGGAGTGGGGATACCTCCGGAGAATTTGAACAAGATATTTCAACCGTTCTTTACTACCAAAAAAGAAGGTTCTGGGCTGGGGCTTTCCATCGTTAAAGACCTGGTAGAAGCAAATTTTGGCGAGATAAAACTGGAGAGCGAGGTTAATAAGGGCACCACCTTTACCCTCTTCTTTCCGTTTTACCGGGGGGATAACCAAGAACCTTAAGGAGAAAGGAAATTTCCTTTTCTTATTATTTCTTATTATTTTTGGCAACATCCCTTCCAGTATGGTATTATCAAAGATAATGAAAAGACCCCTCTTTCTCCTTCTTATTTTTGGGTGCGGACTTACTGCGTTAAAGATAGGCTATCACCTACCAGAAATTGCCGGAGACCTCATTGCTTGGCGAATAAACCTGGGAAGTCAAGGAAAAGTTCGTTTGGTACACCCAATTTTAATCCCCGGCCCGGGTTTACAGATTGACCGGGTAGTAATTGATAAATTGGAGCACCCACCAGTTTCTCTTTCTCTCCGAGACCTTACCGTCGCTACCACCGCCGGCAGGAGCAATTTAAATTCACAATTGATTGCTCTTGCGGGCAGAGGGAATTTAGGTTCCGCAGATTCCAAGCCTTTAAGAATCTCCGGACGGATAATCGCCACCTTCGGTACTGGTTCTTATCACCTTTCCAATATTCGAGTTAATATTGACCGGGTCGGAGAAATTACTCTTTCGGGGCAGATTGAGGTTAAGGGCCAGACCGGTAAACTTGGCGTTGATCTGAATAAATTCTCTCTGGGTGAATTGAAGAAAACCCTGGGGATTCAGGCCTTACCTGAGGAAGGAGCCCTTGCGGGAAGATTAACACTGCTTCTGTTTCAAGAGAAGGAT
>CAZPLE010000117.1:0-21988 GCA_964587375.1 uncultured bacterium
AGGCAGTCCAACGCTCCTTCCAGCAACTGCTTTGTTATCAACTCATTAAAGCGGCTAACCACTATTCCTATGCGCTTACCTTTTCCATCCAGAATGCCGATCAATTCTTTGCTCATCCTCTCCTCCGTTTCACTCTCAAATATTCAGAAGATGTTTCAATTTTGTCTTTTTTGTTTCCAGATAACGACGGTTATAATTGGTTGCCGGAATTTCTATTGGAACCCTTTCTATCACCTTTATTCCATATCCAGAAAGGCCGATAATCTTCTTCGGGTTGTTTGTCAAAAGTCTTATTTGGGAAAGCCCCAGGTCTTTAAGAATCTGAGCACCTATTCCATAATCCCGAAGGTCTTCGGGAAAACCTAAAGCCAGATTTGCTTCCACCGTATCCAAACCCTGTTCCTGCAACCGATATGCCCTCAACTTGTTATGGAGACCAATCCCTCTACCCTCCTGCCGCATATAGAGTAAAACGCCTCTTTTTTCGGCAGCAATCATCTCCAGAGAGCGATGGAGTTGTTCTCCACAATCGCAGCGTAAAGAGTGAAAGATGTCGCCGGTCAGGCATTGAGAGTGAACCCTTACCAGAATGCTGTCTCTGCTGTTTTTAAGGCGTAAACTGCCCTGGCTTAAGGCAAGATGATGCTCTTTTTCTATCAATGATTCGTACAGGTGGAGTGTAAAATCTCCTAAGTTGGTGGGCAGGGAGACTTCCAGAATTTTGTTGACCAGTTTTTCTTTTTTTCTCCGGCAAGCAATCACGTCAGCCACCGAAACGATGAGCATTCCGTATTTTTTTGCCAGCCTTTTTAATTCTGGCATTCGTGCCATTTGGCCATCCTCAGCCATGATTTCACAGATAACCGCCGCCGGATATAGTCCGGCTATCTTCATCAGGTCAACACCGGCTTCAGTATGACCACTCCTGACCAGAACACCACCCTTTTGGCTGCGTAAAGGAAAGACATGTCCGGGAAGAGCAAGGTCTTCCGGCTCCGTTTCTGGAGAAATAAGCGTTTTGATGGTGGTGGCACGGTCTGCCGCAGAGATTCCGGTGGTCACACCCTTTTTAGCATCAACTGAAACGGTGAAGGAGGTTCCGTGAAGCGCTGTACTCTCAGCAACCATCGGCTTCAATTTAAGCTTCTCCAGACGTTCTTCTTCCATAGCAACACAGATCAACCCCCTGGCAACGGAAGCCATAAAGTTGATGGCTTCCGGACTGACCTTTTCCGCAGCAAGGATAAGGTCCCCTTCATTCTCTCGGTTTTTATCGTCCACCAAGATTATAAATTTTCCAGCTCTTAAATACGCGGCCGCCTTTTTGATTATATCCATAAAAACTTCTTCTTTTACCTCTTTATTTACCGCAGGTCACTTTTAAGATAACGAGCAATGATGTCCACCTCTATATTCACTTCTTCTCCCACTCGTTTTTCATTGAAAGTAGTCTGCTGAAGTGTGTAGGGCACCAGAACGACAGAAAACCTGTTTCCCGAAACCTTATTTACGGTTAAACTCACACCTTCTACAGCGATTGAACCTTTCGGAACAATGTATTTTCTCAGTCCTGCCGGGAAAAGAATGGTCATCTCTCTTCCGGCTCCAGTCTGTTTTAGGGATAAAATCCTTCCTTTACTGTCTATATGTCCGGTGATCAAATGCCCACCGATGCGGTCACTCAATTTTAGCGCCCTTTCCAGATTTACCTTCTGACCGGTCTTCAAATTTCCGATAGTGGTTCTGCGTCGGGTTTCTGGAGAGATATCAAACCAGACAGTCTTTTTATCAACCCGGCTTGCAGTAAGGCAGATGCCGTTTACCGAAAGACTCTCCCCTGGTTTGAGGTCAGAAATCTCTGTTTCCAGAACCATGATTCCCTTTTCCGGAAAGATTTCTTTAACCCTTCCCAGCTGTTCAATAATCCCGGTAAACATTCTCTTCCTTATTAAAATATGATAACACGAAGCCAACGAAGGCAACAATAGTCAATTACCCTCTGAAGAATAGACAAACAAGTGGTCTTTACCGAGACGTTTCTTTGCCAAGAGTCTAAGATGTAGACTCCTCTGGGGTGAAGAAAACCCTTCTCCACCGACTGAACTCTTTGCCTCTCTACCACCCATAATCAGAGGCGCCTGAAAGAGATAGACCCGGTCAACTAAGTTGGCATCAACAAAAGAGCCATTTACTTCTGAGCCTCCCTCTACTAAAACCATACCCACCTGTTCTTGATAAAGGTTTTCAACCAGCCTTTCCAGCGCAACTCTCTTTTGGCCAGCAATAATAACCTTTGCACCCTTTTCTTCCAAGGCAGTGAGGCGCCGGCTGGAGGCTTTGCTGGTAGTTACCAAAATTATCTTGCCCTTCCCTTTCCAGATTCTGGCTGTTAGCGGTAGCTGGCCGTATCTATCCAAGATTATCTTCCAGTAACGTTTGTGTTCAATAAGCTCCTGTGGCAACTTCGGAGGTTGATAGTCAAGTAAAGGGTCATCGCATAGAACGGTATTTATTCCCACCAGAACCGCATCATACTCAAACCGGAGATTGTGTGCGAAACTTCGCGCCTTCTCACCAGTGATCCATTTTGAAACTCCCCTTCTGCTTGCAATCTTGCCATCAAGGCTCTGGGCAATCTTCATGGCTATAAACGGTCTCCTTTTTTTTATCCAGGTGAAATAAGCATAGTTTATCCTCCAGACCTCCTCTTCCAATAGACCAGTTTTCACCTCAACTCCACCCCTTTTTAAGCAGGCAAAGCCCTTTCCGGCCACAAGAGGATTAGGGTCAACCGTTGCCGCAACCACCTTTTTAATCCCTCTTTTAAGGAGCGCTTCGGTACAAGGGGGGGTCTTTCCAAAGTGGCAGCAGGGTTCTAAGGTGATATAAAGTGTGCTTCCGCAAGGCGATTCTCGGGCGTTTTTTAAAGTTTCAATCTCCGCGTGGTCACCACCCCAAAATCGGTGCCATCCTTCTCCGATTATCCGACCGTTTTTTACTAAGATAGCACCGACCATAGGGTTGGGACTGACCAGCCCCTTTCCTTTGATGGCTAAACGTAGGGCTTTTTTCAGATAGTACTCATCCTTTTCCATCCTTATGTGCTGCCTTTTTATTCCGGGAAGAAGGAATTTTTAAGATTACATTATCAATCAATCGGGTGGAACCGACAAAAGCGGCTATTGCGACCAAGACTTTCTTAAAAGTTACAGCGGAGCTGTTCTCTACGCTCTCTAAGGTGGAAAGGTCAACCGCTTCCAAGTATTGGAGTTTCACAAAACGGTTCTTCTTTAATGAGGAGCGCACCTGGGCAATCGCTTCTTTTAAATCCTTCTCCTTCTTTTCTACCGCCTCTTTAATTTGTTGCAGGCTCCGGTAGAGAATTAGCGCTTGGCTCCTCTCTGCCCCAGAGAGGTAACGATTACGAGAGCTCATCGCCAGCCCATCAGGCTCCCGAACAGTAGGCAAACCAATGATTTTGACTGGAAGGTCCAGGTCTTTCACCATCTTTCTGACGATAATTAACTGTTGTGCGTCTTTCCACCCGAAATAAGCCTGATCCGGCTGAACCAGATTAAAGAGTTTAAGAACCACAGTAGCCACCCCGCGGAAATGTCCGGGTCGGTATTTACCACACAGCTTTTCGGAAAGTCCTTCTACTTGAACAAACGTACGGTAGCCTTGGGGATAGACCTCTTTTACTTTCGGAGCAAAGACGATATCTACACCAGTATCTTTTAATAAGCGCAGGTCATTGTTGAGGTTCCGGGGGTATCTTTGATAATCTTCTCCAGGACCAAACTGGATAGGATTAACAAAGATACTGACTACCGAAAAGTCATTGGCAGCTACACAGGCTTTTATCAACTGGAGATGGCCATCGTGCAAAGCACCCATAGTGGGAACAAACCCAATCTTCTTGCCAGATTTTTTGGCGGAAGTAATCCGTCTTCTCAAATCAGATTTTGTGTATACGACCACCATCTCTTTCCTCATCTAAAGAGGGTTTCCATTTCACTCGCAATCGCCCCCAAAGTTTTTTTAAGAACCGGGTCACAATAGTCCGGTGCCACTTCGGCTGCTGGTTTCATCACAAATGGCCGTTTTAGCCTGCAAGGGTGTGGAACTTTAAGGCCAGTTTTGTTGATCACCCGATCTTCATAATAGATAATATCAAGGTCAATGACTCTGGCCTCTTTTGTTCTATGTCGCCTGGGCCTGCCGATTTCCTTTTCTACTTCTTGAAGGAGTTTTAAGAGAGCGCCGGGTTTAAGGTTGGTTTCTATCAGGGCGGCTCCATTCAGAAATTGATCTCCGGAAACGCCTTCCGCTGGTACCGATTCTATCAGAGAAGATATTTTTATAATCTTGGCTCTTTGCGAAAGGAGCGCAAAGGCGGCAGCTATATTCTTGCGTCGATTCCCTAAGTTAGAGCCAAAGCCAATAATCACTTTTGCCATTGGTCAAAAAAGAGGTTAAGAATCTTCCACCCTTCTTTCAGATAAAGACGGCTTGCTGCCGCCTGCTTTTCGCAAAAAGAAGGAGCGCCCTTCCCTTTCACACCCGTTCCAAAAAGAAGAAAGGGAACCGGGTCAGGAGTATGGGTCTTATGGCGAAGAGAAGTAATGTGGTCTGCGGTTATCATTACCCTAGATTCTGGGTAGGCCTCCCGAAGGGCAGTGACCGCCGGTCCAACTACTCGGCGGTCAAAATCCGAAATTGCCTTTATTTTAAGTTTTACATCTCCCATGTGGCTGGTTTCGTCCGGCGCCTCAATGTGCAAAATAGCAAAATCTACCCGGTTTAAGGCCTCAATGGCAGCGCATACCTTCCCTTCGTAATTGGTATCAAGATACCCGGTTGCCCCCGGAACATTAACTATCTCCAGTCCAGCGGCCATACCAATCCCTTTTACGATATCTACTGCGGATACCACCACACCTTCCATTCCAAATCGCTTCCGAAAAAGAGGAAGGAGGGCTTTTCCTCCCTGTCCCCAGGGCCAAATGGAGTTTGCAGGATTTTCTCCAAGGTCAATCCTGGTTTTATTTATGGGGTGGTTTGTTAGGAGGCGCGCTGACCTTTTTATTAAACTATTAATAAAAATTTCACCCTCTCCTCTGGGTAGAAAGTCAGCAACCGGCTTACCCTGGATATCATGGGGGGGGACGGTCACCAGTTTTCTCCAATCAAAGACAGGTTCCTTTAAGACCATTAGGTTCCGGTAACTTTTGCCAGGATAAAAGGTTATTCCTTCTAAACCAATTTCCCTTTGAAGAAAAGCCAGCAGTTCCGCTGCTTCTTCGGTCTTAATGTGCCCAGCAGAATAATCGGCCATTTTCCCGTCGTCAATCGTCACCAGATTAACCCGAAAGGCAACCTCGTTCTCTTTCAGGTCAATTCCCAGATTTATCGCTTCCAGGGGCCCTCTTCCTGGATGGTGGTCCCTGGGGTTGAAGCCCATTATAGAGAGAAAAGCAGTATCGCTGGCAGGAGTGACGAACCGGGGAATGATTTTGGCCATGCCCAGTACCCCTTTCTGTTGGGCCAGCATATCCATATTGGGCGTGGGTGCGACCTCCAAGGGCGTCTTCCAGTTCAGTTCGGGAATGGGGTAATCAGCCATTCCATCCCCAATAATCAAAAGATACTTCATTTCAGTCTTACCGGTTGCCCGGTCTCCATAGATTTACCCGCGGCTAATGTAATTTCAAGCGTCTTCATTCCGTCGTAATAATCAGAACGGATTAAATCTTTATTTCCGGTCTTGACTGCCTCAATGAAATTACGGTTTTCTATAAAACCGTAGTCATTTTTTACTAAATATTCCTCTTTCTGGTCAGCAGTGAGCACCTGCATCGTGGTAATGGGATCCAACCTGATCTCCAAACCATCGGAAAAGAGTTCCAGGGAAGAATAATATCCAAAACCAAGCCAGGTACAGACAATGCTACCTATTGCTCCGGTTTCGAACTTCAAGAGGGTAATGCTAGCATCTTCTACGTCAAATTCCGGAAGCCGTTTTTTAATCAGTCCGGTAAATGGCTGGCTGTAAACCTCGGTAACCTTTCCGCCAAAATAGACCATCAGGTTGACAATATGGGTTGCCTGTTCCACTAACTGTCCACCACTCCGGTCCTTTTTGATTATCCAGTCTGCCGGAGGAATTTCTCCGAAGTATCTTCCGCTTATCAGAGCCAGCGGACGACCGCTAAGAATCTTCTTGGTTCTATCCACAATATCCATATAGCGAAGTAAATAGCCAACAGAGGTAATTACACCTGAATCTCTTACTTCTCTTTCCACTTCCTGGGCTTTGTCCAGAGATAAAGCTACCGGTTTTTCCACAAAGAAAGGAATCTTTTTGCGGCAGGCGATTACCTCTTGGTCCTTGTGGGCAAAAGGAGGAACACAAATATAGACCGCATCCAATTGCTCTTTTTCAAACATTTGGTAGTAATCGGCGTAAACCCTACCTCCAAACTTCCTGCTGGTTTCTTGTGCCTTCTCCTCAACCAGGTCGCAGACGGCAGTGATTATCACATCTTCCATTCGTGATAACTGGCTCAAATGAAAATTTGCTATCCCCCCTGCGCCGATAAATCCCACTTTCACTTTATCCATTATTGTCTCCTTTACCAAACCTTTTCTTCATTCTTCTCATCTCATCAGTTATCACTATCCTTCTCTTTTGGGTTGGTCGGCTGATTGGGCTGGAAAAAGCGAGTAACGACGGAAGCCTCTCTTCCACAGGTAATAAGAAAAAGGATTGATGCGGCTCCAATTGATACCAGTAGGCAGTACTTGAGTAGTCGTTTGCCGTGTGATTACCGTGCCCGTGCTCAATAGTAACCAGTATCGATTTTTTAAAGCGGACCGGATTGGTAAGGTGAAAGACATAAAGGGTGAGGCTCCCCTTTGGGCCATCCAGATATGGGTAATGCAACCAGGACCGTCAATTTCAGCAATCTTTTTGCACTCTCCAGATTGAATTCGCCAGAAGTCATTGTTGCGACCAGTCTTATCATAACTGGAAATTCTTTTCGTTGCATTGGGTTGCATCCAGCACAAATCCGAAAGAATTCCTCCATTCACCATAAAACCTCCTTGAAAATCATTGAACTGATACTATTCCGCAAGGCCACAAATCTTATCTACTAACTCTGAGATCGCCTCCACTTTTTTTATCTGACCCGACGGAGGAAGCTCATCGGATATTCCCAGGATGAGCCTGGGCGCAAAAGTATCGATAACTTCTTTTGTAAAGTCGAGCAATCTGTCCAGTGGATAGTTTTCCAGAAAATCAATGGCTGGAAGAAGGTCAAGGAGAACCATTTTATCCCCTACCGCTTCCTTAATCTGTTTGATGGTTATATCGCCCATCGGTGCCGGTGTAAGTGCTTCCACTCCATCCAAATTAGTCTCCTTCAGAAAAGGAAGGATTAGACGGGCGTTGCCGTCCCAGTGGGAGTGGACAAAACGGCCTTCCTTATGGAGACGCTCCGCTATCCTCTGCCACCTTGGAATCAGATACTTTTTGAGAATCGGCGGTGGCGTAAATTCGTTGGTCGCATGGTCCCCCAGATTAAAGATGCGACAGGGAAGTTGCAATGCAGCATCTAACATCCTTTCGTCCCGACGCTCGCAGGCTTCCAGATATACCTCCACCTCTCTCGGATGGTCATAAAGCAGGTAAAAGCCGTTTTCCAGACCGCTCCACCACTTAATCAGGTCGGTAAAGCCAGAACTGGAAAGATAAATGGTTGGTTCGCCCCGGGAGCCCATCTTTTTTACCGCCCTTTCAAATGCCGGCAGATTAGCGCAAAATTGCTGACGGTTGATGAGGTCTGTTAATACTTTAAGGTCTTCCACAGACTTCACCGCAAACTCCTCTATGCGGCTGTTGACCACCCGGCCGTTTTTCCAGATAACTCTCTCGACTGTGCGGAGTTCACCCAAAGGTGTTCTGACAATCCGGACGGTGTGTTCGGGATGTCTTTCTTCTACAGTAACCATCTCCTCTCGTATTTCATAACTTTCCAGCCCTGCGGATGCAGCATAACGCACTGAACAACCCAAAGCATCGTAGATTTCCAGGTCATCCATCTCTTTAAAAACCGCAGGCATTGTCCCGCACTCCCGATGGTGGCTAATCCAGGTTTCCAGACGCGGCTGCCACAGGACGCTTTTGGCGGTGCCTTCAAAAATTGCCAGATTCAGTTCTTTTCTGGTCATTAATTCCTCTCTTTCATCTCGTTTAAAATTGGAGCATCCGTTCCAACGCTTTCCTGCTACCTTCTACAATAGCAGGCGGAATGGTTATCTCCGGTTCCATCTCCTTAAGACTCCATAGGACCTTTTCGAGCGTTATCTTTTTCATATTGGGACAAACCGCGCGGTTGGAACCGGGAAGATAATCTATCGCTGGATTTTCCCGTTTTAACCTGTTAATCATTCCCGTTTCCGTTCCCACAATCACTGTTTTGGGACTATGTTCTCTTACCCAGCGAACCATGCCTCCGGTAGAAAGAATTAGGTCAGCCATCCTCCTTATCTCCTTTCGGCATTCGGGATGAACCATTAACACTGCATCCGGATTTTGCTGCTTCAGTCCTTCCAACTCTTCGGTCAAAAATACCATATGGGTAGGACAGTAACCAGGCCATAAAATCATCTTTTTCTGAGTCTTTTCTTGGACAAAATCACCCAGGTTCTGATCCGGAAAGAAAAGGATAGTCTCTTCCGGAATCTTCTCCACCAGATTTAAAGCATTGGAAGAAGTACAGATATAATCACTGACCGCTTTGACCTCAACGGAAGAGTTGATATAAGTGACTACTGCCGCACCAGGATATTCGGCACGTCTTTTCTGAATATCATTGGGTGTTACCATATCTGCCAGAGGACAGCCTGCTTCTAAATCTGGTAGTAAAACTCTTTTTTGCGGTGAAAGGATTTTAGCGGTCTCAGCCATAAATCGCACTCCACAGAAGACAATCACCTCGGCATCACTTTCTGCCGCTTTCCGAGAAAGGTCCAATGAATCCCCAAGATAGTCGGCGATCTCCTGAATTTCCGCTGGTTGATAATTATGAGCCAGGATGATCGCTTTCTTCCGTGCTTGCAACTCTTTTATCTTCTTTATCATTCCTTTCATAAAATCTATCTTTGGAAAATCAGGCTGGCAGCTGCTACAATCCCGCTTTCCGGACCAAGAGAAGCAGGTAGAAGTTTCACTCCTTTGCTCAAAATAGGAAAGGCGCGTTCTTTGATGGTCCTTTCCACAGCGTCAAAAAGCGGTTTTCCTGCCTGAGCCACCCCCCCACCAATAATAATCACTTCCGGATTGAAAATATTTACCATGTCAGCCAACATCGTACCGACCGCCTTACCTACTTCTTCCCAGATATGGCCTGCCAGCCAGTCCCCTTTCTGGTACGCTTGAGAGATGAGTTTGGGTGTAATCTTTTTTAGATCACCCCCCACCATTTTCGGAATTATTGACCGGGCGCCTTTTTTGATGTGTCTGATGGTCGTTTTTACAATCCGGGCCGAACCAACGTAAGCCTCTACGCAACCCCGGTTGCCGCATCCGCAACGTGGGCCCCGAGCACTAATGGTAATATGACCCAACTCCACTGCGGAATAGTTTCCCCCGCGCAAAAGTTTTCCGTCCACCACCACCCCTCCACCCAAGCCTGTCCCCAGAGTGATGCAGACGATGGTCCGGTATCCCTTCCCAGAGCCAAAGAGATACTCACCCCAAGTAATTGTATTGACATCATTTTCTACATATACGGGAAGGTTGAATCTTTCTCGGAAGATCTCTGCCAGCGGCAAATTGTTCCAGTCAGGGAGGTTTGGTGCCTGAAAGACCACCCCGTCTCTGTCAACCAGACCGGGTGTACCGATACCGATTCCGCCCAATTCGGGAATCGGTACCTCGCAAATGGTTTCTCTAATCGCCTCTTCTAAATTGCTTAACACTGTTTCTCTGCCTTTTTCTACGCCTGTCTCCCTTTGGCCTCTTTTTAAGATTGCACCGTTTTTGTTAACCAGTCCAAATTTTATGAGTGTTCCGCCCAAGTCAATGCCCACAGCTTTATCGGGTACCATCATTTTTTCTCCGAATTCTTGTCTTCTTTTTTATTATCATTATTCAGAATCTCTTCCGCTGGAATATCAACCGGTTTCACTTCCGGCACCTCTCTATTCGCTGGCGCCGCACCAAGTTCTTTCAATTGTCGCGCACCGGGCAGAAGGCGGCTCTCAAAAGAACGAACCGCAGCATTGTAAGACTTGGTTGCATTCTCTAGCCCTTTTCCAATCTCATTAAGATATTCCGTAAATTTTAGAATACGTTCAAAAAGTTCTTGGGCAGCCTCTCCGATACGTCGTGCATTCTCAGTGATTTCCTGCTGTTGCCAGGTATAGGCAATAGTTTTCAAAAGGGTTATAAGTGTGGTAGGGGTCGCCAAGATGACCTTTGCTTTGACCCCATCTTCAATAAGGTTTCGGTCCTCTTCCAAAGCTGCACTGAAGAATGATTCACCCGGCAGAAAAAGGACCACAAATTCCGGACTGGGCGAAAGATACTTCCAGTATTCTTTGGAAGAGAGCCGTTTCATATGTTCTCGCACCGCTTTTGCGTACTGAGCAAACGCAACTTTTCGTTTTTCTTCATCATCAGTCTCCAGTGCTCTGCGGTAAGGTTCTATTGGTGCTTTGGCGTCTACTGCCACTATTCTCTCACCCGGCAGTCGGATGATGAGGTCGGGTCGCAACCGGCCTTCACCGGTATCTAAAGAAAACTGCTCTTCAAAGTCGCAGTGAGGGGACATATCTGCTATTTCTACCACCCGGCGCAAGGTAATTTCACCCCAACTACCACGAACCTGAGGGGTTCGGAGGGCGGTAGAGAGCGAAGCGGCTTCTTTTTGAAGTTTTTCTTGAGCAGACCGGAGTTCATTTAGGTGCTGAATGAGACTTCCATAAGACCTTGCCCGTTCCTTCTCCATCTCTTGAATCTGGGTCTCGTAGCGTTGGAGTGCTTCCTGGAGTGGCTTTATGACCCCACCAATCGCTTCCTGATGTCTGCCTAAACTTCCCTTTGCTTCGGTTATCAAGTTTTCCAGCGTCTTTCGGGCAAGGTCCAAAAAGACTTGGTTATTGCTTTTGAGCGCCTCAGCGGAGAGCGCATTAAAGGTATCGGTCAACCTTGTTGTCGCATCAGCAAGCATCCTTTTCTCTTCTTCTAAGGCGGCTCTGGCCTCTTGTAACCGAGTTTCAGCAATCGCTCTTGCTTCTTGTTGTTTTGCCAGTTCCAGTTGAATCTGATTTATCTGCTCTTCTTTCTGCCGAATTTGAAGGCGCAGTTCCTCCGCTCTACTCTCCGCTGCCCTTGCCTTCCCTTCAGAATCTAAAATCTGCTTATTCCGGGTTATCCAGACAGCCACTCCACCCAAGACTATTCCCACGATAAAGATGATTATCTGGTTCATACTGGGTTATATTTTAACACAAGGAACTTCTTCACTTTCTCTAAGGCGATGCGGCGGTGGCTGATAAGATTCTTTCTTTTGAAAGAAAGTTGGGCATAAGTCTTTTTTAATTCCGGCACCAAAAATATCGGGTCGTAGCCAAACCCATTATTTCCCTTAGGTTCTAACGTAATAAACCCTTCTTTTTTACCTTCAAACAGAAACCTTTCACCCTCCTTAGTAATCAGACAGAAGACGGAAGTGAAGACAGCCCGACGTTTCTCCATCGGAACCCCTTCCATCAGTTTTAATACCTTAGCGATATTCTCTACATCTCTTTTGGCTGGTCCGGCAAACCTCGCCGAAGAGACACCTGGCTTACCCTTCAGAAACTCAACCTCCAAACCGGAATCCTCCGCCAGAACAGACCTATTCAGCTTTTTGGCATAATACCGTGCTTTTATCTCCGCGTTTTCCGCAAAGGTCTTTCCGGTCTCGGTGGGTTCTGGAAAGGAAGGAAAATCGGCTAAACTGGTAATCGAAATTGGAAGACCAGCAAGAATCTCTTTAATCTCTTTCAGTTTCTTGCGGTTCCCGGTGACAACTACGATCTCCATCTATTTCGCAAAAGATGTGCACGTTGAACCTTTACCATCTCCGGAATCTGGTTCTCCATTTCGGCAGCAGGAGTTCCGGGGCGTTTGGAATAACGAAAGATATGAACTCTGTCAAATTGAACCTTGCCAACCACCTTCAACGTCTCTTCAAAATCATCTTCCGTCTCACCGGGAAACCCGACCATTAAATCGGTGGTCAAAATAAGATTGGGAATTTTGGTGCGGAGTAACTCGATAAGATTTAAGTAAGCACCGACACTATAAGGACGACCCATCTTTTTTAAAATTCGTTCCGAACCAGACTGAAGAGGCAGGTGAAGATGGGGAACCATGCGGGTTTGTGACGCTATAAGGTCTATTAGAAATTCGGTTAAAAGGTCTGGCTCTAAGGAACTCAACCGCAATCGCAAATCTCCCGGTAGGGTTGGATAATCAATAATCCTTCTTATTAAAGAGGCAAGGTCACTATTTTGGTCCTGACCATAAAGGCCAAGGTTTATTCCACAAAGAACCACTTCCCGATAGCCACTATCTGCCAGTCTCTCTATTTCGCTGAGAACCTCCTCTACTGGTTTACTCTGAACCGCCCCACGGATCCGGGAAACCAAACAGTAAGTGCATCGTCTATCACACCCATCTTCTACCTTTAAAAAGGCCCGGGAATGGCCAGCAAAATAAGAGATGCTTTTTAATGGAGAAGCAAAATCTTCCAGAATCTCTTCTATCTTTTTTACCTTGCACCCTCTTTCAGACAAGATAGCTGAGGGGAGAAATGGCAATCGGGCAAGACAACCGGTTGCCAGCACTTCTTTTTCCACAGCCACCGCTTTGCGGATAAACCTTATGCCTTCTTTCTCTGCCCTTTCAGTGACCACACAGGTATTTACTATTACCCTGTCTGCCTCTTCTAAACCGGAAACCACACTATATCCTTCTTTCTCCAGATTCTCTTTTAATACCTGGCCTTCATATTGGTTAACCTTGCAACCGTAAGTCTTTATCCAAACTCTCTCTTTTGCCATTTTATTTCCAGTGAAAAATCAAGCGCCGGAGCAGAATGCGTCAGGCGGCCGATAGAAATTCGTTCTACACCTGCCCTGGCATAACGAGTTACGTTGTCTAAGGTTACTCCTCCGGAAACTTCTATTTCTCCTTTAAACCCTTTTTTCTTCAGGTTTCGTCTAATCCGCAAAACTTTTTCCGGCGGCAGATTATCAAGAAGAATTATTTCGGCACCGGCTCCTGCTGCTCTCTCTGCTTCTCTCTCGTTTTCTACCTCAATCTCCACCGGTAGCCCTTTTTCTTTGGCTACAGCCTTGGCTTTACTCACAAGATAGGTAATGGCAGAAGTTCTTCTTTTAAATCCACCAAAAGAAACAAGTAATGAGATATGGTTGTCCTTGATTAAGATTCCATCATAAAGTCCCTGGCGGTGGTTCACTCCACCACCAATTCTGACCGCATACTTTTCCAGAATTCGTAATCCTGGTGTGGTTTTCCGAGTATCAAAAATCCAAGTGCTGGTTCCAGAAACTCTTTTAACAAACTCAGCGGTAAGAGAGGCAACACCGGAAAGGTGACTCAAAAAATTGAGGGCGGTGCGCTCTCCGGTAAGGATAGAAGTTCCTGGACCTATAATCTCTGCTACCCGCTCACCCTTTTTTACTCGTTCACCATCCCTTTTCAAGGCCCGAAATCTAACTCTGGCATCTACGGTTTCAAAGACCTGTTGGGCAACTCTCAAACCAGCGATCACACCTTTTTCTTTAGCATAAATCTCAGCCTCAACTTTTGCTTTTTCAGGAAGAAGTTTGGTGGTAATGTCTCCGGATCCAATATCCTCTGCAAGGGCAATTTCAATAATCCTTTTTATCTCATCTTCTTCGGCGATAAAGTTCGATCTCCTTTTCACCTTTTAACTCCTTAATTTTATCCCGGAGACGGGCGGCGCGCTCAAAATCAAGTTCTCGGGATGCTTTAAACATTTCTTTCTCCAGTCTTTTTATCACGGAAGAGAGGTTGCGGTCAGTAATCTCTTCCTCTAATAATTTATCGGAGACTTTAGGCGACTCACTCAAAATCTCTTCAATTCCTTGATAGATGCCTTTCTTTATCGGCTGGGGTGTTATCTGATGAGCACGATTATACTCCATCTGAATCTTCCGTCGCCTTTCTGTTTCCTTTATCGCTAACTCCATTGCCTTAGTAATTTTATCCGCGTAAAGAATAACCTGGCCGTTGATTGAACGAGCAGCCCGGCCAGCAATCTGAATGAGGGAGGTTTCCGAACGGAGAAACCCTTCCTTATCTGCTTCCAGGATGGCCACCAAACTCACTTCGGGTAAGTCCAGTCCTTCGCGGAGAAGGTTTATTCCCACCAGAACATCGTATTTCGCCTCTCTCAACTCTCGAAGCAACTCTACCCTCCGAAAGGTATCAACCTCATAATGAATATACTCCACCTTAATATTAAGATTTTTAAGGTATTCTGCCAGTTCCTCGGCAGTACTTTTGCTAAGCGTCAGCACCAGCGTTCTCTCCCTTGCCGCCACCCTTTTTTTAATCTCCGCGATTAAATCGTCAATCTGATTCTGGGTAGGTCTTACTTCCATTGGCGGGTCAAGTAGACCTGTAGGCCTAATAATCTGTTCCGCAATATACGGTGATTTATCTCCTAAAAACCTTGCCCCCGAAAGGCGTAATTCGTATTCCCCGGGTGTTGCGGAGACAAAGACTACCGAGTGCATATATTTTTGAAACTCCTCCCATTTCAGCGGTCGGTTGTCTAGCGCAGAAGGAAGGCGAAAGCCATACTCTACCAACGTTTCTTTCCGGGAGCGGTCGCCCAAAAACATTCCTCTAATCTGTGGCACAGTAATATGGCTTTCGTCAATAAAGAGCAAAAAGTCATCCGGAAAGAAATCCAGCAGACAGTATGGTTTTTCTCCGGGAAGTCTCCCATCAAAATGCCGAGAGTAATTTTCTACACCGTGGCAATAGCCTATCTCTTCCAGCATTTCCAGGTCGTAGTTCGTTCTTTGCTCCAGGCGTTGAGCCTCCAAAATCTTTCCTTTTTTTCGCAGTTCTTCTACTCTTTCTTTTAGTTCTTCTCTAATGGTCTTTAGCGCCCTTTCCATCTTCGGTTCGGTTGTCACAAACTGTTTTGCTGGATAAACAAAGACCTCTTCTACTTTTGCCGTCTCCTTTCCAGAAAGCGGGTCAAAGTAGGAAAGACTGGCAACCCTGTTCCCTACCATTTCAATTCGCAGCGCCTTCTCTTCATAAGAAGGGATAATCTCTATCCGGTTCCCCCTTACCCGGAAGCGACCGCGGGCTAAGTCAAAGTCATTTCGCTCATACTGAATATCAACCAGCCGTCTCATTATTTCCCGGCTATTTATCTCCTGGTCCTGAACAAGATGGAGAGTAACTGCGGCATAATCGTCTGGATCTCCAGAAGGGTAAATACAGGAGACCGTAGCCACTACAATTGTATCGGAGGGTGTTGAGGTTAAAGAACTTACTGCATACATCCGGAGTCGGTCAATATCTTCGTTAATAGAGACATCCTTTTCGATATAGGTATCGGTGGTAGGAATGTATGCCTCCGGTTGGTAGTAATCGTAATAACTTACAAAATAACCAATGTGGTTATGCGGAAAGAAGGTGCGAAATTCACTGTACAACTGGGCAGCTAGTGTTTTATTCGGCGAAATGACCAGCGTAGGCTTCTGAATCTGTTCAATCACGCTTGCCATGGTGTAAGTTTTGCCACTGCCGGTCACCCCCAAAAGGGTCTGGTGTCTTACACCTGCCCGGAGATTCTTCACCAAGGTGGCTATCGCTTGAGGCTGGTCCCCAGCCGACTGAAAGTCTGAAACCAGAACGAAACCCATATTTTTCCCTTCGCTAACATATACATTATACATTTGTTAGCGCTTAATTGCAATCACTTGACAACCAAAATATTGTGGTTTAAAATATGATAAAATACAATATATAGTTTTAAGTGTAAGATGCGTTGTCCTTTCTGTGGATACCTGGAAGATAAGGTTGTTGATAGCCGCCTCTCGGAAGATGGCAAAGCCATCCGGCGCAGGAGAGAATGCCTTTCCTGTAACCGGCGTTTTACTACCTACGAAACCATAGAAGAGAAACCCCTTATGGTGGTAAAAAGGGATGGCCGGCGGGAACCTTTCTCTAAAGAGAAACTTCACCACGGCATTGCCAAAGCCTTTGAAAAAAGACCTATTTCTATTCAGGAGATAGAAAACCTTGTGGAACGCATCAGCGGAGAATTGAAGAGCCATTACGAAAAAGAGGTTCCCTCCGCCCGAATTGGAGAATTGGTTATGCAGAATATTGCCAAAATAGATAAGGTTGCCTATGTTCGCTTTGCCTCTGTGTACCGGCAATTTACTGATGTTACGGAATTTGAAAAAGAGGTTGCACGATTAAAAAAAGATGGGCGAGGTTAAGGAAATTCGTAAGCGTGACGGCCGAATTGTGCCTTTTGAAAAAAGTAAGATTGCCGAAGCAATCTTTAAAGCCGCCCGAGCGGTAGGTGGTGCAGACCGACAACTGGCTGAAGACCTATCTGATGCGGTAACCATTTATCTCAACCGGGAGTTTGCCGGTTCCATTCCCACCGTGGAACAGATTCAAGACATCGTAGAGAAGGTGCTCATTAAGACTGGCCATGCCAAAACTGCCAAGGCCTATATTCTTTACCGGCAGAGACGAGCAAAGGTGCGCCAGGTTCGCTCTGGAATAATCCCTGAGGAGACCAAACTTCTTGCTACCGAAATATCCAAGATAAAGGAGTCCACAGATCTGGCTCTCTTTGTGCGCACCAGTGAAGAAGATATCGTTACTTGGAACCGGGAGCGGATTAGTCAGGCTCTTTGTCGCGAAACAGGTATCTCCCGCAACATAGCAGAAATCATTGCGCTGGAGGTGGAAGAAGATATCCTTGCTTCTAAGATTAAAACCCTTACTGCTCCCCTCATCCGAGAAATGGTCAATGCCAAACTGGTAGAATATGGTTTTGAAGAGGAAAGGCGACGCCACACCCGGTTGGGGATGCCTCTGTTTGACGTTCGGCAGGTTATCACCCTTCCTAATAAGGAAAACGCCAATATTCCCCATAACCCAGAGGCCACCAACCTCTCCCTTTCGGAAGCGATTAAAAAGGAGTTTGCGCTTCTGGAGGTCTTTTCCTCTGATGTGGCTGATAGCCATCTTTCCGGAGATATTCACCTGCACGACTTGGGTATGGTGGACAGACCCTATTGCTCCGGCCAATCATTGGAATACGTTAAGAAATTTGGGCTTTCTCTTCCCAATGCCCTCTCTATTGCCAAACCAGCCAAACACCCGGAGACACTTCTGGCGCATATGGTTAAGTTTTCTGCTGCCCTTCAGGGACATTTTGCTGGAGCCATCGGCTGGGATGCGGTCAATTACTTTTTTGCTCCTTTTCTGGTAGGAATGTCTGAGCGTGAAATTAAACAACTTGCTCAAATGTTGATTTATGAATATAGCCAGCAAGCGGTTGCGCGAGGAGGACAGGCAATCTTCAGCGACATCAATATCTACTGGGAGGTACCCGACCATTTTGCTAAAACCCCTGCGCTTGGTCCGGGCGGAAAGGGGACCGGTAAAACCTATGCCGACTATCAAAAAGAAGCGCAGAGTTTTGCCCGGGCGCTCTTTGAGGTTTATCTGGAGGGTGACGGTTTAGGTAGACCGTTTTTCTTTCCCAAGCCGCTCTGTCATCTGACCAATAGACTATTTGTCACCGAGGGAGCAGATGACTTTTTAAACCTCATCTGTAAGGTCGCTGCCGAAAAAGGAAATACCTATTTTGTCTTTGACCGTGGCAAAACTGCTAAGGTCTCAGAATGTTGTCGGCTCTCTTTTGTCCTCAATTCGGAAGACCTTTCAGAATCAGCAACCCCCTGGAAGATGCGTTTCTGTGCCCTCCAGAACGTCACCCTCAACTTACCCAGGGCTGCCTACCGGGCTGCCGGTGACGAAGAGAAACTCTTCTCGGAAATAGACCGGCTAATGGCTCTGGCAGTCAGAGCCCATTGTCAGAAACAGTCTTTTATTAAACGCCTTCTCTCTTTAGGAGAAAAAGGTCCGCTTGCCCTTCTGACAATGAAACAGGATGGAGAACCCTATTTAAGGATGCACCGGGCAACCTATCTTATCGGCCTTCTTGGACTGAATGAGTTGGTCCAGTACCATACGGGTAAGGAACTTCACGAGTCTGAAGAATCACTGAGGTTGGGCTTGAAGGTTGTGGCTCATCTCAATCTTGCCTGCCAGCATTACACAAAAGCGTTGGGAATCAAGTTTGTTCTGGAACAGACACCAGCAGAATCTACTGCCTACCGTTTGGCGAAACTTGACCTGGCGCACTTTCCTCTCCAGGCTCAAAGGGTGGTGAAAGGTGCTCCAGAAACTGGCGGGCCTTACTATACCAATTCTACCTATTTTAATGTCTCCGTCCCCCTGACACCGATGGAAAAAGTGCGTAATGAAGGAATCTTTCACCCCTTGATAGAAGCCGGAGCCCTTACCCATGTCTGGCTTGGTGAGTCCCAGCCAGACCCAGCCTCCTTAAGCAACTTTGTCAAAAAGGTATTCTTCCATACCCAGAACGCTCAGATAGCCTTCAGTCCGGAATTCACAACCTGTCTTGACTGTGGCAAGGTGCTACGAGGCCTTATCAAGGAGTGCCCATTCTGTAAAGAAAGGATTCCTCAAGGGGTCTTTCTTCTCAGTTTTAATGATGAGTAAAAACAATACAAAAGGAGGGATATGGAACTAAAAGAGTTATCTAAGGTATTGGCGGAAAACCAGCAGCGTTATCTATTTGAAGAGACGGAATGGAAAGGAATAAAGGGCCTTCTGGTGGAAGACCGGATTTTACAAACAAAAGTTTTTCTTCCTTGTAAGGTTATTGAAGAGAGCAACCTTCAAACCTTACTCTTGGCAATCAACCAAGGCAGGAATGTGGAACACATTACCCGGGTTACCGGTTACTTCTCCAAAGTCAGCGGCTGGAATAAGGGAAAGGTTGCCGAATTGATTGACCGGTATCGCACCACCGTCTCCTGAAAGAAGATTAGAAGGAAAAAGGTGATTACTCTTACAGACTTCCAGAGATTGGAGATTAAAGCGGCCCGGATTTTGGAGGTAAAACCTCACCCTTCTGCTGATAAACTTTACATTCTCACCGTTGATTGCGGCGCAGAAGACAAGAGGGAACTGGTTGCCGGCATCAGACCTTACTATCAACCGGAAGAACTGCTCGGAAAGCAGATTATTGTCCTTACCAACCTTCAACCAGCGACTATCCGAGGTATTCAAAGCAATGGCATGCTTCTGGCGGTTAAAGATGAGGAGGGCAAGCTGGCAATTCTCACCACTGACCGCCCTGTCAAAGAAGGCAGCCCCGTCTCCTAAGCCGGCACTTGATTTTTTCTCCAAAATATGGTAAAATACATAAAGATTTTTTGGAGAATTTGTGAGACTAAGAATCAGGTTTAAGCCTGAAAACTCTACCCTTATTCTTCCATGCCACTACAATGGTCTCATACAAGCCTTTATCTACAGATACCTTGATGACTGGCTGGCAAAAAATATTCACGACAGAGGCTTTAAAGACCCATCAACCAATCGGCAACTAAAACTCTTCACCTTCTCCCGCCTGATGCCAGAAGAAGGGGTAAAGGTGGAAGAGAAAAAGATAACTTTTAAGGGTCCTGTTAATCTTATCGTCTCCTCTCCCTATCACGAATTTATCCAGTCCTTTGGCTCAAACCTTTTAAAGATTGGCAGGTTCTATCTTGCTGGTGAAGCCCTTGAGCTAATCTCTGTAGAAGTAGAGCCTGTTCCTTCATACAGAGAAAAGGTGATAATAAAGGCTCTTTCACCCATCACAGTTTACAGCACCCTTTTAACCCCTGATGGTCGTAAGAAGACCTATTACTACAATCCTTTTGAGCCAGATTTTGAGGAACTGATAATTAAGAATCTTCAACGAAAGGTTCGCACCTGGTCAGGAATGGGAACAGGAAGTGGCTCTATAAAACCTTATAAGGTAAGCACAAGGAACGAAAGAATAGTTATCTACAAGGATACAATAATCAAGGGCTGGGATGGTCTGTATGAACTTCAACTTCCACCCCAACTCTTCCCGATGGCCTTTGACGCTGGCCTTGGAGCCAAAAACTCCCAGGGATTTGGATGTATCGAGGTGTGGAGGAATGGATATATTTGACCATATATTTGGGTTTAAGCCTTATCAGTTTCAAAGCAATGTAGTGGAAATCTTAAATGAGAAGAAATATCCTATATTGATAAAAGCTCCAACCGGTTCCGGAAAAACAAACGCTGTCTTAGCTCCATTTCTCGCCCAGTTTTTAGAAAATAAGTTTCATATTGCTCCGAGGCTAATTTATGTACTACCGATGAGGGTTCTCATAAATAACGTTGCTCAAAGAATTAAAAAGTACGCAGATAAGATTTCTCCACTGATTTCTGTAAAAATCCAGCACGGTGATGTCCCGGACGCCCCTTTCTTCATTGCTGATATAGTTGTTACAACCCTTGACCAATTTCTCTATGGTTTTGCAAGGACAAGTCAGCAGGTTGGACGCCATATAGATATGCCAGCAGGTGCTATTGCTTCATCTCTGGTTGTTTTTGATGAAGTCCATATGTACAGGGATGAATTTACTTTCTCAATTATGAGAGCAATAATGGAGATTCTTTATGAAAGTAAGATACCTTTTGTTGTAATGACTGCTACAATGCCTGAAAGCCTTGAGAAGAGCCTTTTTGAAAATATTTATATTGAAGATAAAAAAATAGTGGGAAAGAATGTTGTGAACTCAAAATTACAGCTCAAAATTTGTGATAAACCTTTATATGCAGATAATGATGTAAATATTGATATGGAACTTTTAGAAAAGATAAAAAAAAGAAGAAAAACCCTTATAGTTCTCAATCAGGTTAAAAGGGCTCAAAAGGTATATGAAGAAATAAAAAAGAGATTGGGATTAAACGAAAACCAGATTGTTCTCCTCCATTCAAGATTTATAAGAAAAGATCGTGAAGAGCATGAAAATACTGCTCTATCTTTAATCCCGCATAAAGAGAATGGAAAAATAAAAGTTCCCAAAGGAGTCGGTATAGTTGTTTCAACACAGGTTCTTGAGGCAGGAATTGATTTTTCAGCAGAACTTTTATTGACTGAGATTGCACCGGCAGACTGCCTTGTTCAGAGAGCAGGCAGGTGCGCAAGATATGAGGGAGAAAAGGGCGAAATGATAATTTTTCCAGTTGAAGATGAGAATGGACATAAACCATATAAGATAGAGCATCTTAATAACACAACCTCTTGGTTAAAAGAAAATCAGGGTTTTAACATTAAAGATTTCAATGAAGTTCAGAAATTCGTTGATGTTCTTGATTATAGAGCAGATGACTTTGAGGCAAGGGATACATTAGTAGACTTGTACGAGTGTGTTCTATATGCAGATACAAAGCCTGAAAATATTCAGGTGAGAAATAGTAAACCAGTAATCCTTGTTGTAGTTGATTTTTCAATTGGAGGGGGCAGAAAAAAAGAAGACAGAATTAAAGATAGTATTTACAAAACTAATTTAAAAGAAAATTCTATTGATATTGACTTTGGAGTTGCATGGCAATTATTCAAAAAAGGAATTTTAAAGTACAGACTTCAATATGATGTAGATTCCAGGAAGTGGAATTTTGATGAAATAAGAGAAATCTTACCCTTTAATATGTATATTATTGAAAAGAGTAATTATGACGAAAACATAGGGGTAAAAAATGATACATCCTATTTTATAT
>CAZPLE010000118.1:0-8741 GCA_964587375.1 uncultured bacterium
GGATATTCTTTGTTTGACTTTTAGTTCAAAAAGTGTTAAGTTATAATGGGTAGCAAGTGACAAAAGATAAGTCGGTTAAAAGGGGGAAATATGTCCAAGAAAGGGTTTACTTTAATTGAACTATTGGTCGTTATCGCCATCATTGCGCTTCTGGCGGCTATAGCATTACCTGCTATCCAAAAAGCCAGAAATCAAGCGGTTATCGGAAAGGCTAAGGCGGAGATGATCAGCCTTGGTAGCACTGGGACTACAATTTATCTTGATTTAAAATCCCGGGGATATGTCCGGTTATGCGATTATGATTTAACTGACGACGATATTCCTGATTTCACTGTGAACCCTCCAAAAATAGATACCACTACTACAGGTTATGCCACTACAAATTTCACCACCAGTGACTTCACCGACCTTGATGATTTTAAACATCATTGGGATGGCCCCTACGCGACATATCAACCTGCAACTACTTTCAGTACCAGTAATGGAACCTATCCTAAAAAATCGGATGGCGCCGATTTACCGCCTACCGACCCTAATCCTACCCACTGGTCTCAAGACAAATTTCCTTACGGAACACCCCTTGACCCCTGGGGACATCCCTATGGAATGGGCTGGAATGATACGGAAAAGGTGATGGTGATTTATTCGGCCGGACCGGATGAGAAGATAGAAACCAACTGTGGCGATACAACTCCAATAGGTGATGACCTTCTTTACAAGTTCCGGTAGGGCGAAAAAATATATGATAAAACTGAACAACAAAGGCGTGGCGCTGATTGCCGCAGTCGCCACAGTGGTCATCTTTCTGATGCTGGTCCTTGCCATTACCATTACCTCGGTCGCCACTGCCAAAAAGAGCAGAGACCACCACGACCGCCTGATGGCATTATATCTGGCAGAGGCTGGTATCAATGATGCATTTTACCGAATGAATTATCAACATTATGGCGATGATGATGGCTTCTATCCTAATCCTAATCCTAATAATGATAATGAAGCCTATCTTGACCCGGATACAACGCTCGCGAACGCTTGGACATCAAATACAGCTCTAAATAACCCTTTTAACCTCCCGCAAGGCAATGGATACCAAGTTCAATTTCTTCTTATTCCTGGATCACCAGATATTCACCGGCTGAGGTCAACCGGAATTTACAATGGGAAAAGGAGAGTCATCACCGTTGATATCAGAGGTTCAAACACATCAGGCCATCCATTAGAGGATTCGAATCAGGGAATTTCTGAGGCATTTAACAAGCATGTTATTTATGCTCACCAGGTAGATTATAGTTCAGCAAAGGTATATGGCAACATTGTTTTTGTCAACGGTTACCCTGGAAGTTGGCCTCCCTTAAATCCAACTACCAATCCATATACAACCACAAAAGTTGAAGAGGTATCGTTGCCCCAAATTACTTATGAACAAAGTAGTATGCCAACTCCTCCTATCGTCTACACCTATGATGATGGGAGCGAGTCTTCCCCTCCCGGAGGACCAACTGCTGATTACGACAAGGAGAAAGATACCTATACTTTTAGTACAGGCAATATAAGTCTTCCCACTTTGGTTAATGGCAATGTAATTTTAACAGGGACCGCTCAAGTAGATACCTTTTTGGAAGCGGAAAAGGATATCACGGTAAACAGTACAAGTGTACGGATTAATGCACCCCTAAAAGCAGGCAATCGCCTGATAATAGAGAATATAGATAGCAACAGTAATCTAGGATGGCTTGAAGCAGGTAGAGAAATTCATCTACATGGTGGTAGATTCACAGGCCCCATAATAAGTGGCGGCTCCATAACTCTAGACGGCCCAGGAACTTATGATATTAATCTTTCTTCCCAAACCAGCGAAGCGGCAATCTGTGGAGGTGGAACAATTACAATTAACGCGCCTCTTACTAATTTTATACTTGGCCCCAGTCAAAAAGTTGCAATTCTGGCTTATAGTACAGCAGATGATGTTACGATAGAGATCAAAGGCGATCTGAAACCCACCTACAATGATGCCAGTGCAGAGGGTGCACAGGCGGCGATTGTGGCAAAGGGCAACTCCGCTACTATAACTATCGGTTCCGGTCCGAGTTCAAATGTCAACATAGATGATGCTGCAGTACCAGGAAGGAGTAGGCTTATTTATGCCCATTCTTCCAACAGTAACGGTGGAATTACCCTTGACAACGGTACCGGCACCGTATATGGTACCTTGGTTACCAATGGAACCGTCACCCTTTCCTCAGGAACCTTAAGATACGATGCTTCTCTCTTTCTCAAACCGCCAAACAGTGCTTTCAATCTTGATATTTACAGGGGCTTCTCTGGAGGCAGACGGGTCTATCTGCCGGTGCCGGGTAGCTGGAGGGAAGAATGAAAAATGGAGTAAGAAGGAAGCATTCACAGGGGTTTTCCCTGTTGGAGATGGTGATTGCCATCTTTATCATTGCAGTGGTGTTAAGTTTCTCCCTAATTCTGATGAGTAAAGGGTTGGGGACTTCGGCAAGGGCCGGAGAAGTTGCCATTGCCACCATAATCGCACAATCAGAGATGGAAAAGATAAAGGATATCCCTTTTCCGCCAACTACAGTGGACAGACAGAGTGAATATCCCTCCTCACCCTCCAGTTGGGAGGAACCGGTTGAAACTCCATACAAAAACGATTTTGAAGTCTTACGGGAAGCGGTTGGATATGATAACCAGTTCCAGTTTGAAACCGAACCGGACAAGATAATGTTAAGAAGAGTAGAGGTGAGTGTGCGCCGAAAGAGAGATGGCGCTATCCTGGTAAAGTTTCATACCTACATTACCCGCAATGGCGCAATATAGAAGGAAAAGAGGGTTCACTCTAATAGAGGTGATGGTGGCTGCTGGTATATTGGTTGTGGCGATGGCACTGCTCACCATCCTTTATACCCGTGCCTCACGGATAAGGGCTGCTATCTCCCGAGAGAATAACACTCAGACCGTAGGCAGTCAGATTATGGAGACAATCCTTTACGGAACAGGCGGTCCGGCAGAAGGCTTGTTATATGCTACGGATATACTACAATTAGATCCAGCCCACGGAGGTACTCCTTTGTGGATAACATTTGCCACTTTGGGTAATTATGTAAATATATACATAACTGATGGAACCTCTTCTGATACTATAACTCAAAGGGTTGTTCCCATTACAGATGGGCTGCCAAGTAGTATAACGGAATGGTTAAGCAAACCTGCCAGAGACTTAGACCCAAATGACAAAATTGAGATTGAAACCGGATCAGGTTTCCGGTGTTATGATACATACGGCATTTTGATTACCAATCCAGCAGATAATCCGGGGCAAATTTCAACGATAGAGATTTATCTGAAAATTACCGATAAGTCACTGCCGGGTAGTTTACCGGTTGTTTTCCAGCAAAGGGTTAAAATAAGGAATATTCATCATCTCGATTAGGATAATGGATCTGTTTGAGGCAACGGTTTTGGCCAGCGGGCTGGTAATGCTGGCAGTGGGCATAACCTGCCTCTTTATACCCGACAGAATAACAGCTTTCCATATAAAATGCCTGCCCAGAAGGCTTAAGAGAGGGAAGACCACCACGCCTTTTCAGGAAAGAATTATCTGCCGGCTGGCAGGAACCGGATTTTTGGTTTTAGCGACCATATTCCTGAGGTATATCTTTACAAAATAAACCTGCCAACAAAAAGTCCCGGCGGTTCAGAAGAGACTATCCTTTCCGCTTGTGAGAAAGTTTAACCAACTCCACTACCCAGAGGGGAAGAAAGGATAAGATGAGAGCCGTCCCCATATCCGAACCACTTAGGGGTTGGCTTTTGAATATACCCTTCAATCCGGGGAGGTAAATTACTGAAAACTGGAGAAGCAAGGAGAATGCCACAGCAGCCACTAACTTGGGGTTAGCCATTATTCCGGTTTTAAGAATAGGTTCCTCTCGGCTCCGGCAGTTAAAGGAATGGAATAACTGCGAACAGGCAAGTACCATAAAGGCCAGGGTTCTGGCTCTGGAAAGGCTGCCTTTTTCCACAAAAAGAACGAAAGCAAACGCTGTGAGACTGCAAAAGGCGATAAGAAGACCCTGGCTGAGGATTAAAAGGGCTTCTCTTCTGCTCACCACCCTCTCCTCCGGATGGCGCGGGGGTCGCTCCATCACATTGTAGTTGAGCGGGTCAACACCCAGGGCAAGGGCTGGAAAACCATCGGTTACAAGGTTGACCCAGAGTATCTGAACCGGAAGGAGGGGTGTGGGTAATCCCACCAGGGAAGCGACAAACATTACTAAAACCTCGCCCGCATTACAGGAAAGAAGATAGTGGATGAACTTTTTGATATTATCGTAAATCCCCCGGCCCTCCTCAACTGCCGCCACGATGGAGGCAAAGTTGTCATCGGTAATGACCATATCGGAAACTTCTTTAGTCACATCAGTGCCGGTTATCCCCATAGCGATGCCGATATCCGCTTCTTTGACTGCCGGTGCGTCGTTAACGCCGTCACCAGTCATCGCCACCACTTCTCCTTTCTTTTTCAGGCCGGAGACTATCCTTAATTTGTGTTCCGGGGAGACCCGAGCGTAGACTGCAACCTTACCCACTATTCTGGCAAATTCCATTTCGTCAAGAGCGTCCAATTCTGCTCCGGTAAGGGCAAGGGAGTCTTCTTCAAAGAAACCCAAACTTTTGGCTATGGCTACTGCGGTACCTTTGTGGTCGCCGGTTATCATCACGGTCTTAATCCCTGCCTGTTGGCATCTTCGGATAGCCTCCTTGGCTTCTTCTCGCGGTGGGTCGCTCATCGCTATTAAACCGGCAAAGGTTAAATCCTTTTCAATCGCTGCCGTCTCACCAATCTGCTCGGGAGCCACTTTCAGTACCCGATAAGCCGTTGCCAGAACACGCATTGCCTGGTTGGTAAACCAAAGATTGAGTTGCTCTATCTTTCTCCTCTCCTCCTTGCCCAGTTGCCTAACTGATGTTCCATCGTCAATCGTCTGGCAGTCATTGAGGAGCAAATCAGGCGCACCCTTGACAAAAGCCACCAGTCTTTCTTCTTTTCCCGTGGAATCAAACCCAAGTGAAGAGCCCTTTATCCGTCTTATTACAGTCATCCTCTTCCGTTCGGAATCAAAAGGGATTTCCTGAAAAAAGGGAAACTCTTTTTCTATCTCCTCCTTCCAGATTCCCACTTTGCCAGCGCAAACAAGGAGTGCTCCTTCAGTAGGGTCGCCGATGACTTGCCAGACACCATTTTCTTCTGTCAGCTGAGCCGAATTGCATAAGACCCCACAGACCAGACTCCTTTTCAGTGCCGGGTAATCATCTGGATTTACGCTCTTTCCAAAAGAAAGGAGCTCGCCTTTCGGCCGGTATCCGGCCCCGGTAACCTCAAAGGTAATATCTTGCGCATAAAGATACTTTACCACCATTTCGTTGCGGGTAAGGGTGCCGGTTTTGTCGGTACAAACTACAGTGGTGCATCCCAGGGTTTCTACTGAAGGAAGTTTTCTGATAAGGCTATGACGCTTTACCATTCTCTGAACACCGAGGGCAAGGGCAATGGTCACAACCGCCGGAAGCCCTTCGGGAATGGCTGCCACGGCAAGGCTGACCGCGGCAAGAAAAAGGTCTAAGGTGGACTGTTTTCCCCGCAGTATTCCTAAGAGAAAGATTAAAGCCACCAAGATTAGGCAGAGATAGACTAACCATTTTCCAAACCGCTCCAGCCTCTTCTGTAAAGGGGTCGTCTCACGCTTGATCTCCTGAATCATTCCCGCAATCCTGCCCAACTCTGTTTCCATTCCAGTGGTGGTGATTATTGCCCTACCTCTTCCAGCCACCACACAGGTGCCCAAATAGACCATATTCATCCTTTCTCCAAGGGCAATATTTTCTTCCGGGAGAACAACGGTGGTCTTGTTAACCGGTAGAGATTCCCCTGTAAGGCTTGCCTCCTGGACAGCAAAGTTGGGGGTAACCCAGACCAGGCGGCCATCAGCGGGAATATGGTCTCCGGCGGCCAACTCAATTACATCTCCGGGAACCAGGTCGGCAGCGGGAATTACCTTCTCTTTGCTATCTCGTAAAACCCTGGCAGTAGGACTGGAAAGTTTCTTGAGGGCAGAGAGGGACCTTTCCGCACGATACTCCTGGATGAAACCAAGGAGAGCATTGAGAATGACAATACCCAAGATTGCTAAAGCATCAACCAGTTCTTTTAGTAGTCCAGAAATCAGAGCCGCAGCCAGAAGAACCCAGACGATAAAATCCTGAAACTGCCCCGCGAAAATGATCAAGGGATGGGGACCTCTCTTCTCGCGCAAGGTATTTCTACCGTATCTTACCAGTCTCCGGCTGGCTTCTTCGCTGGAGAGGCCAGTGGATACATTGGTGGCAAATTGTTGAGCCACCATTGCAGCGTCAAACTGCCAGGGGTTCTTCATTGTGGTATGGTTTGGTGTTTGAAGATAAACCTTAGGAGATAGGCATCCATTGTTGATATTGTATCTCAAAACCCTACTGCTATTCCACAAAAAAATATTTTTGTGATAAAATATGTAGATTGGATGGAAAAAGTGGCTGTTTATCCGGGCAGTTTTGACCCGGTTACCTTAGGGCACCTTGACCTGATTAAAAGAGCACGCACTATCTTTGACCGGGTGATTGTGGCCGTCGCAGACAATTCCGAGAAGAAAACCATCTTTTCGCGCCAAGAGCGAATCCGTTTCCTTCAAGAAGTCACCAAAGAGATACCGGGTGTGGAAGTGGATTACTTCTCTGGGCTTCTGGTGGATTATCTGAAAAAAAAGGGTGTGCGCATTATCCTGCGGGGTTTACGGGCGGTCTCTGATTTTGACTATGAGTTCCAGATGGTTCTCACCAATCGTCAACTGGCCAACGAAGTGGAAACCGTATTTCTCATGCCCCAGGAAGACTACTTCTTTCTCAGTTCCACCCTGATTAAAGAGGTTGCCAGATTAGGCGGTAACCTTTCTGCTTTCGTTCCGGCGGTGGTGGAAAAGGAACTTAAAGCAAGACTGGCAAAGAAGTCTCTTCAAGATATCCAAAAAGGAGAAAGCACAGGAGGAAAATAAGATGCCAAATCCATTTCGTAAGCATTCGCATTCCCGCGGGGCAAAAAGGAGGAGTGCCAACCGTCTTTCGCTACCTACGATCACCCGGTGTAGCAATTGCCATTCGGTGATAATTCCCCATCGGGTCTGTCCGGAGTGTGGCTACTACGGAGGCAAACCGGTGCTGGTTATCAAAACAAAGGGGAAGGAAAAAGAGAAATGACGCGGATTGCTGTGGATCTTGCTGGTAGTGAAAAAGGAGCCCATGAGGTTATTGCCGGAGCGAAAATGGCTCTCCAAGAGAAGGGCTTAGAGATCACGCTGGTTGGGGATCCAAAACTCTTGAAAGAAGAGGATTTTAGTCTATTTTCGTTTGTGCCTGCTCCCTTAGCCATTCCGACGACAGAAAAGGTCAGTCGGGAACTCTTGCGTAATTCCCAAAGTTCCCTCTTTCAGATTGTGCGGTTGGTGAAAGAGGGGAAAGTGGATGCCGCTGTGAGCGGTGGAAATACAGCCTGCTTTGTGGCGCTGGCTACTTCCCTCTTAGGGACTATTCCGGGAGTGGACCGGCCAGGGATAGCCATCTTTCTGCCCAAGACTTCCGGCTCCACAATCCTGATTGATGCGGGCGCTAACACTGCCTGCGTCTCTCACCACCTGGTCTCATACGCAATTATGGGAAGTGCGCTCTCTCAGGCAATATTTGAAATCAAAGAGCCTCGGGTAGGTTTGCTCAATGTTGGTTCGGAAGGGAACAAAGGTAATGACCTTTATCGGGAAACTTATAATCTATTGAAAGAAGAAAGACGCATTAACTTTGTGGGAAATGTGGAAGGATATGACCTCTTTAAACCCGACGTGGATGTCGCGGTGGTGGACGGCTTTACCGGAAATTGCCTGTTGAAAGCAGCTGAGGGTGTGGCGGAAGACTTTGCCGTTTTTCTAAAGGAGGAATTTTTAAGGAAGAACCTCTCTCAAAATGAGGCTGTTTTGGAGATACAATCCCGATTTGAACGTCGGGCGGACTTTGCTGAGTACAGTGGTGGATTTTTGATGGGGGTACCCGGTATTTGTGTCATCATTCACGGTCGCTCCGGTGCTGAGGCGCACCGAAAGGCGATAATTCGTGCCAGAGACGCGGTGGAACACAACCTGATTCTCAAACTGAAAGTATAGAACCCTAATGTTGCAACTGCACTACTTTCCAGATAAGATTCTGAAACAGAAGGCTCTTGAGGTTACCCATCTTGATGATTCTTTAAAGAAACTCTCTTCTCAAATGCTCCTTCTTATGAAGGAAGCCTCCGGAGTGGGGCTGGCAGCCAATCAGGTAGGCAGGCTACAAAGGATAGCGGTGGTGGGCAACCTCCCGGAGATTCTAAAAGAGCCGTTGGTAATGATAAATCCAGTCATAAAGGAAAGGGATGGCTTTGCTATTCAGGAAGAAGGTTGCCTTTCTCTTCCCGGAGTCAATGCGCCAGTAAAACGGAGCGCTAAAATTTACGTCGCTTTTCAGAATATTGATGGCAAAGAGATAGAGATGGAGGTGGAAGGATTTCTGGCGCGGGTCATTCAGCACGAGGTAGACCATCTCAACGGAACCCTTTTTCCGGAACATCTTCCTTTTCTGTTACGAAAAAGAGTATTGAAAAAATATAAATATATAAG
>CAZPLE010000119.1:0-9871 GCA_964587375.1 uncultured bacterium
TCCTTGGGTCAACCAAAAGTGCGGCTCCTTGAGCAATCTCCGGCAGAGAGGAGGTGTTGGAAGTAATAACCGGGCACCCACAAGCCATCGCTTCGAGCACTGGCATCCCAAAACCCTCATAAAAAGAGGGGAAGAGAAATAACTCTGCCCGGTTGTAAAGATAGACAAGCTCTTCCTGAGAGAGATAACCTGAGAAGACCACTTTATCTTTAAGACCAGCCGACCTAATCTCTTCTGCCACCGCAGGCAAAAGTTCTTGTTTTCTCCCCACAATCACCAGTTTCAGGTTTGGATTCCAGCGGTCTATTTGGCAAAAAGCACGGACCACGCCAGAGAGGTTTTTGCGACCCGCAGAGGTGGCAACTGTGAGTAGAAAAGGTTCTTGGCAGAGATTTTTCTTCCGGAAATTGGCGAAGACCTCTTTCTCTTCTATTACCCTAAAGACCTCTTTGTCTATTCCCGGATAGATGACAGTTGTCTTTTCCATATATTTTCCGTAGTATTTAAAAAGGTCGTCAGCGGTATTCTTGGAGATAGTAATAACCTTTTTTGCCCTTTGGAGATAAAGAGGGAGATGCTGAAACCAGCGGTCATAGTACCAAGATGGATCCACTAAAAAAGAGAGGTCATAAATAGTGATGATACCTTTTATCTTTTTCAATGCTGGTAAAAAATAGTTTACTCCGTGGAAAAGGTCCACGTTTTCCTTGCAAAGCCACCGTTCAATCAGTCCAAACCGTCGGTTCTCCAAGAAGTGGACAAGCCTTTTCGGCCTCCTTTTTAAATAAACGGTAAAATTTGATTGGGAAGGGATGGAAACCAACCTCTTTCTCTCTTCAAAATCCCGCCAGAAATAGCCAAGGATAAGATACTGGTTTTGGCAGTCAATTTTGGCTATGTTCTTAAGCAAGTAAAGATTGAAGATCTCCAACCCCGCATGGTGCCTCTTCCCAAAGGCAGCATCAATAACTATCTTCATTTTCTGGCGATGACTAAAAATTTCTCACTCCATCCCATTGCGCTCAAAAATAATGCCAGCGGAAGGAGTAAGCACTTCGTTAGCCACCGTAACCGGTCCGGGTCAAATAAGACTTTTGGCCTTTGCCAAGGTATTATATTCTGAATGCTTCTGGGAAGATCATACATATCCAGTGAGTAATGTATCTTTTTTATCTTGAAACCGGAGTCCTTCAATAATTTTACCAGATCTTTCGGGGAAAAGTGATACAGGTGCCTGGGTACATCCCAGAGTACCCATCTCCTTCCAAAAATCCTTCTTTCTAATGAAGCGGCATTCGGAACTTCAATCATCACAATCCCGTCGGGTTTGAGGATAGAGTGCGTTTTCTTTAAACTTTTAAAAGGGTCATACAAATGCTCCAGCGTATGCCAAAAAGTCACCACATCATATTCAGACCCGGCAAGAGCCATCCTTTCAAAATCACCGGTAAGGATTTTGAGGCCCATATTTTTTAGTTCTGTGGCTACCTTTTCATTTACCTCTACCCCATAAACGTCCCACCCCAGTCTTTTACAATCCATCAAATAACTTCCGTTGCCACAACCAACGTCTAATAATTTCCCTCCAGGAGAAATCCGCGGAGGATATTTAAGCATTACCTCTTTAAAAGGAAAGAATATTATCTTGCGGAAGATGTTGCTTTTTTTACCGGCGGGAAGGTATCCGTACCATTCTGCGAGCATATTCTTTCGCAAAAGATCAAGCAATCTTTTATACAGTTTTCTGCTTTCACCCAAGAGACCACAAGATGCTGCTTTAAAGGAGTAGTAATCCTTAAGGTAATAGAGAGAAATGTCCGGTGGCTGGGGATAAGTAACCAGTGGTCCGTTTTGGTTACATTTTGAAATCCAAAACCATTCTCCAGTAACGATGTCTTTCACCCGAAAGAGTCTTTCTAATTTCATATCTTCTACCCAAAAATTACTGGCTCCATCTCCAAAGATACCGCGCCAGGAAGGTACTGGTCAAAAAGACTGTAAAACTTGCCAGGGAAAAAGAAAGGGCGACACCGGAGATACCCATAACAGAAAAGAGGGTTGGAGAGAGTAAAACGATGAGAGCTATTCCCATTATACTTAACCAGATATTAAAATGCTGGCGATTGACCGCGGAAAAAAGAACAAAGAAAGACTGAACGCCAAAGAGAAATGGTAAACTTATTACCAGAAAGTTTAAGGGTTTAAGGGAAGGCAAGAATTTATTTCCAAAAAATAGAGGCAATAAAGGTTTTGCGAGGATAAAGATGCCCAAAGAGCAAACAAGACCGGCCAGAAATAAAAAGGTAAGATAACGGGCAAAGATCCGGGCAAGCTGGTCCCTGAACTCAATGTAAAAACGAGAGAAGACCGGATAGACCGAATCAGCAAAAGCAACAGCCAGCAAAAGAACGAAACTGACCAAGCGCTGTGCTAAGCCATATACTCCAAGGGAGTGGTCATCAGCCAAGCCTTTGAGAACCAAGACGTCGGTGCGGTAAAAAAGGCTGGCAAAGGTCACCGCCAGCGCAAAAGGAAATGATGGTCTCAAAATTTTAGCAAGTGAACACGGCCTTGCCAGTTTAATCCGGAATTTTATAGTGATGACCAACAGCACCAGACCAAAAGTTAAAACCTCTGCCAGGAGAAGGCCAGTGAACAGAGAAGGGAGTGTGGGTGAAATAAAAAGAAAGAATAAGCCAAAGATCACTCTTAACCCCTGATACAGAACCGAAAGGAGGCTGCGGAACTCCATCCTTTCGTAGGCATCGGCAAGATACCAGAAGGTCAACGTGAAATTATTGAAGATAAGGAAGGGAAGGTAGATAAGAAAAGCCCCTTTTAGTTCCGAAGGGAGGTGGAAAGAAAAGAGGAAAGAGAAAAGAATACCTCCGGCAGAAAATATTGATTTGGTGAGCAATACAGTACTTAAATAACTGGAAGCAGAACTTTTCTCTCGCGCTACTTCCCTGATGATTAACTGGTCAAGTCCAAAGGTGACCGCTGTTAAGGCGACGCTGTAAAAGGCGATGAGATAAGCATACCTTCCAAAGTCGGATACTTCCAGTCTTCTTGCCAGAAGGGTGAGGAAAAGAAAGGAGAGAAGAAACTGGACCAATTGCGAGCTGTAAAGAAAGAAAACGTTTCTTAAGATCTTTTTGCGAATGGTCTCCCCTTTCTTCTTTGACATAAGATTATTATTTTATCTTGCCGGATAAATAATCCCGCAAAAAGTTTTGGAATCTCTCTCTTTTTTTTTCAGCCAGGGAAAGATTGCCCCCAGCTAAATCGTATGCTACATCTTTCTCCGTGAAGATAGCATAGGTCTTTACAAAAACTTCGCCAATTCTGTCTCCGGACCAGGCACTCACCCAGGTGAATGATACGATAAAGATAAGGAGCAGACTGGCGGCCATCTTAATAAGGTTTTTACGGTGCAAAAATAATACTTCCTTTGAGCAAAGATCCTTTCTTCTCTTACGAAAGACCCCGAACAAAAAATCAAGGTAGCCGGCACCCAGAAGGATAAAGCCGGCGGTTGCCGGAAGTCGGTAACGGCTGGTAACGAAAAAAACGATAACGGAAAGGATATTTGCCAGAGTATAAGCCTGCACAAAAGAAAGGGGCCGCTTGGCTTCCTGAAAAAAAAGAAGCCCCGCCAGGCCCAAAGGGGCAAAGAAACCGAAGGTAAAGAGTGGTAATCTCAAGGTTCGGGTAATATGGGCCAAAAGGTAGATGTTCAAGTTCTGCGGCCATTCATATGAGGAAAAAAAGAAAATGGTCTTTCTTCCCCAGAGTTTCCAGAAAGCTTTGGTTTTCGGAGAAAGAAGCGGACCTTTAGGATAACAAAAGAGGCCGATGCTGTCGGCGCTGTTGCCAATCTGCCAGTTTATGGTGCCATAGGTGGCTACGGTGACAAACTTCTTTGCCAGAAGAGAATTTCTGATCGCAACCGGCAAGACGAGCATAAAGAAACCACACAAAAAGAGGCTAATTCCAGAAATCATGATCCGGCTGGAGAGGCGCAAAACGAACTTGCCGGTTCTTTTCTGGAAAAAGATGAGAAAGAAGAAAGCCAAAAAAGCAAAGAAGAGAAAGAGAAGAATGGTTGGTTTAGCAATAGTTGCCAGGCCGAAACCCAGACCTGCGAGGAACCAACGGTGCTTCATTTCCGGCTCTTCTATCGTCCAGTAAGTCAGAAAGAGGGCAAGAATATTGGTAAAAAGGATGAAACTATCGCTTAAGAGGGTGGCCGAGTAATAGATGAAGGGACGATAGAAAGCATAAAAGAAAGCCGCCAGAAGACCGACCCGCCTGTTCCAGAGCCGGCAGCCGAGCAAAAAAAGAAGATAAAGATTGACAAGATCAAGCAATATCTGCAAGATACCGGCGGCAAGATAATTATGGATCCCGAAAAGAGTATAGACCACTGCCAGAAAGTAAGCATAACCAGGCGCCTGGTAAAAGGGTTTGCCGTCTGCAAGCCAGGGAGAGCGAACAATCTTTGCACCCATATCATCCCAGGTGTGCTGGTCAAGCCCAATAAGAATTTGAGCGTTAAAGAAAGGGGTTTGCCGAAATTCAAAGAGGTAGGAGAGCCTGAGGGTCAACCCCGCCAGAAGGATAATTAACAAAAGGAAGGCATTTCTTTGCGGAGATAGACTGGCAATAACCCTCTTTTCACGAGGGCCAGGAAGCGATAATCTTTTTGAGGGCTTCATCAAGACTCACTTTGGGGGAATATTCAATCGCCTTTTCCGCCCGGGAAAGGTCTGGAAGGCGGCGTCGCATATCTTCAAAACCATCACGATATGCTCTGTTAAGAGGGATGTGAACGATACGTGAGTCGCTATGACAGAGTGCCTTTATCTTCTTTGCCAGTTCTCCGATAGAAATTTCTTCTTTGGTTCCGATGTTAAAGACGCCGCCAGTTATTTCTTTCTGGATAGAGAATCGGTAAAGCGCTTCCACAACGTCGGATATATAGGTAAATGCCCGTGCTTGCTTACCATCACCGAAGACGGTGATAGGTTTTCCAGCCTTAGCCTGGGCGATAAAACGAGGCACCACCATTCCGTATCGTCCAGTTTGCCGCGGTCCGATGGTATTGAAGAGACGAACGATGACCACCGGAATATTTCTCTGGGAAGCAAAGGCTAGGCCCAAAAATTCATCCAGTGCCTTGCTGCAGGCGTATCCCCAGCGCCGAATCGTTGTGCTTCCCAATACGATGTCGTTCTCCTCCGAAAAAGGAATGTTTTCGTTTTTACCATACACCTCGCTGGTTGAAGTCAGGATTACTTTTCGTTTATATCGGGCAGCCGCCTCCAGTGTGTGGAGCGTTCCCTCTACATTGGTCTTGAGAGATTGCAAAGGATTTTCAATTATAGTTCGGACACCGACGGCAGCCGCAAGATGAAAGACGATATCTACCCGGAAAACCAAAGCATCCAGAATCTCCGGGTTGAGAACCGTATCAATAAAAAGTTGAAAGGATGGATTTTTGCAGAGTGCCTTTACGTTCTGGAGAGAACCAGTGCTCAGGTCGTCAAGCGCAATAACCTGATGGCCTTCTTTAAGAAGAAATTCGCACAGGTGGCTACCGATAAACCCCGCTCCTCCGGTAACCAGGTAGCGCATATCTTTAAGTCCCTAATTCCCAAGAAGAAAGATACCTCTTCTGGCCGGGAGAAAGACTATCTATTTTAATCCCCAGAGCAGCCAGTTTCAACCGGGCAACCTCCCGGTCTATCTCTTCCGGAACCGGGTAAAGATGGCATTTCAATTGCTGACCATGAAAAACTAAAAATTCCACGGAAAGGGCTTGATTGGCAAAACTCATATCCATTACCGCCGAAGGGTGGCCTTCGGCGGCGGCGAGGTTCAGGAGACGGCCCTCTGCCAGCAGATAAATTCGGCGGTTATCCTCCAGTAGAAACTCTTCCAGGTTTTCTCTCACCTTCCGGCGCTTCTTGCTCAAAGTCACTAAAGCCGGGATGTCAATCTCAACGTCAAAATGTCCGCTGTTAGCCAGGATGGCTCCATCCTTCATTACCTGATAATGTTCTTTCCTCAAAACGGAACAGCAACCGGTAGCGGTAATGAAGATATCTCCAACCTTTGCTGCTTCAAGTGAGTGCATTACCAAAAATCCGTCCATCACCGCTTCCAGGGCTTTAAGTGGTTCCACTTCGGTGATAATTACCACCGCGCCCATTCCTCTGGCGTGGAAAGCAATGCCCCGACTACACCAGCCATAACCGAAAACCACAACTTTTTTACCAGCCAAGAGAATGTTGGTGGCACGCATCAAACCATCTATGGTTGACTGCCCAGTTCCATAACGGTTGTCAAAAAGATATTTGGTGCGTGCTTCATTGACTGCAATTATCGGAAAAAGGAGTTTTCCTTCTTTTTCCAGATTGCGAAAACGCAATACACCCGTCGTAGTCTCTTCGGTTCCACCCAGAATAGTACGGCAGTAATCTCCCTTTCTCTGATGAGCGTGACTGATTAAATCCGCACCATCATCCATTAAAATGTCCGGTTGTGCATCAAGAACAGCGGAGAGGTGACGGTAATATTCTTCTTTGCTCTCTCCGCGGAAGGCAAAGACGGAAATCCCATATTCTTTCACCAGGGCAGCGGCGACGCTGTCGTTGCTACTCAACGGATTGGATGCACAAAGATATACCTGGGCGCCGCCGGCGTGGAGGGTAATGGCTAAATTAGCGGTTTCAGAAGTAACGTGCAAACAGGCTCCGATACGACGTTTAACAAAAGGTTTCTCTTTTGCAAAACGCTCTCGGATGGAAAGGACTACCGGCATCTCGCGAGCTGACCATTCAATCCGTTTTATCCCTTCGGGGGAAAGTTTTAAGTCTTTCACTTCATAATCGTGTTTCATCGGAAAATGCTTTTCTCGCCAAGGTTTTTTCAGAATTTTATAACAAAAATAAAGACGAAATTTTCTATCCATTTTTATTTTAACATAAGTGAAAGAACTTGACAAATTGAAAAATTTGTGTTCTACTATGTCTGGATTGAGAAAAATCGGTTGGGAAATCAGGAAGGGAAAAATTAAAAATTAAAGAAAGGGGGTGATAAGAGTGGCGACAAAGAAAAAGGCTAAGAAAACAGCCAAGAAAAAGTGCGCAAAGAAAAAATAAAACAACGGAAACGATTTCGAGAAAACCAACCTCTATCTAATGATAGTTTCTGATAAAGGAGGTGGTAAGAGTGGCTAAGAAAAAAGCAGCCAAGAAAGTCAAAAAAGCGAAGAAGAAGGGTTGCTGCAAGTAATTAGACAGTGGTCAAAAAGAAAACGGGAGACATCTTCCTTAGAGTAGTTTGAGAGATCAAATACTTTTCCGTCGCTGGAAATCAAAAATGAGGAATGCCTCCCTTTTTCTTTACCAAAAAAGTTAGGGTCGTTAACCAAGATGTAGTCAAGCTTTTTCTCTTTTAATTTTTTCCTTGCCGACTCAATCAGGTTTTTTGTCTCAAGAGCAAAGCCAATTAAGATTTGACCAGGTTTCTTTCTCTTACCACATGTCGCCAGAATATCGGGATTAGGGAAAAGGGTTAATTTCAATTTTGATTTATGTTTTATCTTGTTGCGTTGTCTTCTGGGCCGCCAGTCACTGACGGCCGCAGCCATAAAAAGACAGTCGCTCTCGGAAAAAAAATGAAAGACCTTTTCCGCCATCTGGCATGCGGTTTCTACCGGAATAAACTTTACGCCAGCAGGAATTTCTAACTGGGTGGGACCACTAACCAGAATCACCTGATGTCCCCGACGGACAGCCTCAGCCGCCAATAGATACCCCATCCGGCCAGTGGCTGGATTGCTCAAAAAACGGACCGGGTCCAACCACTCTCGGGTGGGTCCAGCGGTGATTAAAATCTTCATTCTTCAAACTTTGTCTTTTTGATCCTATCCCGCAGGATGGCTGGTAAATCTCTTTCCGGGAACAATGAGGGACCCTCCTTTTCTTCCTTAACTCTCTCTCCTTTAGGATGGCGTGCAGCCTCCTTCTCCAATTCTCTCCGGGAAGGTTCCACCGGCTTCAGTCCTGTGGCAATTACTGTTACCTTAATAGTGCCGGTCATATCTTTATTGATCACCGTTCCACAGAACCTTTTTGCTTCTGGATTAAGGGCGTCGTAGATAATATTAGCCACTTTCCTTACGTCGTAAATTCCCAGGTCTTTTCCGCCGGCGATGCTGATAAGGACATTGCGCGCCCTAACCAACTGGTCGCTTTTTAAAAATGGGTTACTTATAGCGGTCCGGGCGGCTTCTTCGGCCCGATTGGGCCCTTCGGCTCTACCAGTTCCCATCAGTCCATCGCCGCCGTCGGTCACAATGGTGCGCAAATCGGCAAAATCAAGATTCATCAAACCTGGTTGGGTAATAAGGTCAGAAATGGCGGCAACCCCTTGATACAAGATTTCATCTACCATGCCGAAAGCAACCTCAATGGTGGTATCGGGTGTGGCTACTTCAAAAATTTTTTCATTAGAAACTGCGATCAAGGTGTCAACCTGCTTGCGTAATTCGGAAAGACCCTGATGGGCGATCTCCATCTTCTGGGGACCGTCAAAGGTAAAGGGCAGGGTGACAAAACCGATGACAATCGCACCATTATCCTTGGCGATCTTGGCCACTACCGGCCCTGCTCCAGTACCTGTGCCCCCTCCTAATCCCAGGGTTAAAAAAACGACATTTGCTCCTTTCAGCAGTTCCGAAATCTGTGCCCGGTCTTCATTAGCCGCAAACTTCCCCAATTCCGGATTGGCACCGGTACCCAATCCTTCTGTTAAACGCCGACCAATTTGCAGTTTGACCGGAACGGCACTGGCTTCCAGGGCCTGACTATCGGTATTAACGGCTATAAGGTCAACTCCAGAAAGGCGCCCTACCATTCTACTGACCGCATTCCCGCCCGCACCGCCAACACCCACCACTTTAATCTTAACTCCGGTGCCTTCCTCATCAGGCCTGATTTTAAGCATATCACCCAACTTTTTTGTCAAATCAAATCATTCCAGAACCGTTGTACTTTGTTCCATAACTTTCGGAGACGAGACTTGCGGTTAGAAATCCGAGTGCCCTTTTCTTGATTGTTTTGAATAGCAGCGTGTATCACCCCTATCAGAGAATTATAAGCGGGATTCTTCAGAACTTTTTCCCACCCACGAAAGCCGTGTGCCGTTCCTATCCTGACCGAGATTGCAAACTCGTTCTCCAGAAGTTCTGGTAAACCCTGAAGAAGAGCCCCTCCTCCTCCCAGGACAAATCCGGTGGTGAGGACCGGCCGGTATCTACGGATAATAGGTTCAAAAGAGCGAAAGATATCTTTTACCTCTGCTTCGATAATCTCGGCTACCTGGCGACGATTGGTGATCTGTTTTACCTCCCCTTGAAGATTGGAAAAACTCAATTCACGCGGTTCCACATCTGTAATGCAAGAACCATGTTCTCTCTTAATCCTTTCCGCTTCGGAATAAGTTGTCTTCAAAACATAAGCCAGTGCATAGTTAATCCGGTCGCCTCCCCGACCAACAATCTCTACCTCCTGAAGGGTGGAATGAAAAATCAGCATCGTGGTGGCGCTCCGTCCAAAATCAATATAGGCCACACCCGAATCAATCTCTTCTGGAGAAAGAACCGCCTCTGCAGCAACCAGAGGACTAAAGGTAATCAACTCTGTCTTCAGGTTAATCTCTTCCAGACAGCGCTTCAAATCCTTGATGCGATTAGCCGCCGCAGAGATTAAAAAGAGGTTAACGCCCAAGTGCTCGCCAAACATTCCTACCGGGTCTTTAATCTGGCGGTGGTCGTCAAGAATATATTCCTGAATGATGGAAT
>CAZPLE010000120.1:0-2711 GCA_964587375.1 uncultured bacterium
CCCTGAACACTTTCATAAGCCCACTGGAAAAAGCCCTGGCATTCTGGCGCCAGAGTCTGAAAGAACCAACCACTGGCAAATCTCATAGTAGCCAGAGACGGAAAGGTCCCCTGGGTATTGTTGTAGGTAAAGAGTCTCTTACCCATTTTTTTAAGTTGTTTTTCAATTTTGGGCCATTCATCCACATACCATATGGCCCGACCACTATAACGCAGAGTAAATATGTCTGTAAGCGGAACGCACTGGTTTATCCAATGCTGGATTCCTTTTCGGATGCTCTTTAAAGAGAGGTGGTCGTTTTCGGTTAGACCCCCTTCTGCCTTGATACATTTGAGTGCTCTGATTAAATCCGGGAAAGTACCCGGAAAAGAGGTTGGTTCATCATAAGGCTGAAAAATAATTCCCGGCATACCACGTCGCTTGGCTTCAGAGATAATCAGTCTGATAATTGAGCGATAAGCACGACAAAAAGCCTTTTCGTTTGGCAAAAACCGTTTGCAAAAATCAGCGACACTTCGGTCCATCAGCCAGAGCATTTCCGCCGGAAAGCCTGCTTTGACATAGGCATCCATCACCTTTTCCATTTCCGAACCGCGGAAGTTCACTTTAACTTTTCCGTCTTCAATGGAAAATTTCAATCCGGAAGGGCCGCACCAACCAACCGAAGTCATACCGTGCCTTCGCATATCCAGAAAACGGGGAAGGTAATCGGGAGCAACAACTCCATCATACATACCAAAATACATCCCTTTGGGTTCTGTTAGAGTGAAAGGTAATACTTCGACTTCAATCGGGATTGTCTCGTTTAGACAATTTCGGCCCCTTAATAAGAGTCGGCTGTAGTAGAAACCTGGTTTTGTTTCCGGGGGCATACTAACTGTCACCCAGAACTGTCGTGTTACACCCTGGGCAAGGTCACGGGGGACGACCGGTTCAAGATAGGTAGGTACCGCCATATAGTCCCTACTGCAATAGTGGAGCCGTTTTTTGAGAATCATCACTTCCCGCAAGTCAAGCGCGGAAGCCGGAATGGTGTGGGCATCAAAGGGTTGCGTCTCTTCTGCAATAAGTTCCAGAGCCTCAATGTCACGAAGCGCTTTTACACAGAAAGTGACCGGAGCGTACTCTCCCGGTGTAAGGAAGGTTTTTAGGAAAACCTTTCCCGGGTCTCTTTTCGGGATCGTGTTGGGGAAGGTCAAATCCATCCAATTGCGCTGGAAAAGTATATAGCCACGTTCCTTCGCCTTTAAGGAAATGTTCGGCAGCGGGTTTTCATCAAGGTAATGGATTTGGGTAAGGTCTCCAGAGTCAAGCAGGCCGTCATCTACTTCCCACCCCTTTTGTTTTTCAGCCCCAGAAACGTTGGAACCAAGAACCGAAATCTTTTCTTCCGGAAGCGCTCGGCAGTAAAGTCGCATTTCAAATAGTTTTCCGATGAAAGGACAGCCTGAGACATAACCAATCCAGAGCGGATACTTGTTCGCTGGCAATTTCCCTTTGCACCGAACTGGCTCACCAACCATCTTTCCGTTTCGGTAAACCTTCAATTCCTTTCTGTTCCAAGTTACCACTATCTCAACCTCTACTCCGGAAGGAATCGCTGTCTGAAAGACATAGTGGCCGTTATCTCCTTTGCAGCCGACCTCTTTGAGATAAACCAGCAGGGACCCGTCCCGTCCCACCATAACACTGTATCCGGTGTCATATTCCGGCCCTTTGGAAATAAGGCACGCATAGGCGCTGGTAGAAGGGAAATACTCATTCGTATAGCAGACAAACCTTCCGTAGAAGGTAAAACCATGCGACAGGTCTAATGAAGGGTGTGGTGCAACCTCCACCTTTACAGGATCTGGCTCTTTCCGCAATAGAACTTTTTCCAGCAGGACACCGGGTGGGAAAGACAGAAAAGAACGGCCATCTTCCCTGTTTCGGTGAATAGTTCCCTTTCTATTTCCCTTAATCACGCCGTGATTTTGAAAGGAACTTTTATCTTTTACCACAGAGGTCTTATTCCCGCCAAAATCCCACCAGCCCACCAACCAATCTTCCAAATCTTTTTCTTCCATATATTTTATACCAGTGCCCGGGCAGGAATCGTTCCGGCAGTTTTTATCTCCAGATGTTATCTATCTCTTGGGTAATTCCCAGAAAGTGCCATGAAGCTCCGTGTAAGGTTCCGGACCTGTCTGCAGGTAATAGACAGAGAGGATTCTTCCATCTTTCAACTGGACCGATTCCGCATAACCAAGATCGCCCATTGCATCGTCTCTCAGAATTATTTCGTTAGCCACATCCCAGGTCTTTCCTCTGTCGTAACTGAGACAAGCCCGGACACCGAAAGGTGGCCTCCGGTAGCCATAGGTAGCCAGAACGGAGCCATCTGGAAGGTAGAGAAGGTCAACCGGACTGGGTCCGCACTGAATGGGAGGATCCGTCTTTTCCGGACATGTCCATGTCCGAGGTTTGCCGTAATCATCAGAAATGGAGAGGCGGGGATATCCGTCTACGTCAACCCGATGCATTACCAGCCATCTTCCTTCCGGGAGAATGGCCAGACCCGGCTCATCGTAGAACTCCCAGGTCATTTTATCAGAATAAGGTCTTGACATTATCACTGTGGAGTAGTCTTCCCAGGTTTTACCTTTGTCTTTTGATTGGACAATGTCCACGTAGTTTATGCCATATAAGGTCCTTATTCCGCAGTAATAGAG
>CAZPLE010000121.1:0-3577 GCA_964587375.1 uncultured bacterium
GTGCTGGCTTTTGACTGGAACGCCTCAGGGCTAACAACCATTTTGACCGCAGCGCTAAAAGAAGCAGCCAGGGGCAGGGAGAGAGAATTGGGTCTTTTCATCTGCGGGGGTAAAGGAAAAACCTCTCTGAAAACACCAGATGAGATTAAGAACTGGGGAGAAAGGCTCAGTTTGCCACAACCAGGCGTCCACAACCTTATCTACAATTCCAGGATGGCAGCCAAGGTTGATAATTGCCTTGTTCAGGATGGCTTTCAGATTTACCACCACACCTTCTTCTTTTCCCGAAGAGGAGCTTGGACCGTGGTGCAACAGGGCATGAATCCGCAAGATCAGACCGCTCGGCGCTACCACTGGCATTCGGAGAACCTCCAAGATTTGGTCTGCGAACCACATACCGGCATCGCCACCCAGCGGAAAGCGTTGACCCTTAATCTAACTGCGAAAGAAAGTGGCGAAACAAGAGATTTGAGCACCCAACTTGTTCAGGGTAACTATCAAGGGTTAATGAAGGACATCCGGATTTTACGCCGTCACTCTTCAGCACTTTCCCGGATGGTTGCCCTCCGGTCCGGCCAGACAGAGATGGTCTTTTTAGGTTTAGAAAATAAGGAGTTTTGGTGGCATCCGGTTCTCCAGGAGGACTTTTCAAGGAGTAAGTACTTAGAGAAGGTTCTGGCCAGGGTATGTGAGGCAAAACCGGAGAGTTACGAGAAACTCCTTGCTTTAGAAGGGGTAGGTCCAAAGACTATCAGGGCTTTGAGCCTCGTTTCCGAAGTTATCTATGGTGCGGTGCCCTCCTATCAGGACCCGGCACGCTACGCCTTCGCCCATGGCGGCAAAGACCGAACACCCTATCCGGTAGATAGATACACTTACGACACTACCATCGAGTTCTTTCGCCGGGTGGTGGGTCGCTCACAGATTCCGGTGACGGAAAAGAGGGAGATATTGAAGAGGCTTAAGAGATTAAAATAAGGTCCCCTTTTTAAGAGTATTCTTTATTTATTTTCACATACTCCTCGGTCAAGTCACATCCGTAAGAGACCGCAGAGAAGTTTCCCATCCGCAGGTCAAGTTCAATCTTGATCTCGGAGCTGGAGAGTGCTTCGCGCAAAGCCAGTTCCGCATAAGGCATCTTTTCACCACGGTCAAAGACCGGAATGCCGGCCAGGGAAAGGAATGTTTCGTTAGGTCTTATTCTGGCGGCACAACTTCCAGCGGCTGCCAGGATTCTTCCCCAGTTGGGATTTTCTCCGGCAATCATTGCTTTGACAAGGTTGCTTCCGGCTATCCTTCGGGCAATTCTGCGGGCATCCTTTTCCGACCAGGCACCTGAGACCTTAACCACGATGAGTTTGGTACTACCCTCTCCATCGGCAGCGATCTGCCGGGCAAGGTTCTGGCAACAGGCGGTCAGATATTCCTGAAAGAGGTAAAACTCTTTCGTCTCCTTCTTAATCCTTTTGTTTCCAGCCGCTCCGTTGGCTAAGATCACCACAAAGTCATTAGTGGACTGGTCTTCGTCAATGGTGATTAAACTGAAAGAGTGATTCGCAGCGGTGCGCAGTGCTATCTGTAAAGCCTCATTTTCAATAACAGCATCGGTAGTCAGGATTACCAGCATGGTAGCCAAATCTGGCCTGACCATCCCGGCTCCTTTTGCCATACCGCCGATGCGCACCTTCCCTCTTCTCCCAGAGATCTCTGTTTCGCAGACGACCACCTTTGGTCTTCGGTCCGTGGTTAAAATCGCCTCTGCGGACAACTTTCCGCCGTCGCGGGAAAGAGCCTTGATAAGTTTCGGAAATGAGCCTTTTATCTTCTCTTCTGGTAGGAGCAACCCTATCTTTCCGGTGGAGGCAAAGAGAACCTGGTTACGGTTAACCCCCAGTCCAGAGGCTAATTCAGAGACAAGACGCTCGGTAATTATCATCCCTTCTTTGCCATTAAGGGCATTGGCGTTACCACTGTTAATGAGAATGGCGCGTTTTTTCTCTCTATTTCGGAGATGTTTAAGGCTTAAAATGAGGGAAGCGGCTTTAAACTTGTTGGTGGTGGAGAGTGCGGCAGCTTCCGCTGGCTTTTGCGAAAATACCAGTGCCAGGTCTTTTTCACCAGAGGTTTTTATACCCGCAGCTATACCGGAGGCAAGGTACCCAAAAGGATAGGTAACGCTCATCTTATCTTTGGAAGCGCGGGTCAGTGGTTCGTTCTACTTTGGCCACCTTTTTAATTTGAGAACCCTTTTTCAGCTCTGCAATTAACGCTTCGTATTCTTCCCGGTTCACCGGGATGGGTACTGGCTTTCCCTTCTTTCCGGAAAGGATCAGAGCGTTGATAAACTCCACAGACCAGAGACCTTCCGACCCTGGGGCAATCAACTTCTCTCCGGTCAGGATGGCGCCACAGAAGTTTCTAATAATCTCTTTATGACCACTTTCCACTGGGGGGATATCAGGCCTTTCTTCCATTACCTCTGGCATTTCCCACATCGATTGCGAAGAGAGATTATGTTTAGAAATGGCTGGTTTTATTGCATAAAATTTTATTGCGTTGTCAGTCAGCACCAATTTCCCGCAGTCTCCGCAGATTTCCATGTAACTTGTTTGGGGCGCTTCGCAGGTACTGGTGTAATAATAACCCCAGGCGCCATTTTCGTATTCTAAGAGAGCACACACCTCATCTTCCACTTCAATTTTGTGCATCCGGGTACGGGTCTTTGCCGTAACCTGAACCGGCAGACCCCCCAGGAGGAGAAAGAGGTCAATTCCGTGCGGAGCCTGATTGATAGTGACACCTCCACCTTCCCCCAGCCAGGTTCCACGCCAGCCAGCACTCTCATAATATGCTTGGGAGCGATAATGGGGGTTGACCATCAGGGTGCGCCAGACCTCTCCCAGTCGGCCACTCTCTATAATCTTTCGGGCAAGCCGGACTTCCGGTAAGGTCCTTTGTTGGTACATCACACTGAAGACCTTTCCACTCTCTTCGGCTGCCTTCAGAAATCGGTCAGCATCTTTTACAGTGACCGTAATCGGTTTTTCCGAAAGCACATGTAACCCTGCTTGAAAGGCAGCAATCCCAATTTCGTGATGAAAATAATGGGGGGTGGCAATCAGAACCGCATCACAAAGGCCACTTTCTATCAGCCTTTGGTAGTCACTAAAGAAGGGTACCCGGTTCTCTTCACCCACTTTTTTAGCCGTTTCTTCGTCTACGTCACTGACCGCTGTCAAGCGCGCCTCATTCAATTCTTTTATCAACTTGATGTGGCCCTGCCCCATTCCGCCACAGCCAATAACCCCAATTCTCACCTGTTCCATCTTTTTTTCCTTTTCTATGAATTAGTGGGCGATAGAGGACTTGGCGCCCTCGCCTCCCAAGACGGCTTCGGGTCGGCCATTCGCTGGCAAGGCTTACCAGCCTTGCCTTGACTTCGCTCCCTTCAAGTCCTCGTTAGAGTTTAAAAGTGGGCGATAGAGGACTTGAACCTCTGACCTCCACGATGTCAACGTGGCGCTCTAACCAACTGAGCTAACCGCCCAAACCCTTAGTCTCTATATAATTATACTTC
>CAZPLE010000122.1:0-2765 GCA_964587375.1 uncultured bacterium
TTGGTAAGATTTGCCTCCCGCTCCTGCAAGGTCTCTCCTACACAGAAAATGGGTTTCAAACCGTGATGTAACGCGGCCTTGATCTTGCGGTTAATAAGATCGTCATTCTCCTGGAAGTAGTGGCGCCTCTCTGAGTGACCAATTATTACGTAGGAGACACCTGCCTCTTTGAGCATCAACGGCGATATTTCACCGGTAAAAGCGCCTTCTTTTTCTGGATAGAGATTTTGGGCCCCTAAATCTATCCCGGAATGGTCAATCACTTCCCTGACGGGCAATAAATTGAGAAACGGTGGGCAGAGAACCACCTCTTTCTTTAAGAGTTTCTCTCTCTGCAATCCGAGTAAAATTTCTTTTGCCAGTTCTTTGGCTTCCCTCGGAGTTTTATACATCTTCCAGTTACCGGCAATAATTGGTCTTCTCATCTTTTATCCAGAACTTCAATGCCGGGCAAGCTCTTGCCTTCCAAAAATTCCAGAGAGGCGCCGCCGCCGGTGGAAACATGGCTGATCTTTTCCGCAACACCAGCCTTATTCAGAGCAGCGATGGTATCTCCTCCACCGACCACCGTAAAGGCTTTTGCATTAGCAACTGCTCGGGCAATAGCCATGGTGCCGTTGGCAAACTTGTCAATTTCAAAGACGCCCATCGGACCATTCCAGAAAATGGTCTTTGCCCGTCCGATGCAGTCTTCGTATTCTTTAATCGCCTGGGGACCGATGTCCACCCCAATCCAACTTTCGGGAATAGTACCTCTTTCAGTGGTCAAAGACTGGGCGTCCGGGGCTATTCGGTCTGCAATGACATGGTCAAGCGGTGTATGAAAATCATAAATGTGGAGTTGGTAACTCTTCATGATAATCTCTTTCGCCAGCGGAACTTTTTCTTCATCCACCAGAGAGTTGCCCACTGGCCAATGTTTTGCTTTGACGAATGTGTAAGCCAGGGCCCCACCTAAAATTACGATATCCACTCTGGGAAGAAGGTTCTTGATGACGCCAACCTTGTCAGAAACCTTGGCTCCGCCGAGAATCAGTAGAAATGGCTTTTCTGGATTCTCCAGAAGTTTGCTTAAAACCTCCACCTCTTTTTTAAGAAGAAACCCGGCGACCGCGGGCTTGAGAATAGACGGCACACCATAGGTGGAGGCATGGGCACGGTGGCTTGTCCCAAAGGCGTCATTCACATAGAGTTCGGCAAGGACAGCCAATTTTCTGGCAAATTCCGGGTCATTGGCCTCTTCCTCAGAGTAGTAGCGAAGGTTCTCTAACAGGATTACCTCGCCATTCTTGAGGGTGGCTACTAATCCTTCTACCTGAGGACCGATACAGTCTGGAGCCATTACCACTTTCTTTCTAAGTATCTGGGAGAGGCGTTGCGCCACCGGTGCCAGCGAGAGTTCGGAAACCTTTTTCCCTTTGGGCCGACCCAGGTGGGAAGCCAAAATTAGACGGGCACCTCTTTCTAAAAGATAGTTGATGGTCGGCAAAGAGGCAGTAATACGGGTCTCATCGGTAATCTTTCCTTCCGCCATTGGCACATTAAAATCTACCCGAACAAAGATGCGTTTGCCACTCACATCTTCCAAATCCTCCACTCCTTTGACTGCAGCCATATTTACCTCATTAATATTTTTACATTCTTTCCGCAATATATTCTATCAGGTCCACCACCCGGCAGGAATAAGCCCATTCGTTGTCATACCACGCCATCACTTTAATTAGATTACCGCCAATCACGAAGGTGGAGAGCCCATCTACAATACCGGACTTTTCATTTCCATTAAAGTCCCTGGAAACCAGTGGTTCCTCAGTGTAGCCAAGATACTTACCTAACGGTCCAGCCACTGCCTTCTGGTAGGCTTCATTCACCTGTTCTTTGGTGGCCTCTTTCTCCGCAATCACCACTAAGTCAATTAGAGAAACGTTCGGAGTAGGAACTCTAATCGCCAGGCCATCCATTTTGCCTTTCAGGGCTGGAATGACCGCACCTATTGCCTTGGCTGCGCCGGTGGTGGTGGGTATCATTGAGAGCGCGGCGGCTCTCGCACGACGCAAATCTCTGTGGGGAAAGTCAAGAATTACCTGGTCGTTGGTGTAGGAATGGATAGTGGTCATTAGCCCTTTTTTCACCCCAAAGTTTTCTATTAAGACTTTGGCTACCGGCGCCAGACAGTTGGTTGTGCAGGAAGCGTTGGAAAGGATGTTATGCTGAGAAGGGTTATACATCGCTTCGTTCACACCCATCACGATGGTCACATCCTCACCTTTGGCAGGCGCAGAGATGACGACCTTTTTTGCGCCCGCGACCAGGTGTGCTTTTGCCTTTTCCGCTTCGGTGAACCGGCCCGTGGATTCCACCACAATCTGGACACCTAACTTCTGCCAAGGGAGAGCAGCTGGATCTTTTTCTGATATTACTGCAATCTCTTTCCCATCAACTACCAGCGACTTTTCTTTAGCCTCCACACTGCCTGGGTAGATACCGAAGGTGGAATCGTACTTAAAGAGATGAGCCAGGGTTCTGCTATCAGTAAGGTCATTTACCGCCACAAACTCCAACCCAGAAACCTTTTTAACCAGGGCTGCCTTAAGAACCAGCCTTCCAATCCTTCCGAAACCGTTAATACCCACCTTTACCATCTCTTCTCCTTTCGCTTCGTTCTGTTTTGGTTAAAAATTTTTACTTTTTATAAACTGTAATTATTATACGAGATTTAAGGGTTGAGCGTCAAATCAATCTCTGGCAAGCGCCAACCCGTATAC
>CAZPLE010000123.1:0-8308 GCA_964587375.1 uncultured bacterium
GTGAAGGTAAGTCCAGAAATATTAATCCAGGAAGCGCCATCAAGGTCTATTAGGCAGTTAAGGAACGGTGCCACTACCTCTCCTTTGTTGAGAGCGTTATCCGGCGGCCAGAAATAGACACAGCCCTCTTCCCAGTCTAAGCACCACTCTCCAGGCTGGTCCAGTTCTTCTAAAAGATTCTCCACGAAGAAACGATTGTAAGGGCGAAAAGAAATGGAGCAATACCAAGGAGGGATATCAAAGAGCCGTCCGATGTCAGTTTGTAAAGTTATGGTGGAGTCTTTTTCATTGACAGTTTTTATCGGAATGAGGTAGTTACACCACCCGAGTCCGGGAAAGATATTCATTTCCCCCAGCTGAGGTTTTGACCAGCGATGTTTGAAGGTTCCGGGTTGGTAGCGGAAGGTAGTTGCCCGTCCGCCAGAGGTATCATGGAAAGCATAACCCTCTTTGAATCTGGAGGCAGTAATAGTCTCGTCATCAGCCGGACCTTCTATGAATGCCCAGCCTTTGTATAAGGGGTCTTTAGGGTCAAGGTTGGGGAAGCGGGCCCTTATCTGGCGCTCACCATTATAGAAGAGTTGCCGAAATTTCCATTTGCCACCCTTCGCTTCAGACAAGGAGCAGTGGTAGATATGGCTTTTATACGGCTTCCAACCAAAGAGTCTTTTGCCACCACTGAGGATGGGTTTCTCTTTGGGATAGGCGGTGTAGGTAATAGGACAATCCTGTGTCCCGCTGTCCTGGGAGTTTAAAACCAGGGTTTGGGAAAGGTAATACTTCCCTTCCCGCACCATCACCATCACCGGTTCCCTCAAACCACCTTTTGTCTTCATCTGCCGAATCGCGTCCCTTGCCCTAGCCAGGGTGGCAAATGGTCCGTCAGTCTTTCTGGCATTTGGGGCCGCCAGCTTGCCGGACCAAGAGTCGCTGCCGTTGGTGGCGACAAAAAATGCGGTTTTTATCTCTTTACGCATTTAGATACCCCCTTTTTGAATATAATGTAGGGTAATTAAATAATTTTACCATAACTTGATAAAGTTTTATTAAGTTCTGGTATGGGTTCCACTCCTTTCTTGTTTTAAAAGACCTCTTATTCTGCCACGCGATAAGAAGTCGCTGAGTGTCACCCATACATCTCATTTTATGCAGTCTATACCTTCGTGTAGGTTCTTATATGAGGTATTAGGGCAGAGCTTTTCGCCCTTCAGGACAGCCAGGAACCTTTCTCGGAGAGTCTTTTTATGGGGTTTCTTATTCCTTGGAATAAGCGCCGAATTTTTTTGCCAGTTGAATCGTATATTGGAAGTTATCCAGACTGACAGTCGGTGGAAGGGAGTGGTCAGAGTGGAAGATGTACCCGCCGTTCTCCTTGGCTACGCTTACCTTGGTCTTTACTTCCTTTGTAATCTCTTCTTTACTTCTGCTCATAATATCAACACTGATATTGCCAAAGAAGACAATCTTTGTTCCATAAATCTTTTTTAACTCACGCACATCATTTCCACACCTTGCTTCTAAGGGCTGGATACAATTAAAACCCGTTTCTATTAAAAGAGGGATAAACTGGCGGACATCGCCGTCACAATGGAGGAGAAGGGGCCAGCCTTTTGATTTACAAAACTGCGCTATCCTTTTGTGATAGGGGTTGAGAAGTTCCTGGTAAGTACGGGGAGAAAAGAGCATTCCGTTCTTGTAGCAAAGGTCCGAGAAGAACCATAAGGCGTCAATCTCCCATTCTTGAGCACAGAGTTCGCACATTGCCAGGATAAAGTCTGTGTAGGTAGCCAGCATATCCTTTATCAGGTTAGGCTCCTCATAGATAGCGGATAGGGCCTTTTCAAAACCGACCGCATATTCTAAGATAAACCACATGGGTTCTACGGGTGTTAGGTAAAGAAACATCCCTTCCTTTTTTATCTTCTTGTAATTTTCCCGGTGTTTGGCTTCTATTCTTCTTCTCTCCGGTTTTAATAGCTCTTTGAAAAAGAGCCAGTCTGCGGCGTTCTTTACCGGATGGTCTATGATTGATGGGGTTCTATCCCCATCCTTTTCACCTTTTTCGTTCTTCCACCATTTCCACACCGCACCAAAACCATCCTTTTCCGTGATAAAACTCTCCGTTTCTTCTACAATCTCTGGTTTTAAACCAAAAGTGCCATCAAAATCGACTCCTCCCATCTTATCCAGTCCAAAATAGTCTGCCAGCGAAAGATCATCTTTGCACTCTTCTGGTAGCCCTTCCTTGTGCCACCTTTCAATGGTGGCTGGCCAAAAGCTTAATTGGACTATGGGCATCCTATCAGGGATACCACCGTTCAATACCACCCTAATTCTTTCTTTGGAATCCATTCAACCTTCTCTATTTACCAGCATCCCTTACCAGATAATAAATTGTGTAAAAACCGGGTTTTGGAAATTGAGGGTCAACGGGATCAAGCCGGGTAATGGAATCTCTCTTTAATTTGAGCCGTTTTAGCTCCCGTTGGATAACCTTTTTTCTTCCATCTTCTATTATTATCTCCAGTTGGATTGACCGCGTTGGCCCATTGTTGATTACCACCGGATTTATCCTATCTTTGGACCCGAAGACGATATCCCCAGCGGTCCCCTCAACGAAAAGGTCCTGGTAGCACATCTTCAGTGCGTAAAAACCCAGTTTTGGTATCCGGTACAGGTCACATACACCTTTATGGTAGGTTCCATCGTCCCGCTGACTATCAGCCAGGGTGCAGACCACGGTGCCGCTACCTTTAGACAATCTTACCCGGCTTACCAGATGCTGTAATACCAGAGCCTGATATGCTTGGGAGACTTCCCACTCTTGGAATAACAGGCACCGGCCCACCGTAGTCCTCTCAAGTTTTGAAAGGGAGGAACCATCCCAGTGGCGCCAGATTTTATACCATGGCTCATCAGGATAAAGTTCCCAGCAGGGCATCGCTTCGGCACCGAATTCGCCTAGCAAAAATGGCATATCCATCTCTTCCAGAGGATACCACCGTTGCGAATTTTTTGCCCAGATTTCCTCCCAGGGACTAAACCAGCCCGGATAATTATGGTTGCTAAGGCAGAAACCGACATATCCGCCGTTGTTCTGGACAATCTTTTGTATCCCTCCTTTCTTTAATTTATGGGACCAGCCAGAAGAGGGAACAACCAGTCTGGTTTTGTCTGCGGAGAGTATCTTGCGGGAGGCATAATCGCAAAACTCCACCAGTTCCCGCGATGCCATGTGCTGTCGGTTTTCATTACCTCCTTCCCAGATGATGATACTGGGATGGTTTCGGAACAGCGCTATGGATGGGGAAACGTGTCTATCAAACCAATGGTTATATTCGCCATCCTGGGTATGGTCACTCTGCCAGACCCAGAATCCTACACCGGTCATCAGAAACATCCCGAGATAGTCGGCTATTTCAGCTATCCTTGTGTAGTTAGTTGGAAAACCCCTGGTAACGTAGTTGGTAAACCCGGTAGCGATTCCAGGGTGCCACCTTAAAAGATTCCCGTTCATCCTTTTAATCAGAAGTATATCTTTGATCAGGCACTCGTCTGGAGGTGCCTCAGCATTGAGGTAAACCTTTTCCAGAGGTGGCCAGACCGCCATATCCGAAGCCCCTTTCAGGAACACCCTCTTCCCGTTCAGGTAAATCTCTCTTCCAAGAACCTCTATTTTTCTCAGGCCAAAAGTAGTTGCCGTATCATCTAACGCAACGCCTTTTCTGTCTCTGATTACTGTCCTTAACAGGTAAAGATGCGGGTCTTCTGGCATCCAAGGTTCAGGCTTTGGAATGGTAATCGTTTTCCTTATCTTCTTAGAAGTGCTCTCTAATATCTGAAGTTTGAGGCTCTTTACTGCAACCGGCTTTCTGCTCTCTTTCGGAAACCACCGGTAAATTTTTATCTCCAGAGACCCTGGAAAGGCTTCTTTTAGTTCATTCTTTATTTGGCATTCCACCAGGACCTTTGCCCTTGACTTTTGGAAGCAGAGAGTGTTAACCGCCAAGTTTTCGATAAAGACTCTACCAGTAAGAACCAAGGTGATCTCCCCGGCAATACCGAAGGATGGCTCCCTTCCGTCTATCTTAAGACAGAGGATATTATCCGAACCAGGGACCAGTCTCTTTCCCAGGTCTATCTCAAATGGTTCTCTTCCCCAATGGGAGCCAAGGGGTAAGCCATTGAGCCATAACTGGACATTTTCTATAGTATTGACCGCCTTCAAATATGCTCTCTGATAGGGTCCAACCCTTACTGAGGTTCTAAGGAGAATGCCGTCTTTTTTCTGAAACATTTTCGGGAGAGAGAGCCTCTTCCAATGGGAGTCTTGATAGTCTGGAAATTGCCATCCTTGAACCGTTTTTGGTTCTTTTAACTCTGTTATCTTCAGACCGCTTATCTCTACGGAGGCATAGAACCTTACACCAAAACTTATTTTGGTAACTGAGCCAGCAGTCACAGTGAATACCACTTTCTTTCTCCCCCGGGCATCCTTTCTCCCGCTCCACTTGAGATACCCACACTCCCGGTAAGAGGGTCGGATCTCCTTTACAGAGATATAAAAGAAACTATCCGGCGGTGGCTGGGGGTTATCCAGTATCCTGTATTCCAGAACTATTTTGTAAATTCCTTCCGGAAGGCTGCCGGTCCACTCAAGAGCTTGGTGCCATTCTCTTTCCGAACCGGTGGTATCTATCTTGATTACCGTTTTTTTACCCTTGAAGAGACGACAATGGTCTTCGTCCATCTGAAAGAAGGAAAGGTTTTCGGAGCCATTCAAATCAAAGACCGATTTTGTCTCAACATATCGGCAGTATTTCCATCGCCAGACTCTTAAAGGCACCTCTCTCCTTATCTGAGGGAGTGGTTTTGGTTTGATGGAATTGCGAACCTTTTCCACCTCTTTTTGGGTAACGACCGGCCTTTTCAAATTGGCTTTAAAGATGCGCTTTACCCCTTTCCGATAATGGTTGAGGAATGCTATCCTTTGGGCAGGATTTAAGATGGAGAAACCGCTCCGGCCGTTATCTTTATCCAAGCCGCTGAAGTATATCTGTTCTAAAGAATGAGAAACTATCTTCCCCTCTTTGGTCACCCCTTCTTTTCCCATCGCCTGGAAGCCAGAATTTCATTCAGACGGTCCGCAATCTCTTTTGCTACTTCTTCCGGTGTGGCCAACCCACCGATCAGCCTTTCCATACCGTTTTGGATGATGTTTCTCTGTTGCGTTGAAGGCACCAGAGGATTGAGGTGTTCCCGGTAGTGACTGTGGGCATATTTCAACGCCTTGAGCATCTCGTTCTTAGCGTTCTCCGGTCGGTTGGGGTCAGAGAGGTAATAGTCCATATCCTCGCCCTTTTTATGGAGGGGGAGTGAATCACCTACTTCTACTAAGAATCTGGTTCGTTCCGGCTGGGTCATAAACTTAATAAGTTGGTAGCCCAGTTCTGGATTTTTGCTTCCACTCCATACACCCAGTGACTGGTAAGCCAAACCAGTATATTTGGGCCGGCCAGCAGGGTGGGGAGGCAAGGTAGCATCCCAGTTAAGCACCTGGCCGCTCTTATTCCGTATCTTAAAGGTAGCCACTTCCCAGGAGTTACCCAGATACATCGCTGCCTTTCCCATAATAAAGATCTCGCTGGTTCCGTGCTGCTGGGTATAGGCTGGGGACGGAGCCACCTTATATTTCTGGATGAGGTTCTGTAAAAAACGCAAGGCTTCTATGGCTTCCGGTGAGTTGATAATACAGCGGTCCTTTTTATCGTTCCACAACCTTCCACCATTCTGACTGACAAAGAGCAAAAGGTAGCTTGGGTCGAGGCTTAAGACCAATCCAAACTGTTCTACCTGCCCACCAGGGCCTCTTCTGGTCAGTTTCTGGGCAGCAGCCACCATATCATCCCAGGTCCAGTCTTCGTTAGGATAGGCAAGTTTTGCCTTGTCAAAGATGTCTCTGTTGTAATAGAGCATGTCCACGTTGCAGTTTCCAGGAAGAGCATAATACCTGCCTTCCCACTCCAGGGCTTTCATCAGTTGCGGCCAGGTATCTTTAAAGGTTCCGGCATCTCTTTTTACCCAGTCAGTAAGGTCCAGCAGAATATTGCGGCTGATGAACTCCTGTAACTCACCGGCGACAAAGACATCTGGAGCGGTCTTACCGGCTATCTGGGTTAGTATTTTGGCAGTGAAATCTCCAGGGATAGGTTCATACCTTACAGTTACTTCCGGATGTAATTTCTCAAACTTTTTAGACTCCTCACTTCGGAACTTGTCATAAACCGGATAGGCGTGGTTTGCCCAGCGCAAAAGGACCTTTTTCCTCTCTTGGTTCCTTTTGGTACAGCCAGCAGGGAATAGCAATAAACCAATTGTCACAACGCAGAAAAGAAGAAAGAAAGGTCTTCTTCCTCCCACAGGAGTTGAGATATAATGAGACATAGGTATGATATATTATAAGGTTCAGGGCGTGAAAATTCAATCCTTTCTTTTGGTTTCTAAAATTTGAAAGTTACCTATTTTACCATCCATATGGAAAGCGTTGGCTGGTTCATTGCCTCCTTCGCTGTGAAAGATGATCTCCTCCGTTTCTTTATCATACCTGATTTTGCCACGCCGTTGTTTTATTTCATGCCAGATATCAACCACTTCAATAAAGCCGTTTTCATAGATTTCTGGTTTCCAGCCAAGCTCTTCTGACTGCCAGAGCACCTTGTCGCCTCTTTCAACAGTTGCGAAGACTATGTTTTCTAAAAGGTTAATCCGGCAACGAAATGTTTTGTTATCAAAAGGCGAGAATGGGTTATAGCATTCCTCTGTTTCGACCAGCTTATCTCCCCGGTAGCGGTAAACAAGCAAATAACACTCTGGTGGTCTTTCGTAGTGCCAGAACCTCAAAGAGATGCTTTTTTGTCCTGCTTTGTTAAGCAGCCCTATCTCCACCGGTGCATAGTGGCCCAACCAATCAAATTTTATCTCAAAAGAAATGGCTTGGTTTATGCTTACCGCAGGAATCTTAAATGTCGCCATAAGAAATTGGGTTTCTCCCCTTTTCATGGGCTCCTTAACTTCAAAGTCAGTAATCAAACCTGCTGCCCTGGCAACGGTTGAGAAAAACAGAAAGCCTAAAAATATCCCCCAGATTGAAATTTTATTAATTTTTTCTCTCATTTTTCCCTCCGGTAAAATTGGAAAATGTTCTATTTCTTCGTCTCCACAATAACCTGCGCCACTCCTCTCATCCAGTCACTGGTTACAACTTGGGCAGTAATAATATGTTCTCCGGTAGCGGCTTCCGCAGTATCCCAGATAAATTCTTTTTCCCTTGCCACCATTTGTTCATCAATGAAAATTTTATAATGCTTGACTTCCCTGTCGGAGACCGAGGGAACAACCTCCACTTCAATTTTTACTTTGCTGGAAAGCGTCTTTGAAAAAGGTGTAATTTTAATCTGTACTTTGGGAGCAGGTTCAATAAAGTATTTGTAAGTTAACTGTTCCACTGCCTTGAGCAAATCGATTATCTCCGAAGTCAAAGGAAAATGGGTGTAAAGACAGATGCCAGGGGTTTCCGGGGCTAATTTCCGCACAAAACGGATCAAACTTTCCAGGCTTTCCGGTGTCATTCCCTCTCCATTTTCCGAATAAATCCAGCCGAAGTGAGGAACGACCTTTTCCAGAACACCGCCAGCCCGATAAGATTGAAGCATTCTATAGATGCCATCCTTTCCCGGTCCACCTCCCTTTGGTACGTAGGTATAAAATTCCGGAAGGATTAAGTCTATGTATCCCTTTTGGGCCGCTTCAATGGTTGATTGGGCTGGTCCACCACAAGCATGAACCGCAATAAAAAACCTGGGGTATCTTTCTTTAATCAGTCGGCAGGCTTCAAAAATAAGGTGATTTTGAGGAAATTTTTCGTCTGGCGCAAAGATTTCGTCCAGAACCATTCCTGCAAACCCCTGTTCGGCAAGAGGAACATAATATCTGAAATATTCTTCAACGGAGGAATAACCTCCATACCAGGTTCCCATCCAGACCAGGGGTAACACCTTTCGTTCCAACCACCAATTATTGCTGAATCCAATCTTATTGGCTGAAGTCTCTAAGTTTTGATAGGGAAATTGGTAATTTACCTTATCCGGAGGTTCGGGCATACCATAACAGGCAATAAAATAAGGGTTTCCTATCGGAGGCAGAAGCGCCCAATTGGGTTTTTGCGGTCTTTCTGCCCTCAGGGTCTTTTCCGCCTCCTCATCCAGTTGTCTTGTATCGTTGGCCGGTAGCACCTTTACTGCCCGCAGGG
>CAZPLE010000124.1:0-2502 GCA_964587375.1 uncultured bacterium
CCCTGCGGGCAGTAAAGGTGCTACCGGCCAACGATACAAGACAACTGGATGAGGAGGCGGAAAAGACCCTGAGGGCAGAAAGACCGCAAAAACCCAATTGGGCGCTTCTGCCTCCGATAGGAAACCCTTATTTTATTGCCTACTACGGAGCACCAAGACCACCGGACAAAGAACATTTTGAAGCAAAATACCAAAATTTAGAGAGTGCCTCTTATCATCATGGATATACGAACAACTGGTGGTTAAAGAGGGGTGTTTTACCCCTTGTTCACGTTGGTGGAACGGGCTTCGGAAGTCAAAACTTACCGGATTGGGTCAGATATTATCTTTCCATCGCTGAAGATGGCTTTCCCGGTATCGCCATAGACGAACTCTGGGGCCCGGATGAAAAATACCCTCAAAATTCCCTTATGTTTGAAGCCTGCAGAATAGTCAAGGAAAAATATCCTCAATTTTTTATTGCGGTTCATCAAGGCGCTTTGACACCTTCCTGCGCTGAAGCCTTGAAAAAAGGATACATAGATTTGGCTATTTCGGAAAATTATACCTATGTTTACGGCAAACCGGATTGGGCGGTCTCTTTAGAAGGGATCCGGCAGCGGATGAAACTATTTCGGGCTGCGGGTCTCTTAGAAAAGACTCTCTGGCATATCGGCTGGTTGGAACCTGAGGCGGACGAATATTTTTTAAAGGGTATGAGTCCGGAACGTTTGGAAGCCGAGATTCAGTTGATAAGAAGGTGGGCGCCAGATGTAGCTGGGGTTTGCTTCTATGCCTGGGCGTTTACCAGAGGAGAGAGAAATAAACTTTTGCCTCTCGCTGACAGATTGGCTTATGAATATTTTATAAAACCGGCGCCGAAGATTGAGATTAAAATTATCCCTGAAAGAGAGACCGGGAGGATAAAAGTAAAAGTAAAGGCAATCCCTTCTGTCAGAGGCAGAGGTATTAAAAATTATAAAATCTTCCTGAATGAGCGATTAGTGTCGGAAAAGGATGAGTGGATATGGGAAGCGAAAAAGGTTCCCTCTGGAGAATACTTAATCACTGCCCAGGCGATAACCTCAGATTGGTATAAAGGAGTAAGGCGAGTCTCTGTTTTGGTTGAGAACGGCTGTATCCGAAAAATTAGAAAAGAAAAAAGAGATTACGAAAATGACAAAATATTAAGGCAGAAAGGCGAAGAGGCAGATGCTTTGAGCCAAAAAAGTATCTCTGAGACAAGTAGAGAGCCTACGCGGGCTCTCGCTGTGAAAGACAAGATATGCTATTTAGGTGTGGGAAAAGAGGTTGATGTCCTGGACCTTTCGGAACTTGAGAAAAAAGAATTTGCCTTTCTTAAAAAGATAGGGTCAATCTCTTTGCCTGAAATTCCCGAGAAAATGGCTGTTAAGGAAAACTTCCTTTATGTAGCGGATGGCAAAGCAGGCATTTTGGTTATTGATATCACCTCACCACTTCACCCAAAAGTAGTAACTCATTATTCTCCATCTGGTTATATAGAGGATGTTTTCCCGGTCGGAAAATCTCTGCTGGCAGCCGGAGGAGAAGGAGGATTGTTTTTGCTGGACATAAGCAACCCAGCGAAGATCAAAAGAATTGGTTTCTATCCCTTTCCATGGGTCTTCAGTCTTTTCGTAAGAGATAATATTGCCTATGTAGCAGCAGGACTGGAAGGTCTTCGCCTGATTGATATTACCAATCCTGCTGAACCAAAAGAACTTGGTTTTTATAAATCTCCTGATTGGGTTCTTAAAACCTTTGCGACCGATGAGTTCGCCTATATTGCGGACTGGAACGGTGGGCTTCGGATCGTTGACATAAAAGACCCGAAGCAACCGAAAGAGGTTGGTTCCTATCAATTGCCTTGGGTTTGGGACGTAGCAGGAAAAGAGAAGACTCTTTATGTGGCGGATGAAAACATTGGACTTCGTTTAATTGACATCAGCAACCCTCTTCAACCCAAAGAAATCAGTGCCTACGACAGACCTGAACCAGGTGATGCTTTAAGCGTCATGGTAGATAGCAACACCCTATTCTTGATAGATGGCTGGATGGGGTTGAGAGTGTTTGGGATAAGCGATTCTAAGAATTTGAGCGTCAGGCCTCTTGGTCTCTACAATATAGGCTCCATCTGGAACGTCTGGGAGAAAGGTTTTGCGCAACCTTAAATTGAAAAGAAAGATCTTTCACCAAAAAGGAGGGGTTATGGTTCTAAAGAGAGTAGTGGTCTTATCGCTCATAATATTCTTCTCCATTTTTGCCATCTTTACCATACCAACCTATCTTTTCGGCGAAGATCAGCCATATGCTGACCTTACAGTTACACCTACCTCAAAAACAGAAGGGAACAATCTCTGCAACCTCCTTCAGGCAACCTTTTCCCTCCCTTCTCCTCTTAAACCAGGCTCTCTTCTCTCCTGGGAGATGTCCCTTTTCTGGATAAGCCATTACAGCCAGATGGAGATAGAACTCCTTAATCCAAAGGAAAGAGTGGTGGGT
>CAZPLE010000125.1:0-15682 GCA_964587375.1 uncultured bacterium
CGTCTAATCGCTCTGCCAAAAGGAAAAAGCGAGTTGAGTATAAGTGATGTCGCCAGTCAGATTGACCCCACTTCGGTCCATTTTCAGTCTCTCACTGACCCTGAAGGCTGTTATATTCTGGAACAAAATTATGAGTATGACCTGATCAGCCGGGACAAACTTTTGGAAAAGTATCTTGGCCAGAAGATAAAAGTGGGTGGAATTGAAGCCATCCTTTTAAGCACTTCCGGTGGAATGGTGGCAAAGATTGGTGAGGAAATACATCTTAACCCCACTGGACCTGTCGTCTTGCCTTCTTTGCCAAAAGGACTGATTACCAAACCCACCTTAATGTGGCAAATAGAGAATAAAAAAGAGGGCAAGCACCGGGTGAACTTAAGTTACCTTACCGGCGGAATAGACTGGCATGCGGATTATATCGCCATTACCAAAAAAGATGGCATGTCTTTAAACCTTTCTTCTTGGGTAACTATCAATAATCACAGCGGAGCCACTTACCCTGACGCCAAACTGAAACTTATGGCTGGTCAGGTACATAGAGTAACAGAAAGAGAAAAGTACCTTTTTTCTGCAATTGGCGGTTTAGGGATACCTGAAAAAATGGCTCCTTCTTTTGAAGAAAAACCATTTTTTGAATATCACCTTTATACCCTCTCCAGATCCAGTACCATCAAGGATAACCAGATTAAGCAGATTGAGTTTCTTCCTCCCCGGGACATTGCCACCCAGCAGATATATATTTACGATGGTATTGGTCCTTCAATTCTCGGGCGGTGGAACAGCCGAGACGCCTATTTTACCATAGAATCCAATAAGAAAGTAACTGTGATGTTGGAGTTTGTCAACAGTAAGGAGAATAATTTGGGTGTCCCCTTACCTGAAGGCAAGGTAAGGGTCTATAAGGAAGACCCTAAAGACCAAAGTTTGGAATTCATTGGTGAGGATATTATTGGACATACCCCGAAGGATGAAAAGGTGCGTCTGTACATCGGAGATGCCTTTGATGTTGTCGGCGAGCACATCTTGGTCGATTTCAAGAAGATTAGCGACCGGGTTTGCGAGGAAACTTTTAAAGTTGAGCTCCGGAATCATAAAGAGAAAGATGTGGAGGTCAGGGTAATAGAACATCTTTACCGCTGGAGCAATTGGGAAATTATTCAGAAAAACCAAAACTACGAAAAATTAGATGCCCGAACAATCCAATTCCTGGCCGCTGTTCCCAAAGAGGGAAAAAAGGAGATAATTTATACGGTAAGATATAGTTGGTAAAAACCTTAAATTATTATTTAGTCTATGGGGGTACCTTCTCTTTCGGTAAGTTTTCGGAAAAGAGACATAAGTTTGCGTGTATAAGGTCCGGGCCTACCTGTCCCAATGACACGGCCGTCAATTTTGGTCACCGGCACGATCTCCGCAGCTGTTCCGGTGAGAAAAACTTCATCGGCATTAAAGAGGTCGTGACGGGTCAAAAGCTCTTCAAAAGGAACCAGTCCTGCTTGTGAAGAGAGTTCCATCACTACGTCCCGCGTCACCCCCTCCAATACGCCCAAGTAGAGGGGCGGGGTAACTAACTTCTTTCCGGAAACAGCGAAAATATTCTCTCCAGTGCATTCTAACACCAGTCCTTCTTCATTAAGCATCAGGGCCTCAGCCGCGCCGGCATTATTACCTTCAATCTTGGCCATAATATTATTGAGATAATTGAGAGATTTTACTGCTGGATTGAGCATTTCCACGCCGTTGCGTCGGGTGGGAACAGTGATTATTTCCATACCCTTTTCGTAAAATTCTTTCGGATAGAGTTGAATTCTGCTGGCGATAATGAAATAGGTGGGTTTTGGACACTTGCGGGGATCCAATCCTAAATCGCCTTTTCCTCTGGTGACGACAACCCTTATATAGGCGTCTTTCAGGTGGTTCGCCTTTAAGGTTTCCACCACTGCTTGTGACATCTCTTTCTGTGTAAGGGGTATCACTAAAAGTATCGTTTTTGCTGAACGGTAAAGCCGCCGAATGTGCTGGTCCAGTTTAAAAACTCTGCCGTTATAAGCCCGAATACCTTCAAAGACTCCATCACCGTAGAGAAGACCATGGTCAAAGACTGAAATAAGTGCCTTTTCCTCTGGGACAAGTCTGCCATTAAGATTAATTAATAACATTTCTCCCCTCCAGAAATTTAACTATCACTATTCGGTTATATTCAAGGTCTTCCTTGTTATTTTATATTATTCTACCATTTTTAAGATGAAGAATGCGAATACCGGGCAAACCAACTATTTCCTGATTGTGCGTAGCGATTATAAGCCCTGTACCGTTTTCCTCTCTGGTTTTGAAAAATAGTTCCAAACAGGTTTTGGCGTTCTCTCGGTCAAGGTTGCCGGTCGGTTCATCAGCAAAGATAAAGGCCGGCTTGTTAATTAAGGCGCGGGCAATGGCTACCCGTTGCTGTTCCCCTCCAGAAAGTTCTGACGGAAGCGCTGATATCCGATCGGAGAGCCCCAGTTGGAGTAAAAGTTGCTTGGCTTCTTTTTTAAAAGTGGTGATGCTTCCTGACCGCTTTCCTATCATGAGGGGCAAAAAGACATTTTCCAGAACAGTAAATTCAGGAAGAAGGTTAAAAAATTGAAAGACGAAACCAAAGACCCGATTTCGCAACTCGGCTTTTTCGCGTTCAGTAAACCTCAAGGTAGACCTTCCATCCACTAACACCTCCCCTCCTGTCGGTTCATCAAGTCCGGAAAGAAGATTTAATAGGGTTGTCTTTCCAGAGCCGGAAGGCCCAAACAGAACTACAATTTCACCTGAACGTAAGGTAAAATCAACCTGGTCTATGGCTACTACTGTTTTTCCACCGTCGCTAAAAACCTTTCTGAGCCCTACAGCCTTAATTTCCATAGGTTTCCATTGTATTTACTCTGTCCGCAAAGAGACCGCCGGTGCCACTTTTGCTGCTTCTCTACTAGGAAAGATTGACGCCAAAAGCGCAATGGCAAAAGCAGCCGCCCCAATCCATAGAATGTCGGTTCCTTGTACTTTTATTGGCAGATACGAGAGGTCGTAAATGTATCCCGGTAGTTTTACCAGTTGATACCGGTCCCCAATGTATGCTAAACCCAATCCGGTCGCCAGACCGATAGCCACACCCCATAATCCGGTCAAAAAACCCATCCACAAGAAAACCGCCTGAATACCAGCACGACTGACCCCTAAAGAACGCAGAATTCCTATCTCCTTGTTCTTACGCCATACGGTCATCATTAAACTGGTGGCGATATTGAATCCCGCCACCAGAATTATCAAAACAAGGATAGTAGCCATTGCCCGACGTTCCAGTGCCAGTGCAGAAAAAAGAATTCGGTTCTTGCTTATCCAGGATTCAGTCCGAAAGACAGTACCCAAAAGCTGAGAAATCTTTCGGGAGACATTATCTGCTTCGTAAATATCCCTTATCCTTATCCCTAAGGCTTCAGGGTAGGAACCCCCGGGAAATAACCCCACACAGTCCGAAAGAGGGACATAAATCGTACTTACATCAAAATGGTAAAGGCCAGTGTGAAAAATTGCCACCACTGGTAGGGCACGAGGAAGGGTGCCGAAACCGGTGATTATCTGAAGTGGCTCACCAATCTTTACTTTCAAGTTTTCCGCCACTTGGGAGCCAATTATTAACCCTTTCCCTGGCGCTCCAGCGATAATAAATTTTTTAAAATTGGTAACCCTATCTTCTTTTGCAATATCTACTGCTCGTAATATTCCGGCGGTCAGGAAACGCTGGGAACGAAAAATTGCCTGGGTTTCCGAAAAAGGGGCAATTGCTTCTACTTCCGAAAGAGAAAGAATTCTCTCTTGCACCCAAGAAACAAACGGTTCGTCATTACGGGGCAATTGAATCGTGAGAGGCGGAAAGACTCCAATAATCTTCTCTTTTAGATCACGGTCGAAACCGTTCATAACGCCCAGTACTAAAATCAAGCAGGCAACGCCAACCGCCACACTGATTATTGCAAAAAGGTTGGTTAAAAAAAGATACCCTCCCCTCCCCTTTCGGAAATACCTCCTGGCAATAAAGAAAGCGTAATTCATAAGCCCACCTAAAAAGCTAAGAGGTTCGGACTTTTGGAAACGTTTACTCTTCTGTTCATTTTAAGGTTTTTAGGTTTTTTATTATACAACATTTGACATCAAATAAGGAACAAGGTTATAATTTTTGGTAAAATGTTGGCATCAGAAAAGAAAGCAGAAGCCATCCAACTACTGCAGAGGAACCCTAAGGATACTGGTAGTCCGGAGGTGCAGATTTCACTTCTGACGGCACGAATCACCAGGCTAGAGGAACATTTTCAAATTCACCGCAAGGACCACAATTCCCGTCGGGGGCTCCTGGCTATGATTGGAAGACGGCGGCGACTGCTGGAGTATCTAAAGAAGAAGGAACCTGCCAAATACGAAATGGTCATTTCTAAACTGGGACTACGCAAGTAAAATTGTTGATATTAAATTTCTCTGTTCTTCGGGAGGGGTTTCTTGCTTTAAGTCACACCCCAAAAAGATAATACTTGGCAGGCAAAGGCCAACCCTTTTGGTTTAAATTTGAGGTTCAATGAAAAAAGAATTAGAAATAGGTGGACGAAAGATCGGCTTTGATACCGAAACTTTTGCGCAACAGGCAACAGCCTCCGTGATGGTCCGTTCTGGTGATACGATGGTACTTACTTCCATCGTCTTTGGCCAAGAGCTGGAAACACCTTCCGATTTTCTGCCATTAACTGTTGAGTACCGAGAACACATCTCGGCTGCTGGAAAGTTTCCTGGAGGGTTTTTTAAAAGAGAGGGGAGGCCTACCGAAAAAGAGATTTTGACCTGCCGTCTGATTGATAGAACTATCAGACCTCTTTTTCCCAAGACATTTAACCGGGAGATCCAGATCTCTTCTTTTGTCTTTTCTGCGGACCCTGAGATAGACCCAGATGTCCTGGCCGTAATTGGAGCGGCGGTAACCCTTTCTCTCTCTCCTTTTGCTGCTCAAGGTCCGGTAGGAACGGTACGCGTAGCCAGAGTGAATGGCGCATTTATTATCAACCCCACTATTAGTCAGTCAAATTCCAGCGACCTTTCCTTAGTGGTATCCGCCAGCGCGCATTCTCTTTTGATGCTTGAAGGTATGGCGAAGAATGTCCCGGAGGAGACGATTCTGGAAGCAATTTCTCTCGGTTTTAAGGAAGCAGCGAAGGTAGCGGACTTCATCCGAAGGGAACTGAGCGCTGAAAAGCAAGAAAAGATATTGGAAACCCCAAATTACCCTTGGGAAGAAGAAGTTCTTAGTATCCTTAACTCCAGATTTACCCAGGTGCACAATTATCCCAGGAAGTCACAACGAAAGGCTTTTTTTGAAGATATTGAGAAAGAGGTTAGGAAACGATTAACCGACAAGGCTTCGGAAAAAGAGATCAAGGCGGCCTTTGAAAAGGAATTACGCCTTTCTGTCCGAAATTATATACTCCGGACCGGAAAACGTCTTGATGGCAGAAGTCCAGAAGAGATCAGAGCGATAAACTGTCAGGTGGGGCTTCTTCCTCGGGTTCACGGTTCTGCTCTTTTCCGCCGGGGTGAAACTCAGGCTCTAGCTCTGGTGACCTTAGGGACCTGGGCAGATGAACAGCGCATTGAAGGGCTTCTGGAAGAGACCAAGAAACGGTTTATTCTCCATTATAACTTTCCGGCTTTCAGTGTGGGTGAGATTCGGCCAATGCGTGGGCCAGGCCGCCGGGAAATAGGCCATGGTGCTCTTGCCGAGAAAGCCTTGGCTAATATGCTTCCCACCGAAGAAGAATTTCCTTATACTATTCGGGTTGTTTCTGATATTCTGGAATCTCACGGTTCCTCTTCAATGGCAACCGTCTGTGCCGGTTCCCTCGGTTTAATGGATGCGGGGGTTCCGGTAAAGAAGGCGGTAAGCGGCTGTGCTTTGGGGTTAATTAAAGAAGGAGATAATTATCTAATTCTAAGTGATATCGCCGGAGAAGAAGACCACTTTGGTGACCTTGACTTAAAGATTGCCGGAAGTGCAGAGGGTATCACAGCAATCCAGATGGACGTGAAGACGACAGACCTTTCTCTGGAAATTCTCCAGAAGGCATTTCTTCAGGGAAGAGAAGCACGTTGTCAAATTTTAGAAGTAATGAATCAAACATTAGCCAGTCCGCGGCTGAAGATCTCTGATTATGCACCCAAAATTTCCCTTTTCAAAATACCGATTGATAAAATTGGCATGGTGATTGGTCCAGGTGGAAAGAACATCCGAAAGATAACTGAGGAGACTGGAGTGGAAATTGAGATTGAGGATGACGGCGGGGTTCAGGTTATTTCCAGAGATGATTCCTCACGGGAGAAAGCCATTGCCATTATTAAGGGAATGGTTGAAGAACCAGCCGTCGGAGCAGTATACCGTCAGGTAAAGGTAACCAAAATACTACCCTTTGGAGCGATGGTTGAGTTCCTTCCGGGACAGGAAGGACTTGTTCACATCTCCGAACTTGACCACCGCTATGTAAACAGAGTGGAAGAGGTGGTAAAAGTAGGTGACCTGGTAGATGTTAAAATTATCGGTATTGATGAACAGCACCGGGTCAATTTGAGTAGAAAGGCCCTGCTAAAGCCGCTGCCTGGGGAAGAAGCAAGACACCCCACCGGAAGGAATGAATACCCCGGAAGACCCACCAGCAGTCGGCCACAACCAAGATTAACTCATCGTGCCTACCGTTCAGGTTCCAATAAAGAGAAGAATCGCTGACATTCCTCTGCCTGTCTATCATCACGAGGGAGACGCAGGATTAGATATTAGATCCGGAGCGTCTTTTGTGTTAAAACCCGGAGAACGACGCACCGTGAAAACAGGGCTCCAGATGGCATTGCCAAAAGGAACTGTGGGATTATTGAAAGACAGAAGTGGAGTCGCATCCCGATCTGGTCTGCACACTTTGGCTGGAGTAATAGACAGTAACTATCGTGGAGAGATAAAGATCGTCTTGATAAACTTAGGAAAGAGAAACTGTCAAATAAGGAAAGGAGACCGAATAGCACAGTTATTGATTCTACCCTGCTTTCAGGCAGATTTAATACCCGTTTCTTCTCTTCCCAAGACACTTCGTAATAAGGCTGGTTTCGGTTCTTCTGGAAAGAAGTAAGAGATGAAAGCAGCTTATTTGGTAGGCAAAGAAAAGGTGGAGATCAGGGAGGCACCAGTACCTGTGCCAGGTGAGGATGAGGTTTTGATTAGGGTAAAAAGGGTTGGTATCTGTGGGTCTGATGCCCATTATTATCAAGAAGGAAGGATAGGTACCCATCTGGTGGAAGGCCCTTACATCGTTGGTCATGAAGTTTCCGGCATTGTGGTGGAATCTGGGGGTGGAGTCAAAAAATTTCCTCACGGTCAAAAGGTAGCGGTTGACCCTGGAATTCCCTGTGGGAAATGCGAAGTATGTCTCATTGGAAAACCGAATATCTGTCCGAACACAAAATTTTTGGGTACCCCCCCAGTCCCGGGTGCCTTCTGTGAATATATCAAAATGCCGGTAACCAACATAATCCCACTTCCAGAAAATCTCTCGCTGGAAGAGGGGGCACTGATGGAACCATTGGCAATCGGGCTCTACGCGGTGCAGCTTCTTCAGGTTTTTGCAGGCGAAACAGTGGCGGTCTTCGGGTGTGGTCCTATTGGTCTTTCGGTCTTATTGTGCGCAAAACTCTCCGGGGTCCAAACACTGATTGCTACCGATTTGATACCGGAACGCCGTAATTATGCTGCTTCTGCAGGAGCCGACTATGTTCTCAACCCAAAAGAAGCCGACCCGGTAGAGAAGGTGATGGAGATCACCGGTGGACGAGGAGTAAAGATCAGTTTTGAAACCAGCGGTAGCCAAAAAGCATTGGAACAGGCTATTCTTTCCACTTCCTTGGCTGGAAGAGTAGCGATTGTCGGTATCCCCTCTGACGATCTCTGGATAATTCCTGCCCAGGCAGCCCGACGCAAAGAATTGGTTCTGGTAAATGTTCGGCGCTCTGCCTTCACTGCTGCAAAAGTGGTCAACTTAATGGCCACCGGCAAGATCAATGCTAAAGGTATGATTACCCACCACTTTCCACTGGAGAGGGTGGCAGATGGTTTAGAGATGGTGGCAAAAAACCGCGATGGTGTGATAAAGGCAATGGTGGATATTTAATGCTTGCCCAAATCGTTGAAACCACAGAAAAAGCTGTCAAAGAAAGAAAAGAGAAGGTTCCATTGTCGTTATTGAAGGAGAGGGTCGCCGCCTTACCCCAACCGAGGAGTTTAGCCCAGGCTTTGACTTTATCTCAAAAACCAAGAATCATCGCGGAAATAAAACGGGCTTCACCCTCTGCTGGAATTTTAAGAAAAGACCTTTCTTCCACCTGGCTTGCTCGTCGCTATCAAAAGGCAGGAGCAGTTGCTATTTCCGTCCTCACAGAACAGTATTATTTCCAGGGAAATCTGGAGGACTTGCGTAATGTTAAGGATGTGGTTGAAATCCCGGTTCTCCAGAAAGACTTTATCCTGGACCCCTACCAGATTTATGAAGCACGTGCCTATGGTGCTGACGCAATACTTTTGATCGCCTGCCTTCATCCTAAAGAAAGACTCCAGGAACTTTATCTTTTCGCAAAGTCTTTGGGGCTTTCTGTGCTCCTGGAAATTCATGACGAAATGGAGTTAGAAAAAGCCCTACTGACCAAAGCCCACATCATCGGTATCAACAACCGGAACCTTGCCACTCTAAAAGTGGATCAAAAGATCGGTCTTCGTCTCCTTCCAATGATACCGAAAGACCGGATTAAAGTGATAGAAAGCGGACTAAAAAGGAGGGAGGAGATAAAACTCTTTATGGAGAAAGGTGCTTCTGCGTTTCTGATAGGCGAATCGTTGTTGAGAGCGCCGGATCCAGCGGCAGCCCTCGCTCAGTTTTTAAAGATATATTAATAAATGAAAATTGCTCTTTTGGTTCCGGCGATGGACTTAGGTGGCGTAGAACAGGGAACATTTGACCTCGCTGTCGGTTTTACCCAACGGAAACATAAGGTACTGGTCATTTCTGGAGGTGGCCGTTTTATCCCACCGCTTCTCAAAAAGGGGGTACGTTGGTTTCCGGTACCTATGGAGAAAAAAAACCCAGTCACTTTATACCACTCCCTCCGGAAGGTGAAAAGGATCCTTGGGGAAGAAAAACCGGATATTATCCACGCCCGGAGTCGCTTTCCTGCCTGGATTGCATATTTAGCCTTAAAAAAGACCAAAGGGCACTTTGTTACCAGCATCCATGGATTCTACACTAAATACTGGTACAGTAGCATTATGGGAAAGGGAGAAAGGGTAATTGTGATAAGTGAAGGGCTAAAAGAACATGCTCTCTCCTTTCTCAAGGTTGACCCTCAAAGAATAAGGATTGTTTATAATGGTTTTAATCCCTCCCCCTTTGTCAATCTTAAACCATCCAGTTATGGGGTATCGGATAATAAAAGAGATATTGTGATTGGAGCGGTAGGACGTCTCACCCGAGTAAAAGGTTACCCTGTTTTGATTGAATCCCTCTCTCTTCTTGTAAAGGAATTCCCCTCAATTCGCCTGGTAATTGTAGGCACTGGACCACAAGAAAAGAAACTGGCTAAGATGGTAAAAAAGAAGGGTCTGGAGAAGATAGTGGTCTTTACCCGGGGAAATTCGTCTCAATTTTTGGGTTTATTTGACATTCTGGTTGCTCCTCATCTTAAACCCGAGAAATATTCAGACTCATCTATCTTCTGGCCAGGAAGAGTGGGTGCCGAAGCACAGGTTGCCGGGATTCCAGTAATAACCACCCTGGAAGGGGTAAGCCCTGGAACTTTTAAACCAGGAGAGACCTGTTTCTTTGTTCCGGTGGCGGATCCGCTGGGTCTTCTGCAGGCAATACGTTTTCTCCTCACCCATCCGGAAGAGACAAAGAGAATGGTGGAAAAGGCAAAAAAGACGGCGCTGGAAAACTTTTCCCTTGACCGGATGGTAGAAAGAACCCTTTCGGTCTACGAGGAGCTTCTGGTTTGATGGAGAAAATTTTGGTAATAAAGTTAGGGGCGCTGGGTGATATTGTCTTGGCTTCTGCGGCTTTTTCAGCCCTCAGAAGACGGTTCCCAGAAAGTAAGCTTTATCTTCTTACCACCCCTACCTATTTTCCGTTGGTTGAATACTGTCCCTATTTTGTCCAATTTTTTCTCTATGACCGGGGAAAAAATTTTCTTCTGGAAGCCACCCGCATCTCCTCCCTTTTGAAAAAAGAAAACCTTCAGGTAGTGATCAACCTTCAAAATAACTTGAAAAGTAACATCCTTGCTTGGTTGTCCGGTGCGCCAGAAAGAATCGGCTTTCGTAAAGGATTACTGCCGGGCCTCCTTACCCGGAGTGTCTTCTATGACTATAAGGAAAATGCTTTGTGGAACCTCAACCGGGTACTTTCCCTGGTCGGCTGTAAGGGTTCAGAAAATCTGGAATTGTATCTGCCACCCGAAGCGGAGACTGTTGTAGAAAGACTCCTTTGGAGTGTCGGGTGGAAAGGAGAGAAATTGATAGGTCTTCATCCCGGGTCCAGCCCGGATTGGCCCAGTAAAAGATGGCCAAGTCAAAACTGGGCTATTCTTGCTGAAAAGATACGGGAAAGGGGTTATTTACCGGTCTTCTTTGGCCAGCGGGAAGAAAGACCGGAGATGGAAAAAATCGCCGGAAAGATAAAAGGAAGGATGATCAATCTTGTGGGAAAGACCAGTCTTACTTTACTACCGGCAGTGGTTAAAAAGTGCCAAACTCTTATTTCTACTGATAGCGGCCCCCTCTTCCTGGGAGTTGCAGCCGGTATAAAGACCATCGGTCTCTACGGTCCGACTGATAGTAGAAGGCATGCCCCTCCCGGAACAATCACGCTGGAGAGAAAGGAGGTACCTTGTCGTCCTTGCTACCGCAAGACCTGCTCCCAGCCTCTCTGTATGGAAAAGATAACTCCAGAAGAGGTCTGGAGCTTTCTGGAATGAGAAAACGAAAGGAGATTACCTTGTGTTAAAATATTAATTATGGAGATACCTCTTTTGAATCTTAAGCGCCAGTATAAAGCCATAAAGAAGGAGATAGACCAATCACTCTCAGCGGTTTTGAAAAGTCAACAGTTTATCCGTGGACCTCAGGTCACGCAACTGGAGAAAGAGGTGGCTAATTATCTGGGGGTTGAGTTTGCTATTGGCGTTGCTTCTGGAACGGATGCTCTATTACTAAGCCTGGAAGCGCTCCAACTGAAACCGGGTGATGAAGTGATTACGACGGCTTTTACCTTTGTGGCCACTGCCGAAGTGATCCTGCGCACAGGAGCAACGCCTGTCTTTGTAGATATTGACCCCCAGACCTTTAATATTAACCCCCAAAAGATTAAACCGGCTTTAACCAAAAGGACAAAGGGAATTCTTCTTGTTCATCTCTTTGGTCTTCCGGCCACTCTTCAGCCTATTCTGGAAATTGCCGAATCTTATGGCCTGTGGGTAATAGAAGACTGCGCCCAAGCCTTTGGTGCAGAATACAAAAATTACCAGGTCGGTAAATTTGGAATAGCCGGCGCTTTTAGTTTTTTCCCTTCCAAGAACCTGGGCGGCTTTGGTGATGGTGGGCTGGTCTCCACATCTAACCCCAAGGTGGCGGAAACTGTCCGGATGCTGAGTGAGCATGGTGGAAAGGATAAATATAATGTTACTCTTCTGGGACATAACAGTCGTCTGGATACCATTCAAGCAGCAGTGCTCCTTGCCAAATTGAAATACGTAAATCAATGGATTAAAAACCGACGAAGGCTCGCGGCTACCTACCAAGAACAGTTAAAAGGCATTGGAGATTTGATTCTCCCAGAAGAACCACCGGGACATTATCATACCTATAATCAGTTCACCATCAGAACAAAGCAGAGGGACCAGCTGCAGAGGTTCTTGACCGAAAACCGGATTGGTACAGCCATCTATTATCCCTGTCCGCTTCACCACCAGAAAGTCTTCCAAAATATCTCTCGCATTTGTGGGTCCTTGGTAGAAACGGAAAGGGCAGCAGGTGAGGTTCTCTCTTTACCAATTGACCCACTGTTAACACCAGAGGAGCAGGACTACGTAATCCAAAAAATTAAGGAGTTTTACCAATGAAAACCGATTTTGTCTTTCGCATGCCATCCAAAATAATCTTTGGTGTCGGCAGGTTTAACCTTTTAAAAGAAGAAGTGGATCTGCTGGCCAAAAAAGGAAGGGTGTTGGTGGTTCTTGACCCTCAACTGAGACAACGGATTTTGTCCAGAACAGAAAAACTTCTTACTGGCCGCAAAATAGATATATGGGAAATAAAGGATGGGGAACCCACTGTACAGTCGGTCGATGAGGTTGCTGAGTATGCCAGAAGGTTAAAGCCTACGGTGGTCATTGGCATCGGAGGAGGAAGCGCCATGGATACTGCCAAAGCGGTCTCTGCGCTTCTTACTCATCCGGGAAGTTCTCAACGCTACCGGGGGCAAAACCTGCTTGTCAACCCAACGGTTCCTAAAATTATGATTCCCACCACTGCGGGAACTGGCAGCGAAATTACCCAAACCGCGGTGCTGATACACCAGGGCCGCAAGGGTGGAATAAATAGCCCCTACCTCATCCCGGAAGCTGCCATTTTAGACCCAGAACTCCTTATCACACTGCCTCCGGCAGTAACCACATCTACTGGACTTGATGCCCTTACCCACGCAGTCGAATCTTACCTATCTAAAAACAGTTCTCCCCTCACTGAGTCACTTTCTCTTTCTGCGGCGGAACTGATGGTCAACTGGTTGCCCAAGGCAATAAAGGAAGGCAGGGATATTGAAGCTCGGACTTTTACCCTTATGGGAAGTCTCCTGGCAGGAATTGCTCTGGGAAATGCCGGGGTAATTGCTGGCCACTCCCTCTCTTACCCCTTGGGCGCAAGATTCCACCTGCCCCATGGGATAGCCAACGGAATGCTCCTACCTTACGTTATGGCAGAAATCTCCGATGCTGCTCCGGAAAAATTAGCAAGACTTTCCAAAGTTTTTGGCATTAACAAAGGTGATAAAGACTTAAAAGAACAGGCAAAAGAGGCGGTCAACTTTATCTTTGAATTTGAAAGAAAGATTGGTTTTACAAAACGCCTCTCCGATTTTGGAATTCCTAAGGAGATGCTTAGCCAGATGGTCACAGAAGCCCAGGCTGTCTCTGTTCCGATAGCCAATACACCAAAGCCGTTAACTGCTTGTGACCTTTTGCGCATCTATCAAAATGCTTATTGATGTGTCTTTATGAAAGTGCCCCAAACCGTATTTCGGGAATATGACCTGCGCGGGATTGCCGGCAAAGAGTTGACTTCAGACTTTGCTTTCAGGTTAGGCAGGGCATTTGCTACCTATCTCTACCAAAAGAATCTTAAAAAGGAGGTGGTCATTGGCCATGACAACCGTGCCACCTCCCCCCTGCTCACCGAAAGTTTAATCATGGGTCTTCAAAAGAGTGGAGCCAACGTTACTTTTATCGGCGAGGTCCCTACCCCTGTCTTCTATTTTAGCAACCACAAATATACCTTCCCAGCAGGAATAATGGTTACCGCCAGTCACAATCCGCCGGAATACAACGGGTTCAAACTGGTCGTCAACCGCAAAAGTATCTTTGGACCACAAATTCAAGAGGTAAGAAAAATAATGGAAGAGGGTGCGTTTCCAGAAGGAGATGGCCTCTTTTCTCAAAGAGAAGTTCTCAGCGAATACCTCGCATCTCTCCAAAATGCTCTTCGTCTCCACCGAAAGGTAAAAGTGGTGGTGGATTGCGGAAACGGGACAGCCGGTCCCACTGCCGTAGCGGCTCTTACCCGGATAGGCGCCGAAGTCATCCCCCTTTACTGCGAAAGCGACCATACCTTCCCGCACCATCTGCCTGATCCGGTCGTTCCCGAAAACATGGCTGACCTCATCTCCGCGGTCAGGGAGAGTAGAGCAGAACTTGGCATCGGAATTGATGGAGATGGTGACCGCATCGGCCTGTGCGATAACCAAGGGAATCTTATCTGGGGGGATAAAATTCTGGCTCTCCTGGCAGAAGAGGTTCTTGCGGAAAATCCAGGAGCCTGGGTAATTTTTGATGTTAAGTGCAGTCTGGTGTTGGAGGAAGAGATAAAGAGGCTGGGTGGAAAGCCACTAATGTGGAAAACAGGCCATTCACTCATTGAAGACAAGATGCACCAGGTCAAGGCACCGGTGGCTGGGGAACTTTCTGGCCATCTTTACTTTCAAGACCACTGGTATGGCTTTGACGACGCCATCTATTCTGCCGGCAGAGTTTTACAGTACCTTTCCCGAAAAAAAGAGACGCTTTCCGAATTGATAGCCCGTCTGAAACCCTTCTTTGCCACACCGGAGATCCGAATGGAGGTTCCGGATGAGAAAAAATTCAAAATTGTGGAACTTCTTAAAGAGAGGCTTCTTGATAATAGATACAAAGTCGTTACCATTGACGGAGTCAAGGTTTATTTTGATGACGGCTGGGGCCTGGTTCGTGCTTCAAATACCCAACCGGCTTTAGTTCTCCGTTTTGAAGCCACTACAGAAGAGCGGGCGAAGGAAATCCAAAAATTCCTGACCGACCTTCTCCACTCTTTTATATAGATCAAGATATTCCTCTTTTTAAATAAACTCTCTTTTTTTGATTTTCGCTTGTCCTTTGAGATAAAATAGAGTTATTATTCAAAAACCCTGGGGTAAGGTAGTATTTACCGGGCGAGTAGCTCAGTTGGCAGAGCATTCGGCTTACATCCGAAAGGCCACAGGTTCAAGTCCTGTCTCGCCCACTGTTAAACATCCTGAAAAGGACTTGAAGACTGCCGGTGCGACGAGTAAGGAGCACCGTTTGGCAGGGGCGCCGAGATGGTGAGCCGCCAAAGAAGTTAAGGCAAGGCTGGTAAACAGTATAATCCAAGGAGAGGATATGGCACACAAAAAAGGACAGGGCTCGTGCAAGAACGGCCGAGATAGCATCGGAAAGCGGTTGGGTGTGAAACGCTATGGAGGACAAAAGGTCTCTGCGGGAGAGATAATATTAAGGCAACGGGGCACCCATTTTAAGCCTGGCCACCATACCGGAATGGGCAGAGATTACACTATCTTTGCCTTAGTAGGAGGCAGGGTTGTCTTTGAAAGCCGCCGAAACCAGAGATTGGTCTCTATCCAACCAGAGTGATGGTTTCCGGAATAGGGGTGGACATCGTCTCTATTGAGGCAATGCGGAAGGCGCTGGACAGGTTTAACCAACGCCTGAAAGGCCGCCTCTTCTCTTTGGAAGAACAGCAATATTGTGAAGGAAAGGCTCATCCCGAATATCATTATAGTGGTAAATTTGCCGCCAAAGAAGCATTTTTAAAATCACTGGGGAGTAAAGACTGGCAAGGAATCCGCTGGCGAGAAATTGAAGTGCTCAATGATGAAAATGGCCAGCCTTATTACCGTTTCTCTGGCAAGGCTCAAGAATTTGTTAGCTCCCACAACTTTACTGCTGCTGTCTCTCTTTCTCATTCCGAAGGTTATGCCATTGCTTTCTGTCTCATTCAAACCCAACAACCTCAGTATGGAAG
>CAZPLE010000126.1:0-7715 GCA_964587375.1 uncultured bacterium
TGTTGGTCTTGCGCACCATCAGCCTGGGTTTGCCAGCTCCAATTTTGAGGCGTTTTTTTACCCGAAGGTGCCTGATCTTTTTAAGGCGTTCTTTACCTTTAATAATCACTTTGCCTCTCCTCTCGCTCCTGCAGCCCCGGCTGCTTTGCCTACCTTGTGTCTTACGTATTCACCCTGATAACGGATACCTTTTCCTCCATAAGGCTCAGGCGGCCGAACCGCCCTTATTCTGGCTGCAAAGTTCCCTACCTCTTCGGGGTTGCAACCACTCACACTGATAATGTTCTTCTCCGTTTTTACCTTTATTCCTTCTGGAATAGACAAAGAAACAGGATGGGAAAAACCAACTTTTAACACTAAAGTTTTCCCTTTGACTTCCGCTTGATACCCAACCCCTACTATTTCCAGCCCCTTGGTAAAGGACTCCTTGACCGACCTTATCCGACTGTTAAGCAAGGAGTAAAAGAGACCCCTGAGTGCCTCCAGTTTCCTCTGAATCTTGGTGTTCAAATTTAAGGTTTCAGAAGAGAAAGCTACTTTCACTCTTTCTTTGTCCAGAACAACGCTCAAAGAAGGCGGAATGGCAAGGGTTAACTTTCCTTCCGGCCCTTCCAGTCTTACGGCACTTCCTTCTAAGTAAACCTTAACACCTTCCGGAATCCTGATTGTTCTCTTTCCTAACTTTGCCATCTCTCTCTTTGATATTAAAATTTACCACACAATAGCGATCAGTTCCCCACCTAAATTCTGTGCCAAGGCTTGGCAATGGGAAAGTACTCCCCGGGAAGTAGAGATAATGCCCAGTCTATTTTCCCCCCGTATGCTCTTTTTTATCTCTGAGCTTCTAATATAAATGCGGCAACCAGGGGTGCTCACTCTTTTTACTCCTTTAATGGTATGGTTCAAATCTGCGTCATACTTCAGTTTTATAACTAATTCTTTCTTCTTACCCTCGTTTTGGTCTTGAATCTGAAAACCAGCGATAAAACCTGCTTCTGCAAGTACCTTCAGAATAGCCTCCCTTATCCGGGAATAAGGGGCTCTTATCTCTTTTTTGCGGGCAATTCCGCCGTTTTTAATACGAATAAGCAAATCTGCAATCGGGTCATTGACCATCTTTTACCTCGTTACCAACTGGATTTTACCACGCCAGGGATCTCGCCTTTGCTAGCAAGTTCGCGAAAGCAGATGCGACACAACCCGAACCTTCTCATATACCCCCGGGGCCTTCCGCAGAGAGAACATCTGTTCCGGTGGCGGGTAGCATATTTTGGCCGTAAATTTTTCAAAATCAGTGCCTTGCGTGCCATTTCTCTTCTATCCTTTCTCCAGAGGTAGTCCTAAAGCCACCAGTAATGCCTTTGCCTCTTCCTTTTTTCTGGTACTTGTTACCAGAGTAATATTCATTCCAAAAATCCTTCCCACCTTGTTGTAATCAACCTCCGGAAATACGGTCTGTTCTGACAAACCAAAATTATAGTTTCCGTCTCGGTCAAAACCGGAAAGGGGTAGCCCCCGAAAGTCCCTCACCCGCGGCAAAGCAAAAACGGTGAGCCGCTCAAAAAAATCATACATCCTTTTGCCGCGCAATGTCACAAAAGCACCTACAAGGTCATTCTTTCTTAAGGAAAATCCGGCTATAGACTTTCGGCTACGCGTTAAAACTGGCTTCTGTCCGGTAATCGCTGAGAGTGTAGAGACTACTTCCTCTATGGCTTTTTCATCCCTATTTATTTTGCCCAACCCTACGCTCACCACAATCTTAACCAGTTTGCTCACCGCCAGAGGATTTTTATGATTAAACTCCTTCCGTAGTTGTGGAACTATCTCTTTCTTATATTTCTCCAGAAGTTTGGACATCTTATTTATTTTCAATAAGTTCACCACACTTCTTGCAGTATCGAACTTTATTCTCACCGATAAAGCGAAAGCCGACCCGAGTGGGATTGTTACATTTAAGACAGAAGTACCGAAGGGTGGATATCGCCACCGGCATCTCCTTGGTAATTATCCCGCCTTGATGGTCAACCCGTCCTGGTCTGGTATGCCTTTTAACAAAATTGATACCCTCTACCAGGGCGCGGTTCTCCCGAGGGTAGACGCGGAGAATGCGCCCTTTTTTACCGGCATCTTTACCTTTAATTACCTTTACAAAATCATTTTTTCTCAATTTCATTGAAACCTACATTTTATTTATTATTTTATTATAAAGTTATAAGCCCTTTCACACTACCTCTGGAGCCAGAGAGATAATCTTCGCAAAATTTTTGTCCCGCAATTCTCGCGCCACTGGACCAAAAACCCTTGTCCCGCGTGGGTTGCCTTCTTTATCTATAATTACCGCGCTGTTGTGGTCAAAAGAAAGATAAGAACCATCGCTTCTGGAGATCCGTTTCTTTGTCCGGACGACCACCGCCCGGACTACCTCCTTTTTCTTCACCGTGCCAGTCGGCAGGGCGTCTTTTACTGTGGCTGTAATGACATCGCCAACGGTCGCATAGCGCCTTTTGCCACCGCCCAAGATTCCGCAGCACATAATCTTTCTGGCTCCGGTGTTATCAGCAACTTCCAGAATTGTTCTTAATTGAACCATATAAAATGCGCAAATGTCAGATGGTTAATGTTTGCTTTGCTTTACTTTACTCACTCTATTTCACCACCTGTTTTAAGTATCCTTACCAACCTCCACCGCTTCTCCTTGCTCAACGGCCGGCACTCTTCTATTAGAATCTTATCACCTATATGGGTTTCGTTTCCCGGATCATGAATCTTATAACGTTTTCTTACCACCATCTCCTTCTGGTAGCGCGGATGCCTCTTTATTCTCTCCACCACAACCACTCTGGTTTTGTCCATGCGGTCGCTGAGCACCGTTCCAATAAGCCGTTTTCTCATTTGGAATTAACCATCATTTTTTGACACATCAGCGTCATAAGTCTGGCGATGTCCTTCTTTGTTTCTTTAATAGAAGAGGTGTTTTTCAACTGCCCCAATTTCCACTGGATGCGCAAGCGTAGAAGGACATTTTTCAATTCTTCAAGCCGCTCATTAAGTTCTGCCGTGCTGAGTTTTTTCCATTCCTCAAGGTTTTTCCTGCTCATCGCGTCACCATTTTAGTCTCTACCGAAAACTTATGGGCGGCTAATCGCAGAACTTCTCGTGCTTGATTTTCGGCAACGCCAGTCAATTCCATTATCACCCGACCAGGAAGCACGCGGGCAGTCCAATGATCAAGATCTCCTTTTCCTTTGCCCATCCTTGTTTCCGCTGGCTTTTTGGAAACGGGGCGGTCAGGAAAGACGCGAATCCACAATTTACCCCTTCCCTTCAGGTTATGGGTGATAGCCACCCGAGCAGCCTCTATTTCCCGTTCGCTAAGATAGCCAGGTTGCAGTGCGATAAGGCCATATTCACCAAAAGAAAGCCTATTCCCTGTGGTCGCTTTGCCTTTTGTGCGACCCCCGTGCATATTCCGAAACTTAACTCTCTTGGGTATCAGCGGCATACTTATATCTTCTCCTTGGCATCACCTTTATAAATCCAGACTTTTACTCCTATCGTTCCGTAAGTGGTATAAGCAGTTGCCCGGGCATAATCTATGATGGCATTCAAGGTATGCAACGGAATCTTCCCTTCTTTGTAAGTCTCGCTTCTGCTTATCTCCGCACCTGCTAATCGGCCAGAGACCCTTATCTTTATTCCCCCTGCTCCCTGTTGCATTGCCGTTTCAATCGCCCGTTTGCACACAAATCGGTAAGAACTACTGCGACGGGACAATTGAAAAGCTATAGACTGAGCCATAAAATTGGCGTCCAAGGCTGGATTTGGAACCTCCGTGACATCAATCGTCACGTCTTTTTGGCAAATTTTACGCAGTTCTTCGCTGACGGTATTTATCTCTACACCCTTTCTTCCTATTATCAAACCGGGTCGGCTTGCCTGAATCTTTATTCGGACCTGGTCGGCCAATCTTTCAATGTCAATTCTGGTAATACCGCTGTCTGCAAATCGTTTATTCAAAAACTCCCGGATCCGGTAATCCTCCAGGATTAAAGGTCCTAAATGATGGTGCCGGAACCAATTGGAACGCCAGTTTTCTATAAATCCCAAGCGCAGGGAGATTGGATTTACTTTTTGTCCCATTCGTCTGTTAAAACTACCTTGATGTGGCAGGTCCGATGGAGAATTGGAACCGCTCTACCCATAGAAGCGGCTCGAAACCTTTTGTAACGTGGACCCTGTTCCACCACTAAACTTTTCATTCTAAAATCACCTTCATTAAGTTTGCGGTTTCTCACGTTGGCCAGCGCGGAAGCAATCGCTTTTGCTATGTAACGAGCCGGTCTCTTGGGTATATTTTTCAATATACCCAGCGCCTCCTGAGGTCTCTTATCCTTGACGAGATAAGCAACCTCCTGGGTTTTCTGGGGGCTTATTCGGACATATTTTAATTTTGCAGTAACGATCGCCATCTTATTTTTTGGTAATAATTTACCGGTGCCACCATTAGGTTTTGGTCACCGACCTTTCGGTGTGCATTCCGTGGTGACGAAATACCCGGGTGGGTGCAAATTCTCCCAGTCGGTGACCTACCATATTTTCGGTAATAAAAACCGGAACAAATGTTTTGCCGTTATGGACGGCGATGGTCATCCCAACAAACTCCGGACTGATCTGGCAGTACCGGCTCCAAGTACGAATTACCTCCTTCTTTCCCTTTTTTTTCACCTTCTCAATCTTCTTGAGAAGTTTTTCATCAATTGCCGGACCTTTTTTGAGTGACCTGCTCATTTTAAAATTTTACCATGCTATTTCCGATGTTTCACGATTAACTTCTCGGAGAATTTTTTTCGGTTTCTTGTCTTGATGCCCTCCGGTTTACCCCAAGGCGTTACTGTCGGCCGACCACCAGAACTCTTGCCTTCTCCTCCTCCTAAGGGATGGTCAACCGGATTCATAGCTACACCTCGTACTTTCGGACGACGACCTCTCCAACGAACCCTTCCCGCTTTCCCCAAAGACTCGTATCTGTGCTCTAAATTACTGACGGTGCCAATCTTGGCAAAACAGTCCAGAGGAAAAAGCCTTATTTCTCCGGAAGGTAATTTCACCTGGGCAAAGTTCTCCGTCTTGGACATTAAGACTGCTGAGGTTCCTGCAGAACGGACAATCTGTGCACCCTTTCCAGGCTGTAAATCAAGACAGCAGACATTGCTTCCTTCCGGTATGGCTCTTAAAGGGAGCCTATTTCCTTCATTGGGTGCTACCTCTTTGCCAGAACTCACAATATCATTAACATGCATACCAGCGGTGGCCAGCACGTATCTTTTCTCACCATCCGGATATTGAACCAAAGCCAAACGCGCACTCCGAACCGGATCATATTCGATAGCAATCACCTTACCAGGCAGTGGTTTATTTTCCTTAAAATCTACTATCCGCAAGTGACGACGATGGCCACCTCCCCGGTGCCGGACTGTTATCCTACCCTGGTTGTTTCGGCCACCTTTTTTCCGGTAAGGCCGCAATAGTCTTTTTTCCGGCTCCTTCTTTGTAATCTCCGAAAAATCCTGAAGAATTGCAAAGCGGCTGGTCGGAGTAACCGGCTTTTTTTTAGACAAACTCAATACGTTCTCCTTTCTTCAAAGTAACAATAGCTTTCTTCCAGTTGGCTTTTCTGCCTTCTTTGAGACGAAAACGGCGTTTTTTCCCTTTATAATTCAAAATGTGGACTGAGATTACTTTCACTTTATAATTTTTTTCTATGGCTTTCTTTATTTCGGGCGCAGTTGCTCTCGGAGAAACCGAAAATTGGTATTTATTCTGGGGAAGAAGGAAGGTACTCCCCTTTTCGGTAATCAGTGGAAACTTAATAATATCAACCTTTTCCATTACACCACCAACCTCTTTTTCAATTCTTGCCAGATATCCTTGTAAACCAGCAGAAAATCTGCATTTATTACCTGGTAGCAGTTGAGCGCCTTCCAGTTCGCAAAAACAAGGCCTGGAATATTCCGACCGGCCCGTCTAAAGAACTCTGATTCTTCAGGTAGAAAAAGTAGTATTTTACCAGAAAGGCTTGCCTTTTGCAAAAATTTAGCGATAGCCTTCGTCTTTGGCTCGGAAACTTCTGCCTCAGCGAGCAGAAATACTCTCTTTTCCAGTAGTTTATCTTTTAGTGCTTCTTTTAATGCGGTCTCTCTTATTTTTTTGGGGAGCGGTATGTAGTAGGAACGGTTCTTGGAAGGCCCGAAAACCACACCGCCCTTTCGCCAAAGAGGAGAACGGATAGAACCAACCCGGGCTCGTCCGGTACCCTTTTGCCGCCAAGGTTTTTTGCCTCCGCCGGAGACTTCACTTCTATTCTTTGCCGAAGCGTTTCCCTGCCGCTGGTTCGCCAGATAGGCATTTACCGCCTGGTAAAGCACCCCCCGGTTCACCGGGCCCAGAACCTCTGTCAACCTCTCCTGCCCAACCACTTCGCCCTGTAAATTGAAAATCTTTAATTCCATAACACTATTTGACTTTTTTTATCTCCAGCAGACCCTCCTTTGGACCAGGCACCGCTCCTTTAAGGAGTAAGAGATTCTTGCTGGAATCTACTTTAACCACGCAAAGATTGCGAATTGTAACCCTCTTCCCACCCATCCGGCCAGCCATTCTTCTCCCTTTAGGTACATGGTCAGGATTTGTGCTTCCTATCGACCCGGGTGCCCGGTGAGACATTGACCCATGTGTAGCCGGCCCACCTTTAAAATGATGGCGTTTTACCACGCCCTGAAAACCTTTTCCAATAGACGTTCCGGAAACAACCACTTTTTCTCCGGGCGAAAAGATTTCGGTAGTCAGGGTGGAGCCTACCGGAAATTTCTGTAATTCGTCCTCAGTCACCTTGAATTCCCGAATATACCGCTGGCTTTCCACGTTCGCCTTCTTAAAATGTCCGCAGGTCGGCTTATTGGCTCTTCTGGATTTTTCAAAACCCAACTGCAAGGCAGAATAACCCTCTTTTTCCCGAGTAGCATGTTTGATTACCGGACAAGGCCCAGCCTTCACCACCGTAACCGGAACAGGGCTTCCATCTTCTTGAAATATCCGGGTCATCCCTAACTTTTTACCTAAAATTCCTAATGGCATAAAAAAATTCCTGGCAAAAATTTGGCAAATTTATTATCTTTTTTTAAACCTTAGGACACTATTTTAAGGTTTTTATGTGAAAATGTTTAATTATACAATAGATTTTATCTCTACGTCAACCCCGGCGGGAAGAGCTAATTTGGTGAGAGCATCTACAATTCGTGATGATGGGTTTAAAATGTCAAGTACGCGGCGGTGGATGCGAATCTCAAATTGTTCCCGGCTTTTTTTATGCACAAAGGGTGAACGCAAAACAGTATACACCTCCCTTTTTGTCGGCAACGGTATCGGACCGGCTATCTTCTCGCCAGTCCGTTTACTTATTTCAATTATCTCCCGAACAGACCGGTCTAGGAGAGAATGGTCATAGGAACGCAACTTAATTCTCAATTTTGTAGCCATTTTTAATTCTCCTCAAGGTTTTGATGTCCCTCTCTATTCTATTATCTCAGTCACCGCCCCTGCCCCTACAGTCCGGCCACCTTCCCGAATAGCAAAACGCTGACCCTTCTCCATGGCGATGGGGGTAATCAGTTTCACTTCAATGTTGGCATTGTCTCCGGGCATAACCATCTCCA
>CAZPLE010000127.1:0-2791 GCA_964587375.1 uncultured bacterium
CCCAGTGTCAGCCCTGACTCGCCAGATGAAACTGCGAATCGTCTCTTTTCCCTTCGTCTCTTGAGCAGGAACGGTTCCAGAGTAGTTATTGCCTACATAGACATATTCTTCATCTGAGGTAATCGCCTGGCACTCTCCCCACTGCCAACTATTGTGAGCACTCCATATTATAAAGTTATTGTAGCCTCCCTCCGGGTTAACCTTCAGTAATGCAGGAGTACCCTCTTCCTGAGCCCAGAGAAGATAAAGAGATTTGCCAGATGGGTCGGTTGCTATATCCATCACGTGACCATGGACTCCACCCCACCCACCTTTTCCATCAATGGTGGGATACGGTGGTTTTCCTGCGTTTCCCATCATTATTTGATATTTCCAACCGACATTGGCGGACACTCCTTTTATACTATAAGTGCCTGTGGGGACTAAATTACCCAGCTCATCGGTTCTGTCCCACTCTATAGTATATTGACCAGGTTCCATCTTTTTGCCAGAGAAGAGAGTCTTTACCAATCTTCCTTGAGTATCAAAAATGCCGAGGCTTACCTCTCCGGGTTGTTTTACTTCAAATCTTACTGCTATAGGTTCTCCATTTGTAGGTATAGGTACCAAAACAGCCAAAAGCAATGAAAATATTATAGAACCAATTATTTTGATGCGTGAAAGCATATCTTTCCTCTTTCCCTGGTTGAGAAACAAAACACTCCAGATTTTCTTTTAGGGAGTAATACGCAGAAGAACGCTTTCGGCTTCTATACCACCAGCCCAACCGCCCACAGCCCAGCCGTGCTGTGGATCCAGAAAGAAAAGTTTTCTAAGGCTATTGGTTCCTGGATGTTCGTCAAGCCAGGTCTTTCCACCATCGGTGGTATGTTGCAGAACCCCTGGCATCTTTTCTGAAATGGCTACCGGACGAGTGCCGCAAAACCACGCCTCTTTTTCAGAAAGAGCCCAGACATCGGTAAGCGCTGAAATCACCTCTGAATTCTGGCGTTGCCAGGTCTTTCCACCATCCGTGGTATGAAGTATAACCGGATTTTTCCATCCGGCATGGGTGGTTGGGGCAATCACGTAATCACCATCGTTGCCAACAGCCCAGCCGTTTTTGCCGTCCCCAGTGAAATGGATCGCTGTAAGCATTCCAGGGGGGTCCGAAGGATTAGAAGGGAGATTTAAGGGGAATTGGGTGGCCTTCCAGGTCAAACCAGCATCGTTTGTCTCCAAGAAGGCGCCACCCGCTCCACAAAGGATAAGGTGTTCAAACGAAAAAACATACATTCCATAATGTTCAAAATTAGTAGGTAGAGGTTTATCTCCTTTTATAAGAGAACCTTCGTAATCATAAACATTCACTGGGATCCAATTTTTCCCTCCATTTTTGGTCATAAAGATGGGACCAACACCAGTATTAATCCAGCCTTTTTTACCCTCAGAGTCAAACCATATTCCAGTAATCGCCCATACCTTTTCCAATGCCGGTGCATTCTGCCTCTTCCAAGTTTTTCCACCATCTTCAGTTTTGAGTAATATCTGCTGCCGAGGATGGAGACAGACTGTTACTGCCCAGCCAACCTTATCGTTGGACATCCAAAGTCCCTCGCCCACATTGTCTGAAATATCTACATCGATCGAAGCGTCCTTCCAGGTTATCCCACCGTCTTCAGTATAAACTAAAGCTGAGCCAACCTTTCCTTTCGGACGCGTCCCCAAAACCACACCACGTTCCAAATCGGTAAAAAAGACGTGGGAAATAGTGGCAGGGCCCGGTACCACCATTTCTATTTCCAACGCTGTAACTGTTAGATCCGAAAAGAAAAGACCCGCCAATACTAACAAAACCAGTATTTTCTTTATCATAAAAATCTCCTTGTCTTTCCCGCTTCGTTAGAGATGGTTGGAAAAGATGTCTATTTAATTGGTGGGTTATTAAGTAAAATGTTTTTCAAAAAAATACCCCCTCACTCTTTTTACTTAATAACCCACCAAAGTATGAACCACGATTAACCAAAATTGTGGTTCTAAAAATATCAAACCTAATCAATTGGGCGCCAAATAAGACTGTGCCCACCAGACAACGTCCTTTACAGATTCTGCATGCCCGTCCAAGAAGAGTACATTATTAAGATTACCACCGCCGTGTACCTTACCCGACGATCCGTCCGCTACGACCAAAACACTGGTATGAGGTCTGCCCACCTTAGATAATCGTGTAACTGCAACATAACTTCCCCACCAGCCAGGGTTTGCACAAGCGCCAGGGTTTGAACTTAAGAAAGGATTAGACTCGTACCAAAACGGATAATCATTTGAACCCCACCCTAGATTTGGCCGGCCATCGATGGTAGGACACCGCCAGACATCAGGCATTCCATTTTTTCCTGGCCAAGGTGTTGTATTAGTAAGGTCACCCGGGATATAAGTGTTGAGTAACAATGGAAGCGTCCCCATAGTAGCATACGGTTTCCACATACAACCGTACCCACCTCCGTCAACAAACACTGGCGGGAACCAGTCTTCGTAATCTTGAAGGTACATCATAAAAGCCAGTCCAATCTGTTTCAGATTGCTGAGGCACGATGCTGTCCTGGCCTTCTCCCTTGCCTGACTGAGTGCTGGTAGTAACATCGCTGCCAAAATCGCGATGATGGCGATGACCACCAAAAGTTCAATCAGGGTAAAGCCTAACTTCTTTACCGCTTTAACTATTCCGACCATCTCCTACCTCCTTTTTAAGAGAAAGAATCTATCCTGCGGAAAGCCGCAGCAAACAGGCTGGAGAAAGAGAAAGGCGTCT
>CAZPLE010000128.1:0-3318 GCA_964587375.1 uncultured bacterium
GAATGGCGGTAGTAGAAGCGGATAAAAGCCCTTCCCCAGCGATAGCCAACCAAATACCTGTCACGGAAGAGCCGTAAACTCTCCACCTCTTTAGCAAATGGGGTGCCGTAGGCAGCGGTGGCGATGAAACAGCCTCCAGAACCATGGCCGGTGCCAGGAAGGGTGGGGTCAAAAGAGGGGATAACCTCAATCTCCACAACATTGGAGTAGTCAGAGTACCCTAATGTTCCGCCTTCCAGATATTGAAAAGCCCTGACCCGATAATGATACCTCTCTTCTGTCTGGAGCATCGTGTCGGTGAAGGCATAATCGGTATAAGAGGCCCAGTTGAGGTCATTGCCGTCTACCCATCCGATCACCGTAAAGGCGGAAGAGGGCTGACTGGCTCCTTTCCGTTCCACCAGAAACCCATCCTCCAGAACCTTAAACCCGTCTGGCCAGTCCCAGCGCAGGTCAACCACCATGATGCCGGCTGCCGCTTCTAAGTTTTCCGGTCTGTGGGCAAAGGCGTAGGAAGCCAGTTGTGCAGAGACGGTGTTGGAAGTGAAACTACCCACACCGCTCACTTTGACCGTCACCCGATACTGGTAGGTGTGTCCGGAAATGAGGCTGGGGCTATCATCCACATACTCCCAGGTATTGGTACCTACCAGCGCCGGCTCCGGAAGGGTGCTCTCGCTACCGCTTTCAATCACCGCAAAAGGCGAACCGGAGGTAACATCGCGACGTTCAATCACAAACTCCTTTGTGCCGGCTGGAGTTCCGTCTATCCAGCGCAGGGTGATAGCGGTAACCGTAGAGGTGGCGCTTAGCGTAACAGAATATTCGCCGGTGAAGGTCAAAGAGGTAGACTGGTTTCGGTAAGTGGTGCTTTCCAGTTTGAAGACCTTTATCTGGTCTATCCTGCCTATTGCGGAAAAGTTTGCTTGCTGACAGGTGATGGTGGTCCGGGAAGCGTTTACGCCAGTAATCTTTTCTACCTTTCCCTTGGCGCTATCTGCACCCGCAGTAATAATGACATACCAGTTTTCGTCATAATCAGAGTCGCTACCACCCAATGGTGGCGCAATAGTAAGGGTGGTGGTGGTAACACCGGAAACATCGTAAGTAACCGCTTCCGTACTCTCTACAGTGGAATCTTCTTCCCGAAAACCCAGCGCATAAGAAGCCGGTGGCTTCATCTCACTGCCCCAGAGCCTCAAGATGAACTGGTCCCCTACGGAGATCGCTTTGGTCTTAACCGTAATAAAGTAATCGGGTCGTCCGGAGAAGTTCTGATTGACCGGCTGAGGGTCACGGAGAACCATCAGAAAACGTTGGTAGTTCTCAGCCGCTATACCCACCACCTGGGTGGGTGGAGCAACCATCAAAAGCGGTGAATCGGAAGCAGAATTGAAAATGCCGTCTCCGTTGTCTCTCCAGATGCCCAGACCGGATACTCTGGAATCGGCACTCATCTCTGCTAAGTCATTAAGGTCAATCTCCCCGCCGGAGATATCCATTAACTGCACCACGAACGATTTGAGAACCGGAGTAAAAAGGGTAGTGTTGCTGGCCAATTCCAACCCCAGCACCGCAATAGGAAGGCCTCCGGAGGTAAGAGAAGGATTAAGGACGTGAAACTTTACCGAAACGTTGCCCAATAAGGGTGTCTCCGGAGAAACATACGGCTCCCAATGGACCCGTCGGTTGCTTTCCGGCGGTAGGAGGGCATTGGTCATCAAGCCTGTCCCGACACTGCTGGCAGGCTGATTGCGAAACTCTATCCCACCGTCAGGGATCCGACAGGTTAATCTATCCTTATAACCAAAGGTAGCCGAGGTTTTCAAAACCAAATAATAGTCATCGCCCTGGTTGGTATCCTGGTCATCATCCGGAACGTCAAGCCCTGGTGAGGCAGAAAAGGTTGTCTCCCAGAAGTTGCCCTCTGGTGTCACCACATAAGCCCAATCGCTCCGAATCACTCCGGAAGGGATGGTGTCATTGGAGTCAAAGACCCCGGAGGAAGAGCCATCATCCTGGTAGAGAAGGGCGCCGGAGAGGTCAGTATTGGGGTTAAAACCGACCTCATCTTTAATCTGAAGTTTGATATTGTAAATCTTTTCGTAAAGGTCAGGACCATCCACCACATTGATGCCTATCACCGGAAAAAGAGAATTAGGGTCAACCCGGCTACCGGTATAATCAGAAAGTTCCAGAACCGCTTTTATCTCTTTCGTGGTATGCCAGTCTGGCTTGGCGGTAAGGGTGGTCCCTGCGGTGGTCACCAGAGAGGTTACTTTCGCGGTAAAATCTGCGCCATATTCAATCGGGTTCCAGACCAATGGTGTCTGCGGTAAAGCCCGAATGACGATGAGAAAGTCACTGCCAGTCTTGTCATGCGGTTCGGCAAAGTAAGAGGGGTCATCCGCATCGTATACCGGAGGAATCTGCGAAAGGCTGTCTGGAGGATAAAAATTGAGGGTGACAATATTTCCAGTGCTATCCCAAAAGGCGCCCTCGGGACCATCCCAGATATTGAGTGGCTGGTCAGCTTCGTCTAAGAGGCCATTTCTGTTGGTATCCTTATAGACCGCCACTCCGCTTTCAGACTCATTCCAAACATTAAGGGGAAAGAGCATATTCCGGGCATTAAAGTTTGGACTGTCAGTATCGGTAAACTCCACCACAATCTGGGAAAGGTAGTCGTAGTCGTAGTATCCGTAGTTCTTTCCGGCAAGTTTCAGCGCTAAAAGAGCGGTCGGCTGGTACATCTGCAAGAGCCTTCTCTTGCGCTGAAACTTCAAGAGGTTTGAGAAAGCCAGACGCTGTTCTGCCAGACCCTCAGTTCCCGTAAGGTAAGAATAACGGTAGTTACCCAGTTCCGCCAGATACCAGGAGTGGCTGGCGCCTTCTGGATCAGCCTCGTTTGGCTCTTTCATCTCCGTAAGGATGGAGTAACCCAGATAGTTGGGTGACCAGTAGGTATTGTGGGAGTCTTTTACCAGGTCAAGGTAGGGTGGTAAGAGGCCTGACAGAGAATATTCGTAATAGACATCAACAACCTTACACTCGCAACTGATTGTGCCGGAAGAGACTTCATAGACATTGGTTATTGCGGTATCGTTAATGGTATAGACCGTCGCATAGAAAGCATCACCGTGGCGGATAGTGGTGCTGGTTCTGATAGCGATGAAAAAGTCTATACCAGCGTAATCACCATTGTCATCTGGTGGTATCGGATATCCCCCTCCCACCATCAGTGGTAAGCCTGGTGCCGCACTGGCGATAAGCGTATCCCCGGCGTCAAAGACGTGGTTGTAGTTGCTATCGTGGTAG
>CAZPLE010000129.1:0-2611 GCA_964587375.1 uncultured bacterium
GCCCGGAAGAAAGTAGTATTTTTCCCTACTTGAAATATTCCTTGTACTTTTTTAACCTGCTTGCGGAAGTCGGTCAGCGCCGGAGCAGAAATGCCAGTAAAACCCACAAAGATAACTAATCGGGAGTCATTTATCTTTGCCCGAAGTGTTTCCAGGGCTTTAATTTTCTCCGCAATCTTCATCTTATTTTAAAAGCGCTATTCCTTTAATTTCTTAATTGATAATTGAGTTCCAAGGGTCTTTGGATAGCACTCCTTTCTCCATCTCTATTCATAACTGATTCGGAGAGAAGGACCCATGGTGGTACTTAAAAAAATCCTCTTCAGAAATTGGCCTTTTACCGAAGGAGGTCTGGCCCCGGAAATGGCTGTCAGGGCCGACTTCAAGTTTTCTGCCAGGGCTTCCTTTGGAAAAGAAATCTTTCCTATTGGCAGATGAAGATTGCCTCCTTTGTCCATTTTGAATTCCACTCTACCACTTTTGAGTTCTTTAATCGTTTGGGTTATGTTGTTGGTTACCGTTCCGTTTTTAGGGCTGGGCATTAGTCCCCGTGGACCAAGTATTTTGCCCAAACGGGCTACATTTTTAAGTTGCTCCGGAGTAGTGACCGCCACGTCAAAATCGGTCCAGCCTTTGCTAATCTTCTCAATATAGTCTTCAAGCCCCACAAAATCAGCACCAGCATTCTTGGCTTCTGGTGACTGTTTTTCATCTACCAAGGCAAGTATCCTCACTCTTTTACCAGTGCCATGGGGAAGCGCTGCACTCCCACGCACCATCTGTTCACTCTTCTTAGGGTCAACTCTGAGGCAACAGGCAAGTTCTACAGTTTCATCAAATTTTACTCTATTTAGTTGCTTCAGAAGGGTTATTGCCTCTTCCGGAGAGTAAACTTTATTCTTCTCTATCTTTTTGATGTCTGCTTGGTACCGTTTTGACCTCTTTTTCATAAAAGACCTTTTTGAGTAAAAAGTCCAAAAGTTCTAAAAATGTTATTTCACCTCCAGCCCCATACTTCTGGCTGTACCCTCAATGATCTTTATCGCTGCCTCAAGGTTCTCGGCATTAAGATCAACCAGTTTTGTCCGGGCAATTTCGGCTATCTGTTCCCGGGTAACGCTTCCTACCACTTCCTTCCCTGCTTTTCCACTTCCTTTTGCCAATCCAGCGGCTTTTTTGAGAAGGTCAGAGGCGGGAGGAGTCTTTATCTTGTAAGTGAAGGTCCTATCTTCGTAAATAGTAATTACAGCAGGAAAGACTGTTCCTTCCTTACCTTTGGTGGCTTCATTGAAAGATTTACAAAACTCCATAATATTTACGCCATGAGGACCTAAGGCGGTGCCTACCGGAGGAGCAGGGGTGGCCTGTCCAGCCGGAAGTTGAAGTTTCACTATGGTCTTAACCTTCTTTGCCATTTTCAAACCTTTTCCACTTGCCACATATCCAGTTCCACCAGGGTGGACCGACCAAAGATGGAAACACTTACCTTTACCTTTTCTTTTTCGGCATTTACCTCTTCCACCAATCCAGCGAAATTGGCAAAAGGTCCTTCCCTAATCTCCACCCTGTCTCCCTTATTGAATTCGTACCGGGGTACCAGTTTTTCTTTTCTCTCCTCAACCAGAGAGAAGATACTTTTCACCTCTTCTTCGGAAAGGGGGGTGGGAGTAGAACCACTACCTAAAATCTCCAGTACACCAGGGGTGGTTCGCACACGGTGGATAATATCTTCGGAGGGCTCCATTTCCACCATTATATAGCCAGGCATAAGGTATTGAGGCTTAAATTTCCTTTCCCCTTCGCTAATTTGTGCCACCTGTTCTGTAGGAACAAGCGTTCGCTTTATGCTTTGCGGAAATTCACTCTGCAGTTTTTCTAAGAAACGCCTTACCTTTTTTTCCTGGCCACTGCGAATATGTAATACGTACCAGTTTGTCATTTTACTTCAATATAGCCTGAATTAGTTTTGAAAATAAAGTATCAATGATCCCAGAAAATAGAGCCAAGAGAATGATTAATACCAGAACGAAAAAGGTTAACTGCCGTAAAACAGACCGTTGGGGCCAGGAGATTTTTTTAAACTCCAGCCTGACGCCTTCAAAGTACTTCTTAATTCCCAGAATGAAATTTGCCATACCTTCTATTTATTTAAAGCAGGCCTGGAGGGGATCGAACCCCCAGCCTACGGATTTGGAGTCCGTTGCTCTGCCAATTGAGCTACAGGCCTATAAGGCAGATGATTAGAACCCGATAGTCTTAAAATAGACTGGGAAGCTTATAGCCTGGTGTTGTAGTTCTGAAAAATATCTTTTATGGCAACTATTTCATCTCTTTATGCAGCGTGTGCTTTCGGCAAGCAAAGCAATATTTTTTCAATGCTAACTTCTCTTTCCCCGCCTTTTTATTCTTGGTAAAGGTGTAATTTTTCTGTTGGCACTCCGTACATACCAGGGTAATCAGTTCTCGTGTCATTCTATTATCTCAGTCACCGCCCCTGCCCCTACAGTCCGGCCACCTTCCCGAATAGCAAAACGCTGACCCTTCTCCATGGCGATGGGGGTAATCAGTTTCACTTCAATGTTGGCATTGTCTCCGGGCATAACCATCTCCA
>CAZPLE010000130.1:0-3013 GCA_964587375.1 uncultured bacterium
GTCCGATATAGTAGTATCTCTTTTCTCCAAACGGCTGGGTATACCTTACTTTTGCCTCCAATGTTCCATATTTTACCAGGTCATAAGCGGTAATTCTAAAGTCTCCATTAGAGATATTGAGTGAAAGGACTCCATCTTTGACTATCACCTTATCCGGATTGGTCATTAGTTCCCAATTATCCTTGTTCAATTCGTTAAACTCATCGTGAAGAATTACTCCGTTTTCGGCAAAAAGAAGACAGGGAAGGGAAGAGAAAAAAAGCGCGGTCAGACAGAACCGGAAGAAAATTTTTTGGGTAGACATATAACCCTCCTTTTTACACCATTGTTACCATATTATAAATCATTTTGGTCTTAAAAACCTATTTCCTTCCCGGGCTATATTTCGGGCAGTCTCCTCTACAGACTGCAAACCCAGAAGCAATTTGTCCAGTTCTCGAATGTAGCAATCGTAATATTCTCTACCCCAATCGGTATAACTTTCCGGAGAAATAAGCACACCCTGGTACTGGTCAATCATTGTTCGGATATGGTCTGGCGGAGGAGTAAGGAAATACTGGTAAGCAACTCCTCTGTGGGCTGGAACACAGTTTTTGCCCAGAAAACGCTGGCCTTCCGGACCACAGAAAAATTTAACAAACTCCCAGCATTCTTTAGGATGCTTTGTTTTGGAGGAGATAACCAACGTATTGATACCTGGATTGTTGAGCCTCTTTTTGCCTGGCGCCAATGGCCTGGCAGCGATATCCCAGCGAAATTCTTTAATCTTTAACAGCGCCTCCACTTGAAAAGAGGTGGTGATATACATCGCCACTTTGCCGGTCAGAAACATATCCAGGGCGGACCGGTACTGTTCTGGTCTGGGTAGCGCTGCCATCTTGGGAATCGCCTGGAATTTATGCGTCAAATCGGAAAGAAACTGGAGGGCTTTCTTGGCATCCGGGCTATCCATCAGGGAACGTTTCAGGCCTTGGTCAAAATGGGTAACATGATAACTTTGCATCACCAGGTGTTCGGGTGGTAAGAGTGTTCCATATTGAACAATACGGTTGCCCTTTTTGATGGTCAGTTTCTGGGCTGCTTTGGCAAAATCCTCCCAGGTCCAGGTATCGGTCGGGTAAGGAAGTCCTGCTTTATCAAAGAGGTCTTTATTATAAGCCAAAGCATCCGCGCCCCAACTTACGGGAAAGGCATAAATTTTCCCACCGGTCCCATAGGCAAGTAGGTCAAATAGTTCTGGAAAGTAATCGTTCTTATTAATCTTTGACTCTTGAAAATAAGGCGTGAGGTCAAGAATAGCCCCTTTTCGGGCAAGGTCATCAACGAATCCACTGAACCAAAGGAAGACATCTGGCGGAGTACCACCGGCAATCTGGGTTAAGATCTTTTCACTCTTTTCTGCTATCTCCAACTTCACAAATATTCTATTCTGTTTTTTATTAAAGGTATCCACGATCGCCCGGTGGATGGCAACCTGATGGGGAAAGTATTCGTAACTGACATAACGAAGGGTGATTTTCTTCTCTGGGATGCCCTTTTTCTGACACCCAGGAAGAAAGAACAAAAGTGATAAAGCGAGAAGAGCCAGCCCTATTCTTCGCACTAAAATTCTCCTTGCGTCTTTCTAACTACTTTTTCCGCACTTTTTCGGCCGCGTTTCTCACGCCGGTAATGATGGCATCAAGGTCACCTTTAGTTAAGCGCGGATGCATCGGAAGGTTCAGTTCCCGGCGGTAGAAAAACTTGTCGGCATTTGGACAACGTTCCTTTCCGTAACCGAGCTTTTTCAACGCGGTAAAATCGTAAGTCGGCTGGTAATGGAGGATACCTTGAATGCCCTCCTCTTTATAAAGAACCCGCATAAATTCATCCCGACTGGCACCCAGTTCTTCTTCCTCTACACACAGGGTATAAAGGTGATAGACATGGTAGCAGTTGGGGTCTTCATAGACCGGTGTAATTCCTTTGATTCCCTTTAATCCCTCAGTCAAATAACGGCCATTTTCTCGTCTTTTTTCGTTCAGCATTTTCAATTTCCGCAGTTGTGCTCGGCCGCAGGCAGCCTGGGCTTCGTTCATACGATAGTTGTTGCCAAACTTTCCATTGGTATCCTGGACATCAAAATGGGAAGGGATCCAGTAATCGGTCACCGCTGTCTTCGTCAAAGTATAATCCCCGAATCTAAATTCCTTCTGTTCTGGTGGCCAGTGGGTTATGGACATACAGCGGAGCATCCCAATCGCTTCCGCAAAATCATCGTGATTGGTAGTAATCATCCCACCTTCACCCAAGGTGGTCATATTCTTCAAGGAATGGAAACTAAAGGCGCCGATGTCTGCGATGGAACCTGCCTTTCTACCCTTATATTCTGCGCCCGGTGCATGGGCACAGTCTTCCAAGACATAGAGGTTGTACTTCTTGGCAATCTCCATGATTGGGTCCATATCACACATCTGACCGCCATAATGGACCACGTAGATTGCCTTCGTGCGCGAAGTAACCTTCTTTTCTATCTCTTTCGGGTCAATGTTGAAGGTGCGAGGGTCAATATCAGCATAAACGGGACGCCCCCCTTCTTTGAGTATCACCAAGGAGGTAGCGATAAAGGTATTGGGTGTAACGATCACTTCATCTCCTTCCTTGATGCCAAAGACCTGGGTCGCCACGTGCATGGCTGTGGTGCAGTTGCTGACCGCAAAAGCGTATTTCACTTCGTGCGCAGCAGCAAATTCCTTCTGAAAGAGTTGCACTTGAGGTCCCATCGTGAGGGAATCTTGTTTCATTGCTCTAAGGACCATCTGTTCTTCATCTTCATCATAAATAGAACCAAAGAAAGAGTAAGGAACCTTCAATGGCACACCGTCATTCATCTGATAGCCAGAGGTGATCCCGCCTTCCGTATCACTCCCGGTGTAAAGGGGCTTCTTTTCTTCTGCCATACTCTCCTCCTTTGTCTAAAAATTTAAGGTTATTAAAAACTTCTTTAATGATTTTTAAGCCGCTATTACTTTAT
>CAZPLE010000131.1:0-25555 GCA_964587375.1 uncultured bacterium
GCGCGGGCGTGAATTCTCATCTCAGTGGTCATCTTTTTAAGCCTCCGAAATGGCATTAACCGGACAGTCCTGAATCGCCTGCTGAACACACTCTTCAGCACTGGCAGGAACCGGATCAACCTTTACCCGGGCAACCTCACCCTCCAGGACAAAAACATCCGGGCAATTATCTGCACAAAGTCCACAACCAGTGCACAAATCAGTATCTACTTTTACCTTCATCTTCTCCTCCTCTACTAAAATTTACGACGAAAAGATTAAGATCTTGTTATCGCTCTTTTTGACACCACACCCCCCTCTCCATTTTACCACGGAAAAAGAAGAACTGTCAACAACTTTACAGGGTGAATACTCCAGTCTCTGGTACGATGGAACCCTTTCCAGATTCGTTATCCTCGCCGGTCTGTTGGGGTTCTACTCACCATTTTCACATTTGATCTGACGGGATTGGCAAGGAAGTAGACTGCTTGATATGACGCAACCTGATGAAGTTTTCCCGCTCAGTCTCTTCCAGACGCATCTCAATAGACCGGATAGCTCTTTCTAACTCCGGAATAAGGATGTATTCCAAACTATTAACCCGGCGCCTGGTCTTTTCGATCTCTTTGGCGAAGAGCGCAAGCATCGTTTCCAATTCAGCGAGACGAAGAATCTCTTCATAGAGCATCCGGTACCGAACTATTACGAAAAAGATGTTCAGTGGTAGTTCGGCAGCAAAGGGGCGTACATTCTCTTTCCAATGACAGTCAAAACGTGGGGCATAGATATTTAACAGTCTGGTAGAGTGAACAGTGAGGTGGCTTTCCCAAAAAAGGGGAAATAAGAAGAGAGAGAGTTCGGACCTGGTATAGGGCGCCCGGGCAGAAAGAAAATCGCCAGCAGCCGCTATCAAATCTTTCTCCAGGCTTTCCCGGAAACCTCTGCTCTCCTCTATTAGACGATAAAATTGGGAAAGGAGTTGTTCTTGTTTATCTTTCAGTAGTTTGTGTCCCCGGCGGGTTAATATCAGGCGCTTTTTCAAACGGAGCAGCTCCATCCGGGTGGGGCTCACTTTCAGCATGGGATAGCCTCTCTTTTTGAGAAATAAGGTATTTATCCAGAAAGTCTGCAGGGATGCGTTTTAATTCTGAGCGCGGAAGGAGAGAAAGAAGTCTCCATCCCAAGTTAAGGGTTTGCTCTATCTCTCGTTCCTCTGTTTCGCCCTGGTTTATAAACTCTTTCTCAAAGGCTTCTCCGAATTTTAAATAGAGGTGGTCTACTTCCGACAGGGCTGCTTCTCCTAAAACCATTGCCAGTTCTCTTACTTCTCTGCTTCTGGCGTAAGAAGCAAACAACTGGCTGGCCAAAGAAGGATGGTCTTCCCTGGTACGTTCCTTTCCTATGCCCTTGTCCCGGAGCCGGGAAAGAGAAGGAAGGACGTCTATCGGTGGATAGATGCCTTCCTGGTGTAAGGTTCGGGAAAGAATTATTTGACCTTCGGTAATGTAACCGGTCAGGTCAGGCACCGGATGGGTTTTGTCATCCTCCGGCATAGAAAGAATCGGCATCTGGGTTATGGACCCTTGCTTCCCTTTAATGCGTCCAGCACGTTCAAAGATGGTTGCTAAGTCCGTATAAAGATAACTGGGGTAGCCTCTTCGGCCAGGCACCTCATTGCGGGCAGCAGAGATTTCCCGGAGAGCCTCTGCATAATTGGTGAGGTCAGTAAGCACCACCAGAATATGCATCCCGAGGTGAAAAGCGAGATATTCAGCACAGGTTAGTGCCAATCGGGGGGTGGCTATGCGTTCAATGGCAGGGTCATCGGCAAGGTTTACGAAAAGGACACTGCGGGCAAGTGCCCCAGTTTCCTGAAAATCTCGCTGGAAAAAATCGGCTTCTTCAAACGTAATTCCCATGGCTGCAAACACGATGCCAAATTTTTCTTCTTTCTTCAAAACCTTACTCTGTCGGCATATCTGTGCTGCAATCCGGTTATGAGGCAAGCCACTTCCAGAAAAGACGGGTAATTTTTGCCCCCGCACCAAACTGTTTAAGCCATCAATAGCCGAAATTCCAGTCTGGATGAATTCTGAAGGATAATCGCGACAGGCCGGGTTGATGGGACTACCGTTGATATCCAGATACCCTTCCGGAATGATTGGGGGCCCATCGTCAATCGGCCGACCAAGTCCATCAAAGATGCGACCCAAAAGGTCGGGTGAGACGCCTAACTGGAGACCCTTCCCTGCAAACCGCACTTTTGTCTGAAAGGGGTTGAGTCCAGATGTACCTTCAAAGACCTGAAGAAGAGCCTTGTCTCCTTCAAGTTCCAAAACCTGGCCCTGTCTTATCCTCCCATCAGGCAATGTTATCTCGGCAATTTCGTTAAATTTCACCCCGGAAACGCCCTCAACCAGAAGGAGAGGACCATTGATCTCCACTACAGAATGGTATTCTTTGGGAAGCATAGGGTTCTAATCTACCTTATCAAAGATTCAAAAGAAGTAAGTATTTCCCTCTCCAAAACTGAAAAGTAATTGAGATCTTCTTCTTCCACATAACGTAACTGGTTCAACCGGTCGCGAACCGACATCCCCAGAATCTTATTGAGCGGAATTCCATTACTAATTGCCTCTTCGGCTTTGCGATGAAAAAGGTATATCGCTCTCAACATCAGATACTGTTTGCGCAGCGTTGTGTATGCATCCCTTTCGTCAAAAGCGAACTGATGCAGAAAGTCTTCCCGAAGAGTGCGTGCGGTGTCCAGAAGGAGCTTTTCAGAAATGGTAAGTGTTTCGGTACCTATCAGTCGAACTATCTCCTTTAACTCCGCCTCCCGACTCAATATCCCTATACACCAGTTCCGCAACTGAGAAAACTCCTCTGAAATCTCTCTGGAGTAAAAATCGTCAAGGTTCTCAAGATAGAGCGAATAACTGGAAAGCCAGTTTATGGCCGGAAAATGGCGCTGGTAAGCCAGTTGGTCATCCAGTGACCAGAATGCCTTCACTGTTCGGAGTGTCATTTGAACAACTGGGTCATTCAGGTCTCCGCCTGGAGGAGAGACTGCTCCAATTACGGAAAGAGAACCGCATCTTTCATCGCTACTGAGACACTCCACCCTTCCACTCCTTTCATAGAATGCCGCTACTCTGGTCCCCAGATAGGCAGGATAACCTTCTTCACCAGGCATCTCTTCCATCCGACCGGAAATTTCCCGCAAAGCCTCTGCCCAACGGCTAGTAGAATCTGCTATTAGCGCCACGTCGTAGCCCATATCACGGTAATACTCTGCAAGGGTAATGCCGGTATAAATGCTGGCTTCCCGGGCAGCCACCGGCATATTAGAGGTATTGGCAATGAGTACTGTCCGTTCCATTAGAGACCTTCCGGTCTTAGGGTCTTTCAAATGGGGAAATTCCAGAAGAACATCTGCCATTTCGTTTCCCCTTTCTCCGCATCCAATATAAACCACCACTTTACTGTCAGCCCATTTGGCAACCTGATGAAGAAAGACGGTCTTTCCGGATCCGAAAGGGCCAGGGATAGCAGCGGACCCACCTTTGGCAATTGGAAAAAGGGTATCAACAATGCGCTGACCAGTTACCAGTGGGGTTTCCGGACGCAGTTTTTTGCGGTAGGGCCTTGGCTGTCTCACGGGCCAAGTAGAAAACAATTTTAAAACGTGTTCGCCTTTCTTCATTTCTATGGCAGCGATCTGCTGGTCAACGCTAAATAACCCCTCCTTAATCTCTTTCACCTGGCCAGAGATTCCCGGTGGCACAAGAATTTTGTGAAGAACCAATTCTGTTTCCGGAACTGTACCGATGATATCACCCTCAGAAACAACATCCCCTTTCTTAACCAGCGGAGAAAATTCCCATCTTTTCTCCCGGGAGAGAGGAGATAAGCTCACCCCCCGGCGAATAAAATCGCCTGTCTTCTCCGCTATCAGAGTTAAAGGACGTTGGATGCCATCAAAAATGCTGGACAGCAACCCAGGACCCAGTTCTACCATCAGGGGTCCACCAGAAGGGAAGACTGGATCGCCTGGTCCAATACCTGAGGTATCTTCATAAACCTGAATAGAAGCCCGGTCTTGATACAAACGAATAACTTCACCAACCAGACGCTCCTTACCTACGTAGACAACGTCATACATGCGAACCAAATCCATCCCAACCGCTTCTACTAAGGGACCGGAGACTTTTACAATGGTTCCTTCGTTCATAGGTCTTGGCAAAATTTTATCTGGCCCTACCAGTAGCACGCCGGATTGCTTCGGAGATTAACCGGTTTTGTCCCGAATCACGGTTTTTCAATCCCGGCAGAACCAAAAAAAATGGTTCGGAAAAATCATTCCGGACATCAGCTACCTCCGGAGTGAGTACAATCAAAGCATATTCTTTAAGGTTAAGTTGGGAAAGAATATTCTTTGCTTCTTCTCTGGTACTGGCCTTATATACCTCCTGTCCGATGCTTAAAAAAGGCAAAAAGACCGATTCTTCTCCTATAAAAGCCACTTTCATCACTACAATCCGCGGGCACTTTTAGATAGTACCTGCCTTAATCTGGAGAGTTCGTTACTCTTCTGGTAGTAATAATTCAAAATTGGTTCCGGACCAAACCAGATAAATTTGCTCTCCTCTAAAATTTTCAACTCTCCAAAAAAGAGATTTTTTTTCTCAAAAAAAGGAAGAAGGGAATTTTGGTCGTCTCCTGACTTTTCTGGAGACAAGGGTAAAAATTCAAACCATGGATAGTGAAATTTTATTTTAGAAAAAATCTCCTCTCGCGGTTGATTATAAATCTCACCGGAAAGATTCCCTCCTGGAAGGAAGAGGCGGCCGCCAGTAAAAAAGGTATGCAGGTTTATTCTGTCTACCAAAAAGTTTACCAGGCGTTGGAGCACTTGGCTTTCACCGGCAACTTCCTTCCATAACCGGAAGATCAATCCGGCAAGGGTAAATTCAAAATCAAAGATGGAGCCAGATGATAACACTTTTTTTGCCTCTCCGATACCTTCCACCAGGACCTCCGGGACTAAAAAAAGTTTTCTTCCCGTCCAGAGGTTTCGAAGGTCTTCTTCGGAAAGCAACCCTCCCTTTTGAAAACGAAACTCCTGGTGATAAACTCCTTTTTCTTTTCGAGCCAATAAGGTAAGGTTTACAAAGTCTATCGGAAGTTTGTAGAAGAACGGGTAATCAGTACCGGAGAGAAGGTAATCACAAAGATTAATAAGGTTCTCTTTCTCTGTCTCAAACCACAGAACGAAATCAGGAGCATCTTCTCGGGAAACTGCATAACCAAAAGGGGCAAGTGCAGAAAGAAGTGCCTCAAAAGGAAGCGTAGAAAGACGATCCCACTGCTCCACACGCAAAAGCTTTGCCTCCAGTGCTCGCACACGGCCCACTGCGTAGGCAAAAGAGACCATAAATGAAACATCCCCTCCGATTATACTCCATTACGAAAAGAGAAGATTTCCCAGCAAAATTTCTATTTCCGGACGGCGCAGAGAAAGCATCCTTTCCGGGGAGAGAAAGATCTCTTTTTTCCCCGCAACGAGAACGACCCCTCCCACAATCTCTTTTCGGTATCCGATGAACTCTATCTTCCGGTTACTCTTCTCCAATTCTTTTTTTATGGAGTCAACCCAATCCAAAGTCAATAAGGTCTTCAGGTCTTCTGCTACCAAAATCTGGTAACTTCCTGTTTCCAAAAGATTAAGGCAGTTGCGAAAAAATCTGGCTTGTAATTCCCCATTTTCCCTCAGGCATTTAAGGGCTTCCTCAAAAATGAGTTCCAGATATTTTTTCTTCTCGGCCAGGAGCAGACGCCGTGCCAAAAGTTGCTCCGCTACTATCTCCTGTTCTATCTTTTTAAGGAGCCTTTTCTCTCCAGAAGTATAACTTGCTTCCGCTTCTACTTTAGCCTTTTCTTTCCACTTTTTTTCAATCTCTGCGGCTTCCCTTTTTCCCTGCTCAATTATTTCGGCAGCGGATTTTTGTGCCTCTTCTTTTATCCTTTTTAAAAGATCTTCCAACATGAAACTTTAATTTCCTTTAAGGTTAAATCAAGGAAGCAGCTTTTAAGAAAAGGCTTCACGAGGTGGCCAGTTTTATACCTTGGAGAAAAAAGATAGAAACAATCAATCCAAGAATGGCGTAAGTCTCCACCAGTGCTCCGTAGACCAGAGCCTTCATCGCTGCACCGGGATTTTTGGCGGCCACACCGATTCCCGCAGCACAGGTCTTTCCCTGATGAATCGCCGAAATAAAACCAACGATGGCAATTGGCATACAAGCAAAAAAGATTTGCATACCCTGATAAAGGGGTGGTTTGATTGTCTGAGCACCCAAGAAGCCAAGTTTCATTATCGCCAGGAAAGCAACAAGAAAACCGTAAAAACCCTGCGTCCCCGGTAGCGCCACCAGCAAGAGAGTAGAACCAAACTTTTCAGGGTCCTCGGAAATAACTCCGCTGGCAGCCATTCCTGCAAGCCCTATACCGATTGCCGAACCGCACCCGGCTAAACCGGCTGCTAAGGCTGCACCCAAAATGGCAAGAGCCAGACCTAATGAACTCAAATCCATTCTTCCTCCCTCTGCGCTAAATTATATCTTATCCTGCTCTTTTTGAGCAAAAATATCTTTTATCACCCCTGTCGGAAAGACTGGCAACATCTTTTCGCGAATAAAATCAAATGCCTCCAGAGGTAAACAACCCCAGTTTACCGGACAGGGCGAAAGAACTTCAATTAAGGAGAACCCCCTCTTTGCTAATTGACATTCAAAACCTTTCTTAATCGCATTCTTTATCTTCGGAACGGAACCAGGACCCAGAAGGGCAACTCTTTCCAGGTAACTGGTGCCTTCAAGAGAAGCGAGAAGTTCACAGATCCGAATGGGGTAACCGTGCAATTTTGAGTCCCGGCCAAAGATGGTGGTTGTGGTCTTCTGGCCAATCAAGGTAGTAGGTGCCATCTGACCCCTGGTCATTCCATAAACCGCATTATTGACAAATATGGTGGTAAAATTTTCACCCCGATTAGCAACATGAATTATTTCCGCCATACCGATGGCCGCCAGGTCTCCGTCTCCCTGATAAGTAAAAACCAGCCGGTCAGGAAGAACTCTTTTTATACCAGTAGCCACTGCTGGTGGTCTGCCATGTGCGGCCTCAGTAACATCAAAATTCCAGTAATCGTAGGCCAGTACCGCACACCCTACCGGGGCCACTCCTATGGTCATTTCCCGCATTCCCAATTCTACCACTGCCTCTGCCACTACCCGGATTACGATACCGTGTCCACACCCGGGACAGAAACTGGTCTCTGCTTCTTTAAGACCTCCACTCCTTTTAAAGAGTATCTCCATCTTTAATATTTTTAGACTTTAGGACTCCAGGTGAGCAACGACTTCACTTATTTCTTCTGGAGTTGGAACTCCTCCCCCCGGACGGCCATAAAATGAAACGGGAACTCTTCCTCCTGTTGCTAACCGAACATCCTCCACCATCTGACCCAAATTCATTTCCACGACAAGAAAGTGTCTCTTTCTGGCCGCCAGGCTTGCCAAAGGACCATAAGGAAATGGCCAGAGAGAAATAGGTCGGAAAAGCCCCAGACGTAATCCCTCTTTTCTTCCAGCAAGTACCACCGCGCGGGTAATCCGAGCACAACTACCAAAGGCCACAAGGATTATGTTGGCATCTTCGGTTTTAAAAGATTCCCAGCGTTGTTCTTTTTTCTCAATGCGTGCATATTTTTTGGCCAGGTGCCAGTTGTGTTTTTCAGTTACACCTGGTTGCAGAAATAGGGAGCGTATCTTCTTGGGCGCGCCTCCTCCACATCCGGTCAGGGCCCAGGGTTTTGCTGGTAATCTCTTCGAAAAAGGTTTGAGGCAAATCGGTTCCAACACTTGCGCCAAGATTCCGTCGGCAAGAATGAGAACCGGGTTTCGGTATTTATCAGCAAGGTCAAAAGCGAGATAGGTCAGGTCATAAAGTTCCTGCAGGTTTTGTGGTCCGAAGGTAATCGTTCGGTAATCACCATGACCACCGCCCCTGGTTGACTGGAAATAGTCTGCTTGACTGGGTGTCACATCACCCAATCCGGGTCCAGCCCGATTCATATTGACGATAACCGCAGGTAGTTCGCAAGCAGCCAGATAAGAAATGCCTTCCTGTTTAAGACTAATTCCCGGGCTGGAAGAAGAGGTCATCGCGCGCACCCCTGCTACTGCGGCTCCAAAGACCATGTTGATGGCTGCTATTTCACTTTCCGCCTGGATGAAGACGCCACCGACTTCCGGGAGTCGCCAACTCATATATTCTGTAAATTGATTCTGAGGGGTAATAGGATAGCCGGCATAAAAACGGCAACCGGCGTTGACTGCTGCTTCTCCAGCCGCTTCGTTCCCGGAAAGAAGCACTCTTCTTATTTTTTCCATATTCGCTCAAAAACCAGCCACTGGCTTGGATAGGTGCCAATGTATTTTTCTAAAAAAAAGACCGCTTCTTCGGCCAATCTGGCTACTGCCTGCCCGGAGTCTCCCTCCTTATCCGGATAAAGAGGTGGTTCAAAACAGAGATGATACTTGTTTTTCTTTCTGACCAGGAAACCTGGCAGAAGCGGACATCCGAATCTAACCGCAAGTTCTGCCGGGCCAGCAGGTAAGGAGGTCTTGTGTCCAAAAAAGCGCACCTCAATAGCCGGTGGACCAAAGAGTCGGTCACCCAATAGAGCCACCAACTCCTTTCTTTTTAATGCCGTGATTATCTTTTTGGTATCTTTTCCAAGACTAACAACATTAACACCTTTACTCTGACGCCTTCTAAAGAAAAACCGGTTAAGTGATTGGTTGCTGTGTGGGAGTGCAACTGCGGTAACCGGATAACCCAAAAGGGCGGTAAAGATCCCGGCCCATTCCCAATTTCCCAAATGGGCGGTGATGCTAATCACACCCTTTCCTTTCTGGAGTGCAGAATCCAAGTATTCTTGACCCTCCACAACCAGATGGTCTTCCAAAAATTTTTTGTCAATTTTAGGGGTAAGAAAAAATTCGTAAAGGTAAAGACCAAAGTTTAAATATCCTTCCTTTACCAGATTCTTCAACTGTCGGGCATCGTGGCCGAGGCCCTCCAGAACTACTTTTAAGTTTTCTTGTAGACAGCGCCTTAAAACTGGTGTCGTCCAATAACGAAATGAAGCGAAGACCCGCACCAGTAAAAATGCTACTCTCTTCGGGAGATGAAGAGCAAGAAAAGCAAAAAAGTGGTATAGAAAAACCATTAAAATCCAAGGCCAGGAAGGTCAATTCCCATTTGACTGCTAACCATTTTGGAAACCTTCCCTTGCATTTGGGCGATGGCGGTATTGATAGTATTCAAAACCATCCTTTCCAGATTCTGTTTCTGGAACTGCGAAAGTAAATCCGGTGAAATCTCCAGAGAAAGGATCTCCAGTTTTCCGTTGATAATTACTTTAATTCTACCATCGTGGCTGGAAGATTCTAACCGCTCTGCTCGCAACTGTTTTTCTAAAACTTTAGCACTTTTGCGTAATTTGTTTAACTCTTTCAATGCCTGCATAAAGTTGGTCATAACCCTTTAAACCTCCTTTCCAATCGTTACCACCTCTCCTTCAAACAATTCCAAGACCCGGCGGACAATCCCTTCTTCTTCTGGAGTAAGGCTGGCGGGATAAAAACCCTTTGCTTCGGAAATTTTCTGAGTGGGTGAAAAATGGACCCGGTCCCCTGATTCCTTGGGAACCGGTGTAACTGTTTGCGATCGGACTTTGGTTTTTTTCTTTTCTTCTGATTCCAGTGAGCAATTAAAATGGATACTGTCTTTAAATTTTTTTTTCCACAATGCTTCTAATTCTGCCTGGTTCCGTTCCAGAAGGTTCTTTTCAAAATTTCGCTGAAAAGTGAGGTGCAAGGTATACCCTTGCTTTCCAGTTTCAATCCTCTTCACCCCGGCAGATTGAAGTACAGGGTGGAAAAAGGGCTTTTCCCGAGAGACTAGAGAGAGAAACTCCTCCCACATTTCGGAGGTAGAAAGATTCTTTTTTTCTTGAGTTTCTTCTTCCGATAAAGGTGCCTGTTGGGCATTATTGGCTGAGAATTCTCTTTTTTCTTTTTCCTCTTCCTTCCCTGCAAACTCTCCTTTTCCAAAGAGATGGGTCAGTTTTAAAAGGGCTGCTTCCAGCCTTACCCGAATCAGATCCTCATACTTTAATCTGTCGCGTTCTTCAGCCACAACCTCCAGTAATCTTACAGATTCATCCTGGCTGAAGCCAGTAGCCAGAACCTCTAAAGCCTGAAGAGTCTCCTTTGTGATAACCTCCGCAATAACCTCTTTTGCTCCACTTTTAATCAGCACCAGGTATCTTGCAAATTCAAGGATTCCAGAACAGAACTGAAAAAGGTCATAACCGGCCGAAGAGACGTGGTCAATCACTTCCAAAACTCTTTTTCTATTTCCTGTAAAAATTGCCTCCATGGCCTTCAGATACGTCTCTTCCGAAACCAAACTTAATAGTCTTTCCACATCAGAAACGGTAATTACCTCACCATATCGGAAAGAGGCTAATTGGTCAAGGATGGAAAAGGCATCACGTAAAGAACCGGCTGCAGACCGGCTGATAAGAGTCAGGGCAGCCGGTTCAATCATTATCTGTTCCTTTCGGGCAACCTCCGAAAGATGACTAACAATCTCTTTTCCAGAAATGAGGTGAAAATCATAGCGCTGACAACGAGAAATAATGGTAGGTAATAACTTGTTGGGATTAGTGGTAGCAAAGATAAATTTGGTGTGCTGTGGGGGTTCCTCCAGGGTTTTGAGAAGGGCATTAAAAGCATAATCGGTTAACATATGGACTTCATCTATCAGATATATTTTGTAGCGGTTTTTAACCGGCAGAAACTGGCTATTTTCATTTATGGTGCGAATTTCGTCTATTCCCCTATTACTGGCACCATCAATTTCAATGAAATCCAAACTCCGGCTCTCCAGAATTTCCAGACACTGCTCGCACTTATTGCAAGGGTCCGGAGTGGGTCCATGAACACAGGTGAGACTGCGTGCCAGAATGCGGGCAGTAGTAGTCTTTCCCACACCTCTGGGGCCGGCAAAGAGATAAGCGTTAGCAATCCGTCCTTCTGCCAGTGCTTTGCGAAGGGTGGTGGTAATCTCTTCCTGTCCGCGCACTTCTGAAAATAGTTTGGGACGATATTTAAGTGCCAGTACCTGATAAGCCATTTTATACCCACGCTCTGGCTTGGGAAACAGATTGATTTCTCATCGTGGCGGTGCGGGGATTTGAACCCCAGACATAGCGGGTATGAGCCGCCTGCTCTACCACTGAGCTACACCGCCCTTAAACCGTTATTCACGAACTTAAATATTATACCAAAAAAGAGAGAAAAGATAAATAACTAAATAACCGAGTTTAATAAAGGTGGGATTTAATCTTGAGACTTTCTTGCGGAAAAGCCTTTAAATAAAAGACGAAGTAAATCTCTGTCTCCTTTTCGTCTTGATAGATGCCAAAGCGGCCCTCCCAACAATGAAGGTCTCGCCAGAGACTAATCTCTTTACTTTCAAAACTATCCTCTTTGAGGTTGTAGGAAAGAAAAGCGTCAACCCTCCATTTATCTCCTACCGGGAAGGAAACCTTAGGGGAAAGGGTCTCATCCTCCCCTTTTTGATAAGCATGGTTTAAGCCTGCTCGAAAATCACCTTTATGCCAATCAAGAGAAGTAGAGGTAGCCCGCCAATGGCCAGATTCTGAATCAAACTCTCCTTCGCTCCGTAACTGGAGGTTTTTCCGGGGGTCAAAAAGAAAAAGACCGCGCAAATTTTTAAAGGTGCTATCTTTAAAAGAATAATCAGCGGTAAGGTCAAAGTGAACTCCTTCAAAAGTCTCTTTCTTTTCGGTAAAGTCAATCCGGTTTAACAACCGGAATGTCAGCAAGCGATCCGGTTCCAGAAGGTCAAGTTGGTCATAAAAATAAAATTCTTCCGGGTAGCAATTTACATCCTGAAACAAAAGAGAAAACCCTGGTTCCAGATAGTGAGTAAAGCTTCTCTCGCTCCCTTCTCTGCCAACAAAGTCTCGCTTTATCACCCAATTGAGGTCGGCTCCAGCCTGAAGAAGATAGCGGAACCGTTCTTTCTTCTCTTTATTCTGGTCATAATAGATTAAACCAGTGGCTAAAAAGGGTCTTAAAATGCCGGTCCAGAAAGGATAGTATTGAGAAACATCTTCTTTGAGATAAAGACGAAGTGTTTCTTTCGATTGACCGGAGAAATCCCGGGAAAGTCTACCTAAAGAAGCCTCTCCCTGCCAGTAAAGCCCCAACCAATTCCGATAGGGCAGAAAAAAAGAGACTTCCGGTAGACGATGGGAAAAGGAAGGTTCTCGGTGATTATCAAGTTCGCCTTCCGCTAAAATGCTTGCGAGGCAATCCTTTCTGTTCAGAGAATAAGAAATGAAGGTGCGTCTTTCCACATCTTTCACATATTCCTTCCAAAAGTAATCTTTCAAAAAGTCTGGGTCGGAAAATTTGTGCACCTCCAGCAAAAGAACTCCTTCTCCAGAATTCTCTTGCCGAAAGATATTTTTCTGCCAGGCTTCAATCCGGTAACGATTCTCCCCTTTATCCAGATCCCGAATAAAATAAGATTTGACCTTGGTAAGTCCCCACTTCCTGCTTTCCCATTCAGGCCCTAGACCGAAACCCCTGTCTCCTCGGAAGTCAAGGTTGAGATTATAATGGCTCTGGGGTGTAGAATAACCGACTGAGGTAAATAGTTGGATGCCATCCCGAGAACTGATCGCCGGAGTGACGTCCAGATTGAAAGGCTGTGAATCACCGAGATTTTGGGTAAACCTTGGCAAGTAAAAAATGGGAAGGCTTCCTATTCTGAACGTGGCTGATTTTATTTGCATCAACTCATCTTTTTTAACCGCAGCGGATTGGAGGGTAATTCGGTAGTGTGGGTCCTTTTGGTCACAAGTAGTAAAATAACCATCATAGAAAAAAACCTGGTTTCTACCCGCGATCTCTATCCGGTTAACCTTTCCCCACCAGGGCTTGCTGGTAAACTCGGCTGGTCCGGTAAAGCCCGTATCGGTCTGAAAATTATAATAAAGTTGGTCTGTCTTTATCTCTCCAAACGGTAATAAAATTATCACTCTTCCGGAAACTGTTGCTGCTTCCTTCTGAAGGAAATAATGTACGCGGTCAGCGGTGATAATCTTATCTCCGCTCTTTAAAAAGACGTTTCCCTCCAGAAGTACCTCTACCGGAACCCCTTGATGAAGAATAACCTCTGAACTATCTGCTTTCCACTCAACGGGGATGGTAGGAAAAGCAAAAAGAGGGTGCTGGAAATAAAGAAGGTAAAAGAGAATAGAACTGGCTTTCAAAAAAAGGAAGGTTTCTTTACAGATTTTCATTGCTCCAGGCCGGCGAAGCGAAGCGTCTCCGCAAGAGGTTTTATGCCGGTAGTCGCTCCCATTTTGCTAACCGCAAGGCCGCCGACCGCGTTAGCAAGTTTCAAAACCCTATCTAATGGCCAATTTAAAAGATATCCGGTTAGAAAACCAGCCACAAATGCGTCACCAGCACCGGTGGTATCTACCACCTTTACCGGCAGAATAGGAACAAACCCCTCCTCACCAGAAGAAGACCGATAATAAGAACCTGCTGCTCCCATCTTCAAAGCCACAACCTGCACGCCGAATTCCAAGAAGAAAGTAGCAATTTCTTCTGGTTTCTGTCGCCCGGAAAGCATCCTGGCTTCCTCCAAACTGGGCAGGAAAAAGTCAGTGTAGGGCAAAAGCGGTTTTATCGCTTTAAACCATCGGCCAGTAGAATCCCAGGCAGTATCAAGAGAAGTAAGAAGTCCAGATTCTTTCGCTTTACGCAGAAGAAATGCTGCCGGTTCACCATCAAAAGCGGGTGTAAGAAGAATCCCGGCCAAGTGGAGAATTTGGAAAGACTTTAAAAGGAAGGCATCAAAGTCTTCTAATCCATAATGCCGATTGGCTCCTAAAAAATGGAGGAAAGAACGTTCTCCTTCTGGAGATACCAGCACTGCGGTAGCAGAAGTCTTTTCATTCGGCACCATTCTCAATCCGGTAGTGTCAACTTTTTCCTGACGCAAACATTCCTTTAAAAAGAGACCAAAACCATCCTGGCCAACCCGGCAGGAAACACCTGCCTTTACTCCCAGTCTTGCCAGACCAATCGCGGTATTAATCGCACAGCCGCCTGAGTGGAGGGTTATTTCATCAACTAACAAGAGTTTTCCCTCTGCCGGCATCTCCTTTACCGGTTTAACAATCACATCAACAACTGCAATGCCTGCACAAAGAACGCCCTCCCTCATCGGGTTAAATTTTACCGTCAATGAGAATCCGGTGTCAAATTTGACGAAGAAAAACTTTTCGTCATATAATAATACATTGGTGTGGTTCATCTAAAGCAGGGTCAGTTGGGGTATGCCGAGAGGAGGAGGAATGGCTTCAAAACCAAAAAAGGGAAGACCAAAACGCTCCGGAAGAAAAGGGACCGGCAAAAAGACTAAAAAGACTAAAAGAAGGACTCCTAAGGAAACGACAAAAAGGGGGTTGAAAAAGGGCAGAAAAAAAGAAAAGAAAAAGATGGGAACGGCTCGCAAAGAAGAAAGAAAAACGATCCAAGCGGTTCCTCCTCAAAAACAAGGAGCAGTTCCATTGCCAAAAACGGTGCCATCCTCTAAGCAGGAACCCCGAATTAATATTCGGTGCCGTGCCTGTTTTCGGGTTGATGGCTACCTTAAATCAGAAAAGAAGTGCCACCATTGTGGAGCAGAGATACTGGAGATAGATGCTATATAAAATTGAGTAAAATGGTAAACGAAAAAGGGGGTGAATTACTTTGACCGGAGAACCAAAGAAAAAGAACAAACCCGTGGAAGATTTTGAAAAAATTTTCAAACGTTTCAAGCGTGAAGTGGAACGGGAAAAGATTCTCCAGGAAATAAAAAGCAGAGAGTTCTATGAAAAACCAAGCAGGCAGCGGCGATTGAAAAAGATTCGTAAAGCAAGACCCAGATAATTTTTAATGAAAATTTATACGTTAACGGCTAATCCGAGTGTAGATTTTTACCTGGAGGTTCAAAAAGTAGTACCGGAAGACATAAACCGTCTCGTTTCTGTTAGAAAAGATGCTGGGGGCAAGGGCATCAATGTTTCCCGCGTACTGAAAATTTTAGGAATAGGAAGCACAGCGTTAGGAATCATCGGAGGCGAAAACGGTTTGTGGTTAAAAAGGTATTTAAAAAAAGAGGGGGTTAAATTTTCCCTTCTTGAAATTTCTGGCGAAACAAGAACAATTTATAACATTCTGGAAAGAAGCACTGGTAGAATCTTCCGTTTCAACGAACCTGGTCCCCAAATTGGCCCGGAAGACTTCCAGCGATTTAAAGATTATCTCTTTACCTTCCCTTTTGCTGAAGAATCCTTTTTCGTCATTAGTGGAAGCGTGCCCCCTGGCATTCCTGCCGATTTTTACACCAGAATAATCAGATATCTTAAAAAAAATGGACTAAGGGTAGTCCTGGATAGCGATAATGAACTTCTGACTAATGGAATAGCCTCGGCTCCAGAGATTATCAAACCAAATCTTTTTGAATTAGGACGAGTTTGTGGAAAAAAGATAAGAACTATTCCCGAAGCCATAAAAGAAGCGAAAAAGATTATCACTCAGGGCGTGAAGTTGGTAGTTATTTCCTTAGGCAAAGATGGGGCCCTGGGGGTAACTAAAGAGGAAACGGTATTGGCCATCCCCCCGCAGGTGCAGCTGCGCAGTAGCATCGGAGCCGGAGACGCCCTTTTGGCAGGCTTACTTGCAGAACTATCAAGAAAGAAAGGGCTGAAGCAGGCATTAAAAATGGGCGTAGCTGCAGGAACTGCTTCAGTTCTTTATCCTGGAACCACCTTTGCTCCTCTTGCTGAAATTACCACCACCTACCATCAGATAAAAACGAGGCAATTTTAAATGGGAAGAATTTGATAATGTTGCTGGCGGAGGGCAGTATCCTGGAAAATGTCAAAATTGCAGAACCGTATTATTATCGTCTGGTGATTGAACTTCCGAAAAAGTTGAACGCCCGACCCGGCCAGTTCCTCCAGATAAAGGTAGGTTTAGACACCACTGACCCGTTGTTACGAAGACCCTTCTCTATTGCCGGCCTTTCTCGAAAAAAGGTGATACTTTTTTATCAGATTAAAGGGAAAGGGACCAGTATCCTTGCCCGACGTTTGCCAGGAGAAAGAATTTCCTTTCTTGGACCCCTGGGAAACGGTTACCCAATCCTTGAAAAAAGACCAAAGGTTCTTCTTGCGGGAGGCATTGGTGCTGCCAGTCTTCTCTTTCTTGCCGGAAGACTGGCTTTGCATCCTGTGGAAAGGGAAAGCTGCGTTATTTTAGGAGGGAGAAGTAAAGAGAGTCTCTTCTTTCTCTCAGATTTTGAGTCCCTGGGATTTACCGTTTACTGCGCCACTGAAGATGGAACCTTAGGGTATCACGGCCTCGCGACTTCTCTTCTCAAAAAAATAGCAAAAAAGATCCCTCCTTCCGCAGTGCTTTATGCCTGCGGTCCCAATCCTATGCTGAGGCAGACGAGTGAAATAGTGAAAAGAACTGGATGGAAAGCCTATTTCTCTCTGGAAACAATGATGGCTTGTGGAACAGGCATCTGTCGGGGGTGTGCCATTTTAACCAGAACCGGTTATCGGTTAGTCTGTAGTGAGGGACCGGTCTTTCCTTGCGAAGAAATAGTCTGGCGTGAGAATTTTTAACATGGGCCAAAATCTTCTGGAAACAGACTTCGCAGGTTTAAAACTACGCAATCCACTGGTTCTACTTTCTGGAACCGCTGGTTACGGAAGAGAAATAAAGGAGATTATTAACCTTTCTAAAATTGGTGCTCTGATATGTAAAACCATAACATTGCTTCCCAGAAAGGGAAACCCGCCCCCACGTACCGCTGAAACACCTTCAGGACTTGTAAACTCTATTGGATTGGAAAACCAGGGGTTGGTACACTTTCTGGAAGAAGATTTTCCATTGATAAAGAGATTACCCCTTCCAGTCTTGGTCAGCATTACAGGAGGGGCAAAGGAACTGGTCTGGATGGCCCAAAAGATTGAGGAAAAGGGTGCTCTGGCCCTGGAACTTAACCTTTCTTGTCCCAATATTGGTGGAGAATTTTCTCCTGTTTCTCAAAAAGAGATATTTAAACTGGTCAACAAGGTTCGGAAATCTGTAGGGCTTCCTATTCTGGTCAAACTGGCACCAGACCTGTTTCGTATCTCTGCTCTGGTCAGGGCAGCGGAAGAAGGAGGCGCCAGCGGGTTAACCATTGCTAATACCTTTCCGGCAGTTGTATTTGATGTAAAAAGAAAGAGACCTCTTTTGGGGAATATTACTGGCGGACTCTCTGGACCTGCCATTCTTCCACTCTCGCTCTATCTCGTATACCAGGCTCGTCAGGTAACGAAACTTCCCATTCTTGGTTCTGGCGGTGTTTTTGATGGAGACAGCGCCCTCTCTATGCTTCTGGCAGGTGCCAACGCTATCGGACTGGGAACGGTCAATTTCTTTCAACCAGACGCTTACCAAGAAATAATTAAAAGACTTATTGAGTACAGAAGGTCTTCCTCCTCTGTAATGGAGAAAAAGAGTGTATGAAACGTTTCTTATTATTTTTTTTCGCTCTCTTTCTTATCTTCCGGCCCTTTATTGACGGACTGACTTATTCGGTTATCCAGCATCTCTTTGAAATCTCTACTCTCTGTGTTGCTCTCTTCTTTGCTGGTGCAGTCCTTGCTGGTTTTGCTCGCTACCAAAGAACAGGTGTGGAACTGCCGGCTTTGCTCTTTTTTCTTTTTATATTGGCTGGTTCTTTTTTTACTACTTCCCCTTACCGGACCGCGGTCATTGACCTTCAGTATCTCTATTATTTTTTGCTCTTCTTTTTATTCTACCAGTTGGCTTCTACGGAAGAGCTTGGCCACCAGAAAAAGGGAATAAAAAAGAGCGATAAGTCCGAAAGATTTCCGGAGGTGAAGAGAGTGCTAGTTCCCATTATCTTATTCACCGGTTTTTTGGTAAGCCTTTACGGAATACACCAGTATTTTTGGGGTTTTCGTGACACCTTAAACTATTTAAGCGAAAGGGGATTGCTAAAAGGAACTTCCCCAGATTTATTAGCCAGAATCTACAGCAAACGAGCCTTCGCTACATTTGTCTATCCTAATATCTTTGCTGCTTACCTCATTACATTAATCCCTTTAACCTTTTCGTTCGCATTTGCCAATGGAATCCCATGGAAAAAAGATGAGGAGACTAACTGGAACCTGCTCTTTGGAATACCCCTTCTTTTACTTCTCTTTCTCGCGTTATTCACCACCAAATCTGCCGGCGGCTTGATCATCTTCTTTTCGGTAACTATCCTCTGGCTGGTGACCTTACAGTTAACAAAAAAGGGGGTAAAAAATTCTGGCAAACAACCGGCCTTTTTCTTGATTATCCTTGTAGTGGCCATCGTCTTTCTAACTCTTTACTCTTCAGGATTTTTTTCCAAGGCACTCTCCTTGCGAGACCGTCTTTTCTACTGGCTCAGTTCCTTCCAGATCTGGACCCATCGGCCTCTTTTTGGTTTTGGCTCAGGAACTTTTGGTCTTCACTACGCTCGCTTTAAAATGCCTTTGGCATTGGAAACACAACATAGCCACAGCATCTTTTTTGAGATGCTGGCAGAAAATGGAATCTTATGCTTAGCAACTTTCTTTTGGTTTTGGTTGTTGGTCCTCAAGAAAATCTGGAAAAATGCACGAAGTCCCATAGAAAAGGGAATTTTCTGGGGAGTCTTAACCCTCTTCCTCCACAGTCAGATTGACTTTGATCTGGCGGACCCATCCCTGGCGACCTATCTCTTTTTGCTACCAGCCCTGGTTCCCGACAAAAGTGAACCTAAACCTTTATCAGACAAAAAAAGGAGGGAGAATCTTTTGTTGACCAGAATCACCGCAGGAATTATAATATTAACGATGCTTCTTGCCGGATTAAGACTCTTCCGAATCTTCCGTTCTGAAAGGTATTATCAAAGAGCACTGGCTTCTCTTTCTGCTGGAGGGGTTGAAGAAGGAATGGTTTACCTTCACAAAGCATCTGCGCTGGAGCCGAGAAACGCTTTCTATCCTCTAACCAGCGGAAATGTTTGCTATAAGTTGGGTATCGTTACCGGTAATTTAGACTCTCTTTACCAAGCCATCAATTATTACCAAAAAGCGGTGGAATTGGAACCGTTCGGGGCCAGTTTCCGCTTTCGCCTTGGGGAAGCAGCGCTGGCCATATCAAAAATATCCGGGAACCAAGATTGGAAAGAGTATGCAAAGCTCTGTTTTGAGGCGGCAGTGAGGCTTTATCCAACTAAGAAAGAGTATCGAGAAAGGTGGCTCCAAACTCTGAAGAGATGAAATATATAGAAGTCCGCATTAGACATCTGGATAAGGTTGAAATCTTTACCGGACCAGAAGAAGAGATTACACCGGGGGATTACGTAATAGTTGAATCGGCCAAAAGCGGTTCTGATTATGGAGTCGCACTTTCTATCTTAGAGAGCCTTCCGGCAGAAATTAATGTCAAAAAACTTCCCCGTATCCTCCGTAAGGTGACCCCAGAGGATGTGGCCCGGATAGAAGAAAATTACCGTTACGAGGAGGAGGCATTCCGCATCTGTTCTGAAAAGATTAAAGAAAAGAATCTTACCAATATGAAACTGCTGGATGCGGAATATTCATTTAGCCGTTCCGTTGTAACTTTTTACTACTATGCCGAAGAACGAGTAGATTTTCGGGCTCTGGTAAAAGAACTGGCGAAAATTTTTAACTGTCGGATTGAGATGAGACAGGTTGGGCGCCGGGATGAGGCACGGATGTTAGGAGGTTACGGAATTTGTGGCCGGCGCCTTTGCTGTTCTCTGTTTTTAAAAGAGTTTAAACCGATAACGATTCGGATGGTAAAAGAACAAAACCTTCCCCTTGACGCTGGAAAAATTTCTGGACTCTGCGGCCGGCTGATGTGTTGTCTGGCGTATGAATGTGAGACTAAAAAACTTAACGGGGCTTTGGAAAAAGAGCATTCTAAGACTGCTTGCTGAAAGATAACTTTCTTCAAGAACCGAATATTTTATGGAAAAATTCTATCTCACCACACCCATTTACTACGTAAATGCCCAACCGCACATTGGTCATGTTTACACCACGGTAGCAGCTGACGTGCTGGCGCGCTGGCATAAATTTCTGGGAAAAGAGGTCTTCTTTCTTACGGGAACTGACGAACATGGAAGTAAAATCGCTGCAGCCGCTGCGGAAGCCAACCTCCATCCCAAAGACCTAGCGGACTCAATGGTTTTACGTTACCAGAAATTATGGAAACTGCTGAAAATAAAATTTGACCGCTTCATCCGAACAACAGAACCTGAACACGAAGAGGTTGTTCGGACGGTCTTTTCCAAACTATATCGACAGGGCGATATTTACCAGGGTACCTATACAGGATTTTACTGCTTTTTTTGTGAATACTACCTTGCTCCTGGAGATGGAACCATCTGTCCCGACTGTGGTCGAACGGCTAAAAAACTGAGCGAAAAGACATATTTCTTCCGACTCTCTCGCTATCAGGAAAGATTGATAGATTTCTTTGCCCGCCACCCAGATTTCATTCAGCCAGACCAGGTAAAAGAAGAAGTAAATAACCTCCTTTCCTCCTCTCTTCCTGACCTTTCGTTAACTCGGCGCTGCGACTGGGGAATTTCCTTACCGGAAGAGATCTCTGAAGAAGGAATTACCATTTATGTCTGGTTTGATGCTCTCCTCAATTACCTATCCGGAGTAGGGTATCAGAGGGACGATAACACCTTTCAACGCTTCTGGCCACCGGATGTGCAACTGATAGGTAAGGATATCATCCGATTTCATCACATCATCTGGCCGGCGATTTTAATGGCTCTTCAATTGCCTCTGCCCAAAAGAGTCTTTGCTCACGGCTGGTGGCTTACCGGCGGGGAAAAGATGAGTAAATCCAAGGGGAATGTAATTGAACCTTTTACTTTCTGCGAAAAGTATGGAGCAGACGCGCTTAGATACTTCTTGCTGGCAGAAGTACCCTTCGGCTTGGACGGAGATTTTACGGAAACTGCTTTTCAAAAACGGTACAACAGCGACTTGGCTAACGACCTTGGAAATCTAATCCACCGATTTAGCAACCTGATAAGGAACCAATTTGGAGGAAAGGTTCCGGAACCAGGTGATGGCGGAATTCTCGCGAAAAAAGTTTCTTCACTTCTTCCAAAACTGGAAGAAAAAATGGACCGTATTGACTTTTTTGGATACTTGGAGAGCCTCAGGGAAGTAATCACTGCTGCCAACCGCTATCTGGATGAGGAGGCACCCTGGCGGAAGGGTGAAAATTCTGCCCAAGTCCTATATAACCTGGTGGAGGTCAGCCGGATCTTGAGTCTCTATCTGGAGCCATTTCTTCCTCATGCTGCGGTAGAAATTCAAAAAAGGTTGGGCTTGACGGAGTTACCATCCGGAAAGGAGGCATTAAAATGGGGGTTAACAAAACCGGGTAGTCAGGTAACGGAGGGACCTCCCCTCTTTCCCCGAATAAAGTAAAGCTGATAGAAAGGAAAATGATGGAGAAAAGTAAATACCAGCGGATTATAATTAAGGTTTCCGGTGAAGCCTTTTCCGGAGAAGATGCTTTCGGGATTGAACCCGTTCCGCTACGTAGTCTCTCTGAGGAATTGAAAACCGCCGTTACTCTGGGTGTTCAGGTGGGAGTTGTGGTCGGTGCTGGCAATCTTTTTCGCGGAGCGGTGGTAAGTAAGGAAGGGATAGATAAAACGACCGCAGATTATATGGGAATGTTGGCCACTGTGATCAATGGCCTTGCCCTTCAATCCCTTCTGGAAAAGATGGGGGTTTCCACCAGACTACAGACTGCTCTGGAGATGCGACAACTGGCAGAACCTTATATAAGAAGACGCGCCATCAGACACCTGGAAAAAGGAAGGTTGGTTATCTTTGCCGGTGGAACCGGCAGTCCCTATTTTACGACTGATACAGCAGCAGCACTCCGGGCGATTGAAATAGAAGCGGAAGTAATCCTTAAAGGCACCAAAGTAGATGGCGTCTATACTGCCGACCCCAAAAAAGTAAAAGAAGTCAAGAAATACCAGCGACTTACCTTTAATGAGGTTTTGAAGAAAAACTTGGGTATAATGGATGCCACCGCAGTGGCTCTCTGTCGGGAAAACCGAATACCAATAATTGTCTTTAACCTCTTTAAAAAAGGCAACCTGAGTAAGGTGCTAAGTGGAGGTGATATTGGGACGATAATTGGAGAAGAAAAATGAAAGAAAGAATTAAGAAGGCGGAAGCGGATATGGGTAAAATTGTAGAGTTTGTCAAAAAAGAAATGGCGGCACTGAGAGCCAGCAGAGCCAGTGTCACTCTTCTTGACGGAATTACCGTGCCAGCCTACGGTGGACGATTACCTATCAACCAATTGGCCACTGTGACTGTGCCTCAATCCAATTTAATCGTTATCCAGCCGTGGGATCGTTCCCTGACTGGAGAGATCAGTAAAGCCATTCTTTCTTCTAATCTGGGCCTCAACCCTGTCACCGAAGCCACCGGAATAAAGATCCCAGTGCCACCCTTAAGTGAAGAGCGGCGGAAAGAGGTGGTCAGGGTTGCCCATAAAATTGCCGAGCAGGGCCGCATAGAGATTCGCGAGGTCCGTCGAAAATATAACGAAGCGTTAAAAAAAGCCGAAAAAGAGAAAGAGATTTCCGAAGATGATATGCACTACGCCATCGCCGAAATACAAAAACTGACTGACCAGCATATCTCTGAAATAGATAAACTTTTAAGCGTTAAAGAAAGAGAGATAATGGAATAAAAGATGGGTTATGTAATTGCAATTGACGGACCGGCCGGCGCGGGCAAAAGTACCGTTGCCAGATATTTGGCGAAAAAGTTAGGATTTCTTTACTTAGATACCGGTGCTCTTTATCGAACGGTGACCTACAAGGCTCTTAAACAAAAAGCGGATTTGACAAACGAGGCAATTCTGAAAAAAATTGTGGAAACCACCCGAATGGAACTGAAAAACACCCGAAATGGTTTACGGGTGTTTATGGATGGAGAAGATGTTACCAAAGAGATTAGAAAACCAAAAGTGTCCAACAACACATTTTACATCGCCTGTTCGCCAAAAGTCCGGGAGGCACTCCTCCCTCTCCAGCGAAGTTTTGCAGAAAAGTCTAATCTAGTGGCCGAAGGCCGGGATACAACAACCGTTGTCTTTCCCGACGCGACCTTAAAGATATATCTTGATGCTGACCCTTTCGTCCGGGCGGTGCGAAGAAAAAAAGATTTGGAAAGAAAACTCCATCTTAAAACATCTCTGGAGAGGACACTTCAAGAGGTGACGGAGCGAGACAGATATGATCTTTCCCGCTCCATCGCACCCTTACGTCAAGCACCCGAGGCTATCTATCTGGACACCACCAATCTCACTATTAGCCAAGTGGTAGACCGTTTGATATCTCTCTTTAAGGCTTCCGTCTCTCACGCATCTTTTTCCGAAGGTGGGGTCGGTTTGCCTGTTCTCCCACAAGGCGAGAAAACTCCTGGCGCATCTCCCGAGCAAAGTGCCGGTTGAAAAGGTAATACTTTGCTTCTTTCTCCGGGGGTAAAATCTTCAAGATTCTATTGGTTGCCTCTTTCTCCTTTGCCAGAAAAGCCTCGTCCAGTTTTCTAATTTCAGCAATCGTTTTGGAAAGTTCTGTTTCGCTTGCTTTCTTCTCAAGGAGTTCGGCTAATCTGTCCAGGAGTCTATCACGCTCCCGGAAATAGTCCCGTCGGGATTTTTCCAGAGACTGAACCTCAGGTGCCAGCCGGTTGGCTTCTTCCGTGGAAAGACCCAGAAATTTTATCAACTTATAGAAGCGTAACTCTTCTATCCTCTCCCAGAATTTAGGATTTTCCCTCAACCCTGGTTCGGCAGGCGCTGGACCAAGAGCCGGGTCAGCCCCTACTCCTTCCGGAACAGCAGCCATCATCAAAGCCGGAGAGCTCTGGGCAAAAGCCAGCGCTGGCCAGAAGACCGCCACACAGACCAAAATTTTGATCAGATTTTTCATCATCTTTTCACCTCCTCTCCAAGTGTTTTCAAAAAGACCTCTTTTTCTTCATTAGACAAAGTTTCTATCAGATAGTGGTGATCAATCAGCGTTAAAAGATCGACACCAAAGAGCAGATTCTCCAAAGTAATAATTTCCGGAACAGAAACCAAACCTTCTTCTCTCGGCTGGTTGCGAAAGACTCTCAAAATACCCAAGAGGATAAATAACAAAAGGGTTGCCAGCGTCACTGGTGTCAGAACCCTTTTCTGCCATTTAAGTAATACCGGCCTCCTCTCGAGGTCAAAAATAGCCTCTCTCACCTTGGAAAAAGTAGGAGTTGGTTCGGCCGGAACCTTTTCTAATACCCGGCGCAAAAACCGGTATTCTTCAAAAACCTCACGACAGCCAGGACATTCCAAAAGATGTCTGGAAAGGGAAACTTTTTTCCTGCCAGTCAGTTCTCCTTCTAACTCCAGCACCATCCAGAGTTCAAACCTGCGGCAACTCATAATTTTTTTTCATCTCCTTTCTAATCTTTTGCAACCCAAAGAAATAATGCGCCCGGGCGGTCGCTGGACGACAACCTAAGACAGTCGCAATTTCAGAAAAAGACATACCCTCATAAATGCGCAGATGGATAACCGCCTTTTGTTTTTCCGGTAATGAGGCCAGAGTTTTTCTAACCATCTCTGCCCTTTCTTCTTCCTGGAGTTGTCCGGCAGGGCTTTTCTTTGTGGAAATTAAGTTCTCCATCTTTTCCCATGGTAGGTGGTGGTACCTCTTCTTCAAAGCGGTAAAGGCAGAATTGAGTGCGATACGATAAAGATAAGTAGAGAATTTCGCCTCGCCTCGGAAGCGATTACGGTGCTGATATGCTTTCAAAAATGTCTCCTGGGTCACGTCCCTTGCCTCCTCCTGGTTTTCCACAATTCTTAAAGCAAGCCTGTAGATGCGGCTTTGGTTCTTTTCTAAGAAAAATTCGAATTCTTTTTCATTCATATTTATTAGACAAAATTTCCCAAAAAACGTTTAATGCTTAAAGAATGATTTTGGATAAACCATTATACCATTCTTGACCGAATATAAGGTGAGTGGTAATATGGAAAAGACAATCGGCTTTATTCAATAGAAACTCACTAATAGGGGGTAGTAAAATGGAAACGTTAACGAGGATCGCTGGGATAATATGGTTATCATTAGTATTTTTCGCGCTCCCAGGAACAATTTCTCCCGCTGAAGAATTGAAAAGAGAGAATGTAGAACTCACTGTTTACAATAATAATTTGGCCCTAGTTAAGGAGGAACGTCTAAT
>CAZPLE010000132.1:0-3003 GCA_964587375.1 uncultured bacterium
GACCTTGCCCGCGTCTACCTCTTTCAGGAAGTGGAAAAAGAGACGCTCTACATTCGGGAAGAGAGAGTATCCGATATCTCTGCCGAAAACCCCTATTTCCAGAAATCAGGAGCCCAACCCCTGGCTTTCGGGGTTACGAAATTCGAATTCTCTTACTTTGATGGTAAGGAATATAAAAGGGAATGGGATAGCAGCAAAGGCGACCATGAAGGATGCCTCCCCAAAGGAGTGGCTGTAAATTTTCAACTCTCTGCCCCACAAAAGAAGAGGGGGAAGGTTTTTTCCAGGGATTTCCAAGCATTTTTTGAATTGAAAAACAACTGATTGGGCAAAGACTTATAATAAATTTCAATGTAACTTCCTGACACATTTATGTCAAAAAGCAACCGCGGAGACATTTTAATCCTGATTATCGGACTTCTTTCTCTGTTGTTGGTAGCAATACTGACCTATTTGGTAACCGGCAGAACTGGTGTGCGAATAGCATCTTATGGATTATCTCACTTGAAAGCCCGGGAGATTGCGGAGACTGGGATTACCGAAGCAATCCTGCGGCTGAAAGGGGATGAGAATAATTTTGACCATTATGGCGAAGCGTGGCACCTAGACTTTGTTGGAGATGAAGTTGATAACGACGAAGATGGACGGCCGGAAAGCCGCTGGTTCAACCTGCAAAGAAACGGGGAACTCTATGGTCGCTATGCAGTTCTGGTTGAAGATGAATCAGCAAAAATAAACATAAACGCCTGCGGAAATCTTTCTCGGGAGGGAAGACATTCGGCAAATGAAGGCTGGAGCATCTTTGAGATCAGACTGGAAAATTTGCCCGGAATAGAGGAACAAACCGCAAGGAAAATCTTTTTAAGACGCTATGGAGCAAATGGTCTTCCCGGCACTCTTTACGATGATGACCGTGACAATGCAGTTTTAAAGAAAGACGGCATAGATAATAACGCTAATGGATTTATTGATGAAGCCGGAGAAGGTGTAAATGAACCCGATGAATTTTCCGGAGCGAGACCTTGTGGTGATGATATTCCCTTCATCTCCCTGGAAGACCTAAAAGAGGTTGCCGGTATCGGACCAACGATCTTGGAAAAGGTCAAAAATCTGATTACCATCTTTTCCTACGATAAAAACAGAGATCGGGAAGGAAACCAACGGATAAACCTTAATACCGCCTCCTTAAAAGAGATAATAGAAGGTCTGAAGCGTTCGGGCTTTAACAATGAAGCGCAGATCTATCAGGTGGCGCTTAACATCCTGGATTATCGCGACCAGGACAGCATACCCTCTTCCCTCACTGGTCCTGGTGGCAACCAGTTTTTTGGATTGGAAAAGACCCCTTATCTTAACGAAATAGAAACTGCGCCAGACCTGGAAGAAAAATGGCAAGGAACTCTCTTTGTCTTCTGGTGGAGTAAAGGGGAATTTGTGGAACTTTTCAACCCGTACGAAGTCCCACTTTCAGTTAGCCGCTGGAGGGTTGGCATCGGCAACTTCTTTAGTCTCTCGCTTCCCGGTGGGGCTTCTGTTCCTCCGCGCGGCTATTATACCGTCGGTGACCGATTCGCTATCCGGGTAACGATAGACTTTAGCACTTGGCCATGGCAGATATACCTTTCTCCGGACTTTACACCCAACCCTCCTGACTGCTCTCAGTATGAAGAGTTTTTCGCTTTGCCTATTTCGGGTGCAGAAACTGTACTGGCTGATGATAAAAATAATATCGTGGAGATAACAAATTATGGTCCAGACTTCTTTGGAAAACCAACGCGACAGAAGAACGATCCGCGCCTGCGGGGACCGTTTGACTGGTTCTGCGGACCACCATCACCCAACAGAGAAAATGCCCTTTTTCTACCAGAGATTGGACTGGAGGTTAACCGATCAAACTGGCAAGGACATTTTTTAATAAAGAATAATCCCTTCTCTCAGGTTGGTGAATTGGGGTGTATCCACCGGATGCAACAATGGCAGACAATAAACCTTTGGAAAAATGAGAAAATTGATTTGCGAACACAGGATATCTTCACTACTTTCTTTCCAGTAGAAGAGGATGTTCCGGGCCGGCTCAATATCAACACTGCTCCACCGGAAGTACTGGCCAATCTTCCTTTTTTAAACTTAACCGTTGCCAAGGAGATGGTTCCCCAAAAAGAGCCCTACACCGAGATAGGAGAGGTTTCTCCCCGTCTCTTGGTAGTATTCGAGAAGCAGGGCTCCTGTGGTCACAACCTTAGCGATGATGATGGGGATGGCCTGGTTGATGAAGATGACGAAAGAGAACTTCCCTACCGGAGAATCAGCAACTTGATTACGGTACAAAGTAATGTTTTCCGCATTACTGTTACTGGTCAGTCAGTTGAAGATTTCAATAGAAATGGTAAAATAGAAGAAAATGAAATAATGGCAGAGAAAAAGATAACCGCCATATATGACCGCGGGGGAAAAAGAAAAAGGTTTTTACAGTGGAAGATCAAATGAGTAAAAAGGTGGTGGTAGAAAGGACCAAGGAACAAATTAAAGTGGTGGTGGCCCAATTAAAAAAGAGGTGGCGCCTTGTGACATTTATAATCGTAGGGCTAATTGTAGTTGTAACTGGCATCTTCTCTTTCCGGTCCCTTCTGGAAAGGCATAAAGAAGACCCGGTACTGGCTGTGGTGAATGGATATAAAATTCGGGTTTCTCACTTCAAAAGACAGATGGCCGCTCTTCCAGACTTTTATCAGGCATATGCGGTGGCTAACCGTAGTCAGTTTCTGAGGGACCTGATAGACCGCGAACTTATCTACCAAAAAGCCCGGTGGAGCCGTCAGGCTAAAAGCCCTCAGTTAAAAGAACGTTTGGAAGAATTGAAAAAGGATCTGTTGGTTCAGGAATACGTTCAAAAAGAGATATTGGAAAAATCTCAGATACCCCAGATTGAGATGCTCCAGTATTATAAAACTCACCCTCTAGATTTTGTCCAGCCAGCCAGTATCCATCTTTACGAAATAATGG
>CAZPLE010000133.1:0-7462 GCA_964587375.1 uncultured bacterium
TCTAAAAGCAGAGCAAGGAGTCCACCGTTTAGTAAGAAAAAGTCCCTTCAATGCCCAACATCTACGACAAACTTCATTTGCCTTAGTTGAAATCATTCCCATCCTGCCAGAAATAACAGCAATCCAAATTCCAGAGAAAGATTTAAAAATTGAAACTTTTCGGGCGCGCGGTCATGGAGGACAATCGGTTAACACAACTGATTCCGCCGTTAGAATTACCCATCTTCCTTCCAAAATTACGGTGTCTTGTCAAAACGAGCGCTCCCAGCTTCGTAATAAAGAGACGGCCCTGCGAGTCCTCCGTTCACGACTTCTCGAGCTGGAATTGGAAAAGAAGGCGCAAGAGCAAGCAAAACTGAAAGGTGAGCACATCACTGCGGAATGGGGAAATCAAATTCGAAGCTATGTGCTTCATCCCTATAAAATGGTGAAAGACCACCGCACCGGATATGAAACGGGAAATGTGGAGGCGGTTCTTGATGGAGAACTGGATGGCTTTATAGAGGCAGAACTGGCAAAACTATCCCTTTAAAGCCGAGGCCAGATAGAAAGAACCGCAGATACAGAGAAGTTCTTTCTCGCCTATCTCCTTTCTGGCGGCAAAGTATGCCTGGCGAGGATTGACCACCACCCGGCAGGGTTTATTCGGAAAGACTTTTTGAAAATAACTTTTCAACTCTTCCGGTTCCCGGCTGCGGTGAGAATCGGGCCTGGTAAAGTAAAATTCCTTTCCGAAAGGCCCAATCAATTTGAGTATGGAGCGGTAGTCCTTATCCTTCAGAAGACCGCAGAGAAACTTAAACTCCTTTTTAGGATAAAGGAAAGAGAGGTTGGCTAACAGCGTTTTTATTGCTGGTGGGTTGTGGCTCACATCAAAGATGATCAGGGGCTTGCGAGAGACAACCTGAAGTCTCCCCGGCCAGGAGATCTCTTTTAGTGCCTGCCTTACTACTTCTTCTTTCACCGAAAGTCCGGCTGCCGTTAAGGCAAGACAGGCGGTGGCTGCGTTTTCCACCTGAAAAGTACCAGGTAAGGAAATTCTTACTCCATCAATCTTCCTTTCCAACCCAGGGACTTTTATGTGGAAGGAAAAGGAGCTTTTGGTGCCACCTTCTGTTGTCCAGGTGATATTCTTTCCTAAAGAATAGACCGCGCAGCCTCTTTCTCTGGCAACCTTATTTATTACCTGAAAAGCAGACCGGACCTGCTTACCCACCACCACCGGCCGGCCCTCTTTGATGATGCCTGCCTTTTCTCTGGCGATGGCGGCCAGGGTATTCCCCAGATAACGGCGGTGCTCCAATCCAATGGGTGTAATGACGGAGACGAGTGGAGTAACGACATTGGTGGCGTCCAGCCGACCCCCCATACCTACCTCCACAACCGCATAATCAACCCTTTTTTGGCAAAAATAGAGAAAGGCAGCTGCGGTAAGAGACTCAAAATAGGTGGGACTGTGAGGAGGAAATTGGGAAAGTTCTTCAACCACGGGAACAAGACTGGCAATTAAAGAAGCGAACTCTTTGCGAGCAATAGGTCTTCCGTCAATCTGGATCCGTTCGCAAACATCCCAGAGATGGGGAGAGGTGTAAAGTCCGGTTCGGTAGCCTGCCGAGGATAAGATAGCCGCCAGCATCGCGGCGGTGGAGCCTTTGCCATTGGTGCCAGCGATATGGAAGGAGGGAAACCCTTTTTGGGGATTGTCCAGCCGGTTAAGCAGCCGTAAGATGTTTGCCAAACCAAGCCTTATTCCAAAACGTTCCCGGCTCTCCAGATACTCCACCGCCTCTTGATAGGTCATCATTCCTCTTTCCCTAAAGGGTTCAGACCAGAGTAAGAATAATCAGTTCCAGTCCAGTGCGACCGTCTATCTTACCCTGACGAAACTTCTTTTCTATTTCGTAAATCCGCTGAAAGAGTGATGCCTCTCTTGGGGTAAGGCGCTGGTGGTAATTTTCTACCTGATTACGCAGAAACCACGAAAGGATACCAAAAAAGCGGTAAAAGTCCCGGTCTTCACGGTATTGCCTATCCAAAATCCTTAATGCCCCTACCGCATCCCTCTTCCGAAGGGCATTGATAATCCCAAAACTGTCTGCTATCTCCGCCTCTTCCCCGGAGAAGAAAAAGTGTCTCTGATGCTGGCGGAAAAGGCCAGAATACTGCCTCCAGGACTTTTGGTCCATCTCAAAAAGGGCTATTAAAAAACCAAAAGGGCCAGGCTTTTTCAAGTACCTAAACAGGGCTTCTCTATCCTCTCTCTTTAGCCTTTCCGCCCGGCGCAACAAAAGGAGGTGGCGGCCAGCAAAAAAAGGTGGGGTCTGAAAGGAAGAGATGAGACGGTCAATATCTACCTCATCACCATAGTAAACCGTCTCGTTAAACGGGTTAAGCCCATGGGGAAAGGCACGAGAAATAAGTTCTTTTACCTCTCTTTCGGCAGAGTCTACGTCTTGAAAAAAGATAAGATAAAAAGGGAGAATATCTTTTTTTATCGTCTTTCCTGAAGTAACCATGCTACCGCTCTTTTCGCTAAATCGTCTGCCAGCAACTGTAAGGTTTCACTCTCACTTCTGGCAAAGGGTCCGACAAGGTAGTAATCCCGAGCGGAAGAAAGATCGGTCTCTTTCAATCTTTCTCCGCAAGCAGAAAGGTCAAGATGGACCGTTACCACAAGACGATAGATCTTTACTTCGGCTGGATCCTCACTTTGGAAGGCCAAAGGCGACCTCTGGTAAGAAGTTACTGCTCCGGAAAGGAAGTGGCTTGCTCTCTCTTCTGGAGAGAGGGAAACTCCTCTGCGCAGAAGTTCCCGGGTGAGTGCCGAGGTCAAAATAACCTCTACCCCTGGTTCCCCAGTGCGGTTGGTTAGGATGGGAAAATAGAGGTCAAAAGAAGGCCGCTGGCTGATGTTTTGATACCCGCAACCGGCAAGGAATAGCCCGAAAATAAGATTCCAGATAACAAAAAAAGATGGCGATCTCATCTTTCCAACATCTCTTTGGCTCTCTGGCTGGTCTCTGTCTCTGGAAAGTTTTCAATCACTCTTTGGTAGTAGATGGTGGCGGCTTTCTTATTACCGGTGCGTTGATAAAATTGGGCTACCTCCAGGACCTTCTCTGCCAGAAGTTCTCTGGTCTGATGGTAGAGCTTTTGGGCTGTATCCTTCTCTGGAGCATCCGGATACCGGGCTAAGAAACTGGCTAACCGCTCCGAAACAGCGAGCAGAAGGTCTTCATTATTCTTCTGTTTGCGGTAAAGTTTAAGCCCTGCAAGCGCTGCCTGAAACTCCGCCCTGGAAAGATACTTACTCTCCGGATACTCGGAGATCAGACGGTCAAAACTCTGGATACTCTCCTGATAGTGACCAGACCGGTAATGGTAGTTTCCAATCTCAAAAAGGGCTTTGTCCGCATCAGGAGCATAAGGGGCAAGACTGATCGTTTTGCCCAGCAATTCTGATGGGTTCTCTCGAAAAAAAGAGTACCAACGAGGTCTTTGACTGGCCATCTGCTCGCCAATCTCTAACTGTCTGGTTACCGAAGGAACGACCCACTCGGAAGAAGGATAGTTAGCAATTACTTTCTGATAGGCCTTAAACGCTTTCACCTCCTGGCCAGCCATCTGGTAGACCTCTCCAATTCGGTACCTGGCTTTGGCTGCCAACGGAGAGGAAGGGAAAACCTCAATTAACTGTTCTAACTTGCGGATGGCGGTAGCATACTCCTTGCGGGCGACAAACTCTTCTGCCCAGGCAAACTGTTCCTCAGGGGTCTCTTTGACCGCATACTTTGGGTTTATCCAGCGCTGGGTCTTTGGTGTCCACTCCCAGTAACCAAAAGAGGGAAAGGGAGACGCAAGAAGAACCAAAAATAAGATAGCCAAAAAAACAAGTACACTCTTCCTCATAGAAGGACTGGGGCAGGAATTAAATGGTCAGACAACCAAACCCGCCTATCCTAACCAACCAGACAACCGGAGTCAAAAATGTTCTTACCAGAAGACGCCAGATAGGGCTGTGGGTCTTCAAAAACTGGGCAATCGGTGGTGAATGGCGGTAGTAGAAGCGGATAAAAGCCCTTCCCCAGCGATAGCCAACCAAATACCTGTCACGGAAGAGCCGTAAACTCTCCACCTCTTTAGCAAATGGGGTGCCGTAGGCAGCGGTGGCGATGAAACAGCCTCCGGCGCCACCGGTCTCAATCGGAACCTCCGGTGCCCTCACCCACTCAATAAAGGACTCTTCTAACTCCCGACCATCAGAAGAGAAAGCCTTCACCGATATTGTGATGCCCACCAGTGGTTCCTCATCCATCCTAACATCCGCGACCCATTTGGGGTTCTGGGTAGCACTGGTGTCTGTCCCGGTATCCTGGAAGTATCCATCCTCTGCGGTCCACAGGTAAGAGGTGGCGTTGCTTGCTTCTACCGTACACTGGACAACACCGCCTTTGGTAACCGGATTGGGGCTGCCAGAAGGGGGGGTAGTAAACTGGAAGGGTGCGTAAGCAGCAAAGTCTGCGGTAAATGGTGCGGTGGCCAGGAAAGGACGGAGCATTAGCTGAGCAGGCTCAAAGGTCCAGCCTTCTTTTGCTGGTGTCAGGGTGTAGTTGCCTGCCGGGATATCAGCAAAGAGGTAATTGCCAGAAGCATCGGTGGTATCGGTATGGGTGGTGTCCGGAAGGTCCTCAGAGACCAGAGAAAGAACAACCCCTTCCAGACCTTCGGTAGTGGTGCCGCGGGTCACTCTGCCGGAGATGGTGTTGTTGTTTATCCCAAAGCTCACGCTAATTGTGTGGTCTTCATGGACCGGTGGAAAGGTATAACTGGTTCTGGTGCCTCCATAAGTATCTACCGAGACCTCATCAACCAGGAGTTCCGCAAGGTGGTAGCCGTGGAAGGGTGTAATGGTAAAGGTGGGTATTGCCCCATCGGATACCACCACCAACCCCTGGGGGCTTATCGTTCCTTTGCCAGAAGCGGTAGCCAAAATATTATGGGTAATTACTCCAGAGGAGAAAGAGATTGCATCCAGCCACACGGCATCAGAGCCACTATTTGCCGAACTGTCCTTGGTATATTCCCATCTAAGGGTATGGTGTCCGGCACCCAAAACTTCGCAATAAGATGTCCAGGGAACCTCGCCACTCCACCCTGTCCGGCGCTCACCATCCACCCAAAAGCTCAGGATATCACACCCCCTTTCGGAGGAGACGCGAAGAAAGAAAGAGAAGATGCCGGTATCCGTAAGCGTTCCTTCCCACTGGAGAAAGGTGGTCTGGCTGTGAGTAATCGGACCGGATTGGCAGGACTTGGAACCAGCAACCTTATCCACTGTGGAGATGAACCAGTCCTTGTCTCCGCCGGTAGTCCAGCCGGTGACAAGGGAAGAACCCTCAAAACTTTCGTAAAGGTTGGCAGGAACCTCAATAATCCCCACTGCATCCCAGGCAGCAGCGGCTACCTGCGCCCAGGAGGAGCCTCCGTAATCGTAAGCAGCATCTATCCAGGCATCCCGAATGGTCTGATAGGTATCTGACCAGATAGCGTAATAGGTCTGGGCCCGGTAAGCCACCAGTGGTGCGTATATCCCTAAGCCAGTAATGGTGTAAGGAAGGCCTGAGGGAGAATCTTCAGCGGTCGCACTCCCACCTTCGGTCAAAAGATAATAGAAGAAGTTCTGAACTCCACTATTCTGATGCACCCCGCCGGAATCAGACCACCAGATTAGGTCCTGTTCGTCTGCCCAGAAAGGTCCGTGATACCGGGCAGGTTGTTGGTTGCCTTCTCCCACAGTAACCTGGTTGGTTGGGTTACGCATATCCCGAAGCGCTAAGGACTCCAGCCAGGCGTCCTCACCAATAAGCCAGTCAGCATAGCCAGGGAGAGTTGCCGGATAAATTCCCCTGGCATCCCTTCCCTCCTTCACCCCTTGGGTGGCTATCTCTATACTGGCAGCAATGATATCGGAGAATGACTCATTGAGCGCTCCGGATTCATCCTGGTAGAACAACTGGCAGGAATAGTCGGTAACCGCATGGCCATACTCATGTGCCACTATATCCAATGTGGTCAATGGGTCGGCTTGACTTCCATCTCCGTCTCCGAAGTAGAACTGAGAGCGATCCCAGAAAGCATTGGCATAGGAAAGACCGTAGTGAACATTGCCTGCGGCGTAAGAAGAAAGACCATTGTAACTGCGTCTTCCAAAAATTCTGTAAAAATATTCCTGGGTATCATAGAAGTTCTTAGCCGCAGAGATCTCTATCGGGTCTGGGGAGACTGCGTCCCAGTCTCCACCTCCACCGAGGCGGTAAGCATAAGTATACTGGTCATAGGTATAGGAAGGATTGTGGCCATAATTCCAGATATACCACCAGCGGTTCTTGTTATAAAGGTAGTAGGTATCTGCATTGGTCGTTTCGTGCCAGCCTTCCACCGTAACGGTGTTTCCATCCTCTCCGGACAACCTTGTTCCCGAGATATCTTTATGGCTACCGCCGCCAGAAGGAGGGGCAATATACTTAACATCATTATATCGGTTAAGGATAATTCCGGTTTGGGCATCAACATAGTGAACCAGGGCAAAGGCGTTGCCCTTATTGTCGGTTCCGGAAAGGAGATAACGGTAAGCCAGATAATAGCGGTTCCCAGAAGGATAGATGACCAACTGCGGTGGAGAAGCCACCGAAAAGGAAAGACCAGCCAGGTACTTTGCTCCGCTTTGAACCGCTACTTCCGGTGTAATCTGGGGGGCAACCGAGTTATCTATCTGGGGGCTGTATCGTCCGTTGACCTGGTAAATCTTTTGGTCTCTGTTGATATGGACAACCAGTTCGGACCCGATAACCGGCAGTCCCTGGTAGAACTGGCGCAGACGGATATGACGATAGCCTAAATCATCTTCCTGAACCAGATAGACCCTCATCTCCTGATAGGGGTCTTTCATCCGGTAGATTCCCTTGATCTGATTAAGAAAAGAGAGGGCTGCGGAAGAAGGGTCTCCGGAGACCGGAACCTGAAACCCGCGTAATCGGGAGGGAGTACCATTGTTACCAAACCAGGAGACTTCCAGACCAGGCCAGGCCTGAAGGGCTGATATCTGTTCTGCAGTAACCAGGGGAGCAGAAACCTTTTCCCTTTCTTGGTAACTTTCTCCTTCAAACTGCTGGCGGGAGGTTTCCTTCTCTAACCTCCAGAGCGATTCTGGAAGGTCCGGTGGCCGAACCGCAAAGGTAGTCCTGGCAGGCAGTAAAAGGAGAACGAATGTCAAAAGGCTAAAGAGCCGCCTACCCCTCAAAAATTTCTGTACCATCTGCCAAATCTCCTTTTTTGATACCTTTCACACTCTTTTGCTCTATCCTATCAGAAGATTAACCAACCAGACAACCGGAGTCAAAAATGTTCTTACCAGAAGACGCCAGATAGGGCTGTGGGTCTTCAAAAACTGGGCAATCGGTGG
>CAZPLE010000134.1:0-3929 GCA_964587375.1 uncultured bacterium
ACGATGTCAACGTGGCGCTCTAACCAACTGAGCTAACCGCCCAAACCCTTAGTCTCTATATAATTATACTTCAGGGAGCGGTGCCGGGAGGGGGATTTGAACCCCCACGGGAAACCCATACGCCCCTCAAACGTACGCGTCTGCCAATTCCGCCATCCCGGCAGGAACTTGCGGTAAATTTAGATTATACGCTCAAGATATAAGCGAGCACAAGCCGAAGCCAGTCTCCGCACCCTCCCGATAAAACGTTGTCTCTCCGAAAGGCTGATTGCTCCTCTACTGTCCAGAACGTTAAAGGTATGAGAGCACTTCAGGACATAATCATAAGCAGGCCAGAGCATCTTTTCTCGGATGAGGTTCTCCGCCTCCTTTTCATATTGTGAGAAGAGGTTAAGGTGCAGGTCTATATCTGCCAGTTCAAAACTGTATTTTGAAAACTCCGCTTCGGCCCTTTTGCGCAGGTCCCCATAAGTAAAATCTTTTGACCAAACAAGGTCATAGATGGCCCGTTTTTTTTGGAGAAAACAGGCAATCCTTTCTAAACCGTAGGTAAGTTCTACCGAAATAGGTTTCAGTTCAATACCTCCTGCCTGCTGAAGATAGGTGAACTGGGTGATCTCCAATCCATCCAGCCAGACCTCCCAGCCCACACCCCAGGCACCCAGGGTGGGCGCCTCCCAGTTGTCATCAACAAACCTTATGTCATGCTTTTGCCAGTTGATACCTATGGATTGGAGGCTTTCCAAATATACTTTTTTTGTCTCTGGCGGAGAGGGTTTGAGTATCACCTGAACCTGGTAATGCTGGTAAGCCCGGGTGGGATTTTCGCCGTAGCGGCCATCAGCCGGACGTCGGGATGGTTCCAGATATACCACCCTCCACGGCTGGGGCCCAAGAATCCTGAAAAATGTTGCTGGATTCATTGTTCCGGCACCTACCTCCAGGCCTGTGGGATGGTATATAAGACACCCCTTCTCCTGCCAGAAGAGGAGTAGTTTGGTTACCAACGTCTGAAAGTCCATAAAAAAGCGGCCAGCTAACCGCTTTTCTGACATCCACCAAATATTATTTCTTTTCCGAAGAAGGCGCTTTTATCTGATTATGATATGCCTCCAGGATACGTTTCTGGATGTATTCCCGAAATTCATTATTTACCGGATGAGCAATGTCATGATAATTTTTTGACCCTTCTTCACTCGTTTCCCGTTTGGGAATATTATGGGATATCTCTTTTCCACACCGGTTGCAGTAGCGTGCATGAAAGACATTCCAGGCACCGCAGTTGGCACAGCGATATTCCGTTTTCCGGTTCGGCATAGCGATAAAGAGTCCATCATCGCCTTCAATTATTCTTATGCCGCGAACGACAAAGACGTTATCAAAGGTTATAGAAGCGAAACCTTTCAGCCGACCGCCTGCCTTTTCTACTGGCGAGACGCGAGTTTCAGTAATCTCCATGTTGCCTCCTGAAAGTTCTGACAGGGACCAACTTCCCTTTTTGGTATTCAAACTCCCGGTCGGTGTCGGGTCTTCTGTCAAGTAAGACAAAGAAAGCACCGCCACTTCCCGTCATCAGACTGTAGGAAAAGGTACCTTTCAGTCTCTCTTCCCAAATCTTTATCTTTCTCTCTCTTTTCCTCAACACCTCCTGGAAACGATTAAAAAGTCTTTCTCCAATTGTCCTGGTGCCTCCTTTTTTGAGGCCAGCAACCATAATTTTACTGGAATATGGCTGGTATGTCAAATTGTCTATCCAGCGATAAGCCTCTTTGGTTTTGACTCTTATACCGGTGAGAACCAGAAGATAATTAAGTTCTGGCTTGCTGGAGAGAGGCCGAACCTTTTCTCCGCAACCACTAACCAGACACCGGCCCGGTGCTAGGAAGGCAGGAACATCAGAGCCGAGACGAAAAGCGATCTTGGTAAGGTTTTTTGGCTCCTCTTCAATCTTCCAGAGTTTGTTTAGACCCAGAAGCACCGCTGCGGCGTCACTACTTCCACCGCCCAGACCCGCTGCCAGCGGTATCTTTTTTTTAATCTGGATGTGGACACCCTCCCGGATACGGTATCTTTCTTTCAAGAGTTGGGCGGCTTTCCAAGCCAGATTTGACGTTCTGGCAAGTTCCGGTAGGTTGCAGGCAATCTCCATCCTGCCCGGCGTTACGATGAGCGAAATAAGGTCAAAAAGAGTCACCTTTTCAATAATCGTCTCAATCGGGTGGAGGTTATTGTCGGTCTTTTGGGGCAGGACTTCCAGGAAGAGATTAATCTTTGCCGGTGCCTGTATCTCCGTCTTTCGCATTGCTTGGTCGTTTGGCTATCCTTACCAGCGCCGGTCTTATGACCTGGTCCTTAAATTGGTATCCGGTGCGCAGAACAGAAAGGATTGTGCCTTCCTGATGCTGGTCACTTTCGATCACTTCCACCGCTTCTGCAAAAAGCGGGTCAAAAGGTTTTCCCACCAGTTCCAGAGGCTTGAGACCCAAATCATTCAGTGTCCGGTGGAACTCCTTAGCAAAGAGTTTGATGCCCAGATGGAGATTTTTACTCTCTTCTTTTGTTTCACTGAACTTTAAGATTTGTTCCATTGTATCCAGGACCGGTAGTATCCGGAAGAGAACTTCCGCTTCCACAAAAGCAGCCAGTTGCCTCTTTTCGTTTTCGGCTCTTTTGCGGAAGTTATCAAAATCGGCTGCCAGGCGTAAAAGTTTATCGCGATACTCTGAAATCTTCGCTGCCTGTTGGTGGAGGTTCTTCCATTCTTCTTTGGTCAAAGTAATCGTTTCCTGTAAGGAACCTTCAACGGCCATCTCCTCTTTTTTCTGATCTTTCTTTTCCTTCATTTCACCATCCCCCAGCGATTGGGTGGCCAGTAGATGAAGAGCGCCTCACCCAAAACATCTTTCCGGGGAACAAATCCCCAGTAACGGCTGTCAAAACTGTTGGCGCTGTTATCACCAAGGACAAAATAGGAGTCAGGTGGGACCGTCTTTTCCGGCATCCCTTCATCGTTGAAGTAATAACGACTCCTGATGCGGGGGTCAGTAACCTCAACGCCATTGATATACACCTTTCCGTTGGCGATATAGACCCTTTCTCCAGGCAATCCCACCAGCCTTTTTACAAAGTCCCGGTGGGTAGCATCTGGAAATCGGAAGATAATAACCTCTCCCCGTCTGGGTTCCCGAAAACGATAGACCAGTTTATTGGCAATCAAGTGGTCTCCCACCTGGAGGGTTGGATACATGGAACTGCTGGGAATCTTAAACGCTTGAAAGAAGAAAGTGCGGATAAACATCGCCAGAACAAACGCGATCACCAGCGATTTTATCCACTCCCAAACCTCTTCTTTAACCGTCTTTTTCTGTTTAGTTTGACTGCTCTTCATTTGTACAACGCCAAAAAGGCGCTTTCCGGTATCGAAACTTTTCCCACCAACTTCAACCGACGTTTTCCTTCCTTCTGCTTTTCCCAGAGTTTCCGCTTGCGGGTTATATCTCCGCCGTAACATTTCCCGGTGACGAATTTCTTATAAGGTGCAATCTCTTCCCGACCGATAATTTTGTTGTTAACCGCAGCCTGTATCACCACCGTAAAGAGATGTCTGGGAATATGTTGGCGCAATTTGGATAAAAGAGCGTGACCTAACGTTTGCGCTTTCTCCCGGTGGACGATACAGGAAAGAACATCCACCTTCTTGCCATTAACCAAAATGTCTAATTTTACCAAATCAGAAGGCCGATAGTCAATGAATTCGTAATCAAGGGAGCCATATCCCCGGGTAAGAGACTTCAATTTATCGTAAAAGTCAACCATCATTTCCGAAAGGGGCATCTGGTAGGTCAAAAGGATAAGGTTGGGACCTAAAAACTCTACCTTTTCTTGGCTGGCGCGATAGTTTCGGCACAGGTTAGTTACCTCTCCAAAGT
>CAZPLE010000135.1:0-2859 GCA_964587375.1 uncultured bacterium
AGATAACTGGGTCAACTTTTATCGGCTCCTCAACAGGACAGCAAAGGATGAAAGGAAATCTATATCGAGTCTTGATTGCTATTTCTATTCGCCGATGCGTACGGCTTTTTTTGGAGGATTAGACTATTCAAGAATCAGCTGTTTGGTGGACTGTTTCTGCGTGCAGGCAGCCGAATATTCCCAGACGTCCTATTTTAAATGCGAGCAGATAGAACGTGGACGCGATTGGACCGCACAGAAAATCTTGGTAAACCGGCAGATATTCAACAAAGCAAAACTGCTCTTCACTATCGAGGTTGCTGACATGGTTGAAGGATGGAATACGGTTAGGGATGCCCCAGAAGTTTTAGAAGAACAGGTGAAATTATTTGCCAGCTTAAAACACAATAATAGAAGATGTGTTGATGGCACGCTTATCATGACTGACCAGGGTGGAGTTACTCGGAAGCAATACAGTTTTATAAATAGAGTCTTAGATAAATCTTTAGGAAAACGTAGTCATCAGTAATTGGAATTGGTTTTCATATGCGACATAACTCTTTTAAAACTATAGACACCCGGAAAGAAGACCATGGTTCCTCTTTTTATTTCTTTACAAGGTGCTGCAAAAATGGTTCCCGGAGGAAGACAAATTTTAAACATTTATCCTGCTCCCTCTGTCTAATTTTTCAATAAGGCCCAGCGCGTGAGCACAAGGGGTAAAAATAATATGTCAAAAGTTTTAAGGTACCTGGTTTTTATCTTGTTGCCTCTCCTTCTCTTTCCTTTCGGCGTCAGCGCTGAAGAAGAACTGACCTGGCAAGACTGCGTGAAAGAGGCAAAGATCCACCATCCTGACCTGGTTTCCGCATCAGAAAGAATCAAAGAACTCACAGCGGATAAGACTATTACCCAGAGCACGGTTGCTCCGCAAATCACTGCCGAGGTAAGCGGAAGAAGGTCAAAGGCAACCTCTGGCGGAGGGGCTGATAACTATTCCTACAGCGTCACCGGTAGGCAGCTCTTATTTGACGGGTTTAAGACCGCCAATCAGATACGGGCTGCTTCAGAAAATATCCGGGCTTCTGAGTATAACTACGCAGCGACCTCTGCCAATGTAAGGTTAGCACTAAGAATCGCCTTTGTGGAACTTTTGCGGGCACAGGAATTGGTTGCTATTACAGAAGAGATTGCTTCCCGAAGAAAGCAGAATCTGGAATTGGTGCAGATGCGGTATAATGCCGGCCGGGAGCACAAGGGTTCTCTGTTGACTTCCCGCGCGGAACTGGCAAAAGCCGAATTGGAAGTAATTGAGGCAAAAAGGAATCTTTCTATAGCCCAAAGGGAGTTACTAACCCAACTGGGCCGCACAGAATTCCAGCCAATAAAAGCAAAAGGTACTCTCTCTTTTTCCCAAGAAGGTTGGGAAAAACCAAACCTGGAAAAAATTATTAACAGGCATCCTTCTTTAAAAGAAGTGGCTGCCAGAAAGGAAGCAACCCGGTTTGCGTTGAAATCTGCCCAAGCTGAATTCTTTCCGGAAGCCTACTTCAGCCTTTCTGTAGGCAGGTCCGGGTCAGATCTGTTCCCAGACGAAGAAGAATGGATGTTCGGGATCAGTTTTTCCTTGCCTCTTTTTGAAGGCGGAAGCCGAAGGGCAAAGATTTCCAAAACCCAGGCGCAATTAAACCAAGTGCTGGCGGAGGAATTGAGCACTCACAACACCCTACTCTCCACCTTAGAGGAGGCGTGGACCGAACTGCAGAACGCCATTGACAATGTAGCCGTCCAACAAAAGTTTCTGGAGGCTGCCCAGGAACGGGCAAAGATAGCCAATGCTCAGTACTCCACCGGGTTGATCTCCTTTGACAACTGGACTATTATTGAAGATAATTTAGCCAACGTTAAAAAATCATTTTTAAACGCCCAGACTGATGTTTTACTTGCCGAAGCCCGCTGGGCATATGCGAAGGGGGAAAGGTTAGAAGATGACCAAAAAGAAGAATAGATACAAAGTTATCGTTGTCTTTCTGATAATTGCTTCCGTAGTTACGTTCTTGGTAAAGAAGGCCGGACAAAGGGGGTTGAATAGTAAACTTTTAATTACTTCGGTAAGGGTTACCCGGGAAAATATTAGAGTTAGCGTCTCCACCACAGGCACTGTGGCACCGCAAAACCGCCTGGAGATAAAACCCTCAATCAACGGTCGGTTAGAAAGGGTTCTGGTAAATGAAGGTGACCGGGTCAGAAAGGGTGAGATCCTGGCGTGGATGAGTTCTGTAGAAAGGGCTGCTCTTATTGATGCAGCGCGAACTCAGTCTGGGGAAGCAGTGGAATACTGGGAAAATGTCTATAAACCCATCCCCCTAATCTCTCCTATTGATGGCCAGGTGATTGTCCGCGCCTTTGAACCAGGTCAAACAGTTACTGCCTCCGATGCAGTATTAGTCATATCTAACCGGTTAATAGTGAGTGCCCAGTTTGACGAAACGGATATTGGCCGGATAAAGGTAGGGCAGAAAGCCTATATTACTCTGGATGCCTATCCGGAAGTGAAGGTAGAAGGTGTGGTGACGCATATTGCTTATGAATCAAGATTGGTCAATAATGTTATCATCTACGATGTGAACATCACACCACGGAGGGTGCCTGGATTTTTCCGTTCAGGAATGAGTGCTAATGTAGAGGTAATAGAGAAAGAAAAGAACGGTGTCCTGGTCGTTCCGTTAGATGCGGTTTACAGTGCTGATGGTGAGAATTATGTGCTGGTTCAAGGAGAAAATAATAAACTGACGAGGCGAAATCTCAAACTGGGATTGATTAACGAAACCCAGGCGGAGGTCATCTCTGGACTCTCTGAAGGAGAAACGGTCTTTATTC
>CAZPLE010000136.1:0-5765 GCA_964587375.1 uncultured bacterium
CCTTCCGGACAGCACCACCTTGCTTGACTATCTTATTCATCTTACTATTAAGGTATTTTCTAAGCTGACCATTAATGCGGACAAGATGAAGGAAAATCTTGAATTGACTGGAGGATTGGTATTTTCTCAGCGGGTCTTGACCGCTTTAGTGACTAAAGGTCTCCCCAGACCAGAAGCCTACCATTTGGTTCAGAAGAGTGCGCTGGCAGCTGCTAGAGGCAATGGAACCTTTGCGGAAAATTTGAAAGAGAACCCTAAAATTAAAAGATACCTTACACCCGAAGAGATCGACGCGTGTTTTGATTATACTTATTTCCTAAAGCACCTTGACCATATTTACCGGAGGGTCTTTGGAAAATCAAAGGCGGAAGAGTAAAATGGAAAATGATTTGGCACCGTTTTGGCATACCACCAGCCATATTCTGGCGCACGCGGTCAAATCGTTATACCCGGATGCAAAATTAGGGATAGGTCCGGCAATTGAGAACGGTTTTTACTACGATTTTTACCGAAAAGAACCGTTCACTCCTGACGATCTAAAAAAGATAGAGTCCCGGATGAAAGAGATTGCCGCTGCAGATTTACCACTGGTAAGGGTAGAACTTAACCGTAAAGAAGCCCAAGCGCTTCTGGAGGAAAAAGGAGAAAGGTTTAAACTGGAACTACTCAACGAGATCCCTGGCGAAAAAATATCTTTTTACCGTCAGGGTGAATTTATTGATTTGTGTGCTGGACCACACATAGATTCCACCGGCAAAATCAAAGCCATCGCAGTTCTTTCCTGTGCTGCCAGTTACTGGCGCGGGGATGAAAGACGGGAGAGCATGCAGCGCATCTACGGAGTCTCATTTCCGGAACAGAGACTTTTGGATGATTATCTTCAACGTCTCAAAGAGATTAAAGAACGTGACCACCGGCGATTAGGCGAAAGTTTGGACCTTTATAGTTTTCAGGAGGAAGCCGGTCCTGGCTTGGTCTTTTGGCATCCTAAGGGAGCAGTAGTCCGGCGGGTCATTGAAGAATTTTTGATTAAAGAACAGCAAAAACGTGGTTATCAAATCCTTTATACTCCTCATCTGGCTGATAGACGACTCTGGGAAACCTCAGGGCACCTGGAGTTTTACCAACAGTATATCTTTCCGCAGATAGACCTTGGTCCTCAACGTTTTTTGGTTAAACCGATGAACTGTCCTTTTCACGTCCTCATTTATAAGAGCAAACGCCGGAGTTATCGGGAGTTGCCATTGCGTTGGGCGGAGTTGGGCACCGTCTATCGCCTGGAGAAGAGCGGGGTTTTGCATGGATTGTTAAGAGTCCGGGGGTTTACTCAGGACGATGCCCACATCTTCTGCCGGCCGGAAGACCTGGAAGGAGAGATTAAAAACGCTATTTCTTTTGCCCTGGAGATATTAAGAATCTTCGGATTTTCAGAATTTGAGATATTTCTCTCTACGCAACCAGAAAAGTTTGTCGGCAATTCTGCGAACTGGGAGCGAGCGACCACTGCCTTAAAAAGAAGCACTGAAGAACTGGGGGTAGCCTATCAGATTGACCCGGGCGAGGGCGTCTTTTACGGACCAAAGGTTGATATAAAAATTAAAGATGCCCTCGGCCGCTCGTGGCAGTGTTCTACTATTCAGGTAGATTTTAACCTTCCGGAAAGGTTTGGACTTTATTTCATAAACGCTCAAGGAATGGAAGAGCGGCCTATAATGATACACCGGGCACTTCTCGGATCACTGGAAAGGTTTTTTGGAATTTTGATAGAGCATTATAAGGGTGCCTTTCCTTTTTGGATGGCTCCGGTTCAACTGGCTATACTTACGATTACGGAGAAAGAAGAAGCCTACGCAAAGAGTATTTTCCAGAGCTTGATGGAGGAAAATTTTAGAGTTACCATTGATCTTTCTGAGGAAAAGATTGCCAAAAAGATACGGAGAGCAGAACTGGAAAAGATTCCGTTCTTACTGGTGGTAGGACCCCGGGAAAGAGGGACCGAAACAGTTTCTCTTCGAGAGCGGGGTAAGGGAGAAAGGGGCTCCTTTTCTCTTTCAGAATTGAAAGAAATAATGAAGCAGTCTTTGGAGAAGAAAGGAGGTTTAATATAAACCAACAAAGAAGATTTCCAGGCAAAACCCAAAGAAGGTTTGTACGTGTAAACTATCAGATTAACGCTCCGCAGGTGCGACTTATTGATGAGGCGGGCAATCAGGTCGGGATTGTAAACCGGGAAGATGCTCTATCCCGAGCAAAGGAAGCCGGACTTGACCTTGTGGAGATTGTTCCTCAGGCTTCTCCGCCAGTCTGTCGCATCATAGACTTCCACAAATATAAGTATGAACAAGAGAAGAAAGAGCGGGAGGCAAGAAAGAGGCAGCGCCTGGTGGAGCAGAAAGAGATTCGTTTTTCTCCGGTAATCAGTGAACATGATTATCGCTTTAAGAAAGAGCACATAATAAAATTTTTGAAAGCCGGCAACAGGGTTAAAGTACAGGTGCGATTTCGAGGCCGCCAGATTCTGCACGCTGAGAAAGGAAAGGAATTGATAGAACGGCTGACCAAAGAACTCCAGCCATTTGGTGTGGTAGAAAGAAATGCAAGGTTTGAAGGGGGAATGATTGACATAATTTTCCGTCCAGGGTAAAATAATATTTTATAACTTTGATAAAATAATTATTCTGTAATATGCCTAAGGTAAAGACGAAGAAGAGTGCAAAGAAGAGGTTAAAGATTACCGCCACCGGTAAGATTAAAAGGGCGTGTGCTCATGCCAGCCATTTGCTTTCCGGTAAAGACCGCAAGCGCAAAAGGAGATTACGAAGGTTAGTGATAGTTTCACACGCTGACAGGAAAGGAGTCAAAAGACTATTGCCTTATGCCCAGAAGCACTAATAATCCGGCTGCCCGGCGCCGGCACAAAAAGGTTCTTAAACGCGCCAAAGGCTTTCGTCAGAGCCGTTCTAAACTATATCAATTTGCCAAACAGTTCTCAGAAAAAAGCCTGGACTATGCGTGGCGGGGAAGGCGTCAGCGAAAGAGAGATTTCCGGCGTTTGTGGATTATCAGGATAAATGCTGCCGCCCGAAACGAAGGCCTTTCTTACCGACAGTTTATCCAGGGTCTAAAAGGAACTGGCATTTCCGTTAATAGAAAGATTTTAGCCGATTTGGCCCTTTCTGAACCTTCTATTTTTAAAGCACTAACATTGGAAGCAAAAAAAGCCCTCTCTCCTCAACTTCCACCAGTCTGATCTCCAGAAGGTTTTTCTTGAAGGAGAAATTCCAAGGTCTTTCCAATTGCCGCTGCTCTCTTTTGGGAAAAATTTTTCTGGAGTCTTTCTTTAGATTCCTTTAGTTCCTGTTTTATTCTTTCCAGTTCCACCCTCTTTTTTTCTAAAAGGGTCTTTTCTAATAGCACCAGCCTTTTCTTTGTTTCTTCCTGAGCTTGGCGGGTAAACTCCGCCTCTTTCTTCTTTGCTTCCAAGATAAGTTTTTCCGCCTTTTTCTTGGCTTCCGCAACTATTAATTCAGCTTCCTTTTCTGCTTCCCTTATCCGGGTAATGGTCTCTTTGATCATTTTCTGATATTTTATTATTTTTACGCTGGAAAAACAAGAAGCTTACAGGAAGATACCAGAGGAAGTAAAGGTAATTACCGGGCATCACTTTTAAAGAAATGAACGGAGATTGAGAAAGATTTTCCGCACAACGGTAAAATGCAGTTACTGTCAATTCCGCTGCGGCTCCGAAGATAAAGCCTAAAGGTCCTAAAAGAACAGCCAAAAAAGTTTCCAGAACCATTAGAGCGGAAACCGGGATAAATAGAAGGTTGGCTATGATGCTGAAAAGAGGGACCTGTCCAAAGTGAAAGGCAACCAGGGGAGCGCTTATTACTTGTCCGATTAGAGCAGCAGAGATTCTTTTGGTTAACCAGCCCGGAAGACGCTTTAGATACTTTGCCATCTTGTCAGCGCCAGTGATGAGACCAAGGGTAATGCCAAAAGTTAACTGCCAACCTGGCTCCAAGAGGAAGAAAGGGTTGATCAAAAGAAGAAGAAAAGCAGCAAAGGAAATGGCGATGATGGGCTTGCACGATCGGTTAAGGGCAATCCCCAGATAATAAAAACCAGCCATTAGACTGGCGCGTACCACCGGTGGAGCTAGACCGCAAGCAACACAATAGATTAAGATGCCCGGAAGATAAAGAGCAGTTCGTATTCGCGGATGAAGGGGAAGAGGAGCAAGTATAAGGTGTAAAAAGAGAAGGAGAAAGCTGACGTGAAGCCCGGAAATAACCAGAAGATGGTATATCCCCAACTTCCGAAAGGGTTCATTAATTTGGTCCCTCATTCGGACCAATCCGAAAGATACCGCGCTCAGGAGGGAAGCCTGAGGTTCCCGGGGGACTAAGCGATAAATTCTTTCCTTAAGACCTTCCCGAAGTTGAAAAGAGCCATACTTTACTAGTGAAACTCGTTTTTTCCCGATAAGGGAGATCTCATTCTCTTTCAAGGTGGCGGTAGCGTAGATCCGATGGCGATAAAGATAGGCAGTATAGTCAAAACCTTCCTTTTTGGGTAGGTCCTCAATGATGACTTTTACCCGAACCCAGTCTCCATATTTCAATGGCGGCTGCTTTCCTTTAAAGGACAATAAGAGATTTCCACTTACCGGCCAGACCACCAGCGAGTCAACTATACTTTCCGCTCGGAGAAGCGCGTGGTTTCTTTCCTCTTCAGGATGGTTGATTATTATTCCCTGCACGACGATTGGTCCTTTCGTTCGGAAGCGGCTAATGTCATTCTCCCCTTTTTTCTGATACTGCTGGGCTCTGATGATCCCAGAGAAAAGAAAAAAGAGTAGCATAAAAGAGAAAAAGAGTTTCTCTCTTTTCCATCCGATTATCGCCCCAAACAACAAGAGTCCGGAAAAGGAAAGGTATTCTGTCAGGAGAGGGGGAACTATCCGGGCCAATAAAATTCCGGCAAGAAAGAATAGAAGAGAGAAGGGCAAGGTATCAATTGACCAGCGAACCCTCATAGACGATGCGGGCTTCGCCGGATAAGAAAAGTTCTTCCGCCTTTTCGGTTACGACCAAAATTTCTCCGGAGGCAGTGTGAATCTTTACCGGCAGGGTAACCCTTTTTAGTTTAGAGAGGATAAATCCCGCTGCTGCTGCCCCGGTTCCACAGGCAAGGGTCTCGTCTTCCACTCCCCGTTCGTAGGTTCTGAGAAAGACTTCTCCTTTTCTAATTTCCACGAAATCTACGTTTGTTCCAGCAGGTGAAAATTGCGGGTGAAACCTGACTTTTTGGCCCCATTCCTTCACCGGGAACGTGGAAAGGCCGGAGACCTCAATCACGGTGTGCGGAACCCCAGTATTCACAAATCCAGCGGTAGTCTCTCTTTCATTGATCTTAAGAGTAAAAAAGAGTTTTAAATGTTGTGGTTTTCCAAGGCTTATAGAGACAAGATTACCTTCAACCTTTCCCCGGCGCAAACCAGCAGCAGTTTCCACTGTGACAAACTGACCTTCTGTAGCCAGGCCCTTTTTAACCAGATAAAGAAGAAAACAGCGCAGTCCATTTCCACACATCTCCGCTTCCGAACCGTCGGGATTAAAGATGCGCATTCGAAAATGAGCCTGGTTCACTTTTTGGGTGGCGTTACACAAAAGGAGTAGACCATCAGCGCCGATTGAGAGTCGACGCCGGCATAAATCTTTTGCCAATCTGACTGGGTCTGAAATTTCTTCAGAGCGGTTGTC
>CAZPLE010000137.1:0-12452 GCA_964587375.1 uncultured bacterium
GCGCCGGGCAGGGCGCTATTACCACTGCAGCCCTTTTGGGAGCAGCCATCTTTCTGGAAGGAAGATATGCTTATGCATTTCCCAGTTTTGGGGCAGCACGAATGGGTGCGCCAATGAATGCTTTTATCCGGATTTCAGACCAACCCATCAGGCTGCGTAGTCAGATTTATAACCCGGATTATGTATTGGTAATAGACTCCACACTTATTCGTAGCGTGGATGTTCTGGCAGGTACAAAGGAAAATAGTTTGGTGGTAATCAATTCTAAAGAACCCATTTTGCTGCCCAATTATGCCGGAAAGCGCCGGGTATATTACATCTCAGGGAATGAGATTGCTTTGCGTCATCTGGGTCGCCCGTTGGGTAATACCGCTCTTCTTGGCGCCTTTGCTGCTCTTTCCGGAGTAGTAAAACTGGAGAGCCTTCAAGAGATCATAAAAGATCGTTTCCCCGAAGAAATAGCGGCAAAAAATATCGCTGCTTTGAACGAAGGGTGGGAGGAAGGATGGAAAAGCCGATAACCGCTTCTCCGGGAAGTGCCCAGAGGAATAAAACCGGAACTTGGCGGATAGAGAACCGACCCCAATTTCTTCAAAAGAACTGTATTGCCTGCCGTCTCTGCGTGCTCATCTGTCCCGAAGGGATAGTGGCTGGAAAAGAAAAGAATACCTTCCAGACCGACTACCGCTATTGCAAAGGTTGTGGATTGTGTGCGGCGGTTTGTCCCAAAAAGGATATAGTAATGGTGCCTGAAACGAGTAAAGAAAATACGGAGAGTTAAATATGAAAGACTTCATTGAAGGTTCAGAAGCGATTGCCCGGGTAGTTGCGCTCTGTAAACCAGGTGTAATCTCGGCTTATCCCATTACCCCCCAGACTCATATCGTGGAGTTTTTAGCCGAGATGGTGGCCGAAGGCAAGTTAAAAAGCCAATTTGTTAACGTGGAAAGCGAACATTCTGCTGCTTCAGCGGTTTTGGGTGCAGTAGCTACTGGGCAACGAGTCTTTACTGCCAGTTCCTCCCAAGGGCTCATTTTGATGAGTGAAGTTCTCTTTAACGCTGCTGGAATGAGAATGCCGGTGGTGCTTGTCTGCGTCAACCGTGCCCTTTCCGCGCCGATCAACATCTGGAATGACCATCAGGACTCAATGGCTTTGCGAGATAGTGGAGTGATTCAGTTATATGGAGAGAGCAATCAAGAGGTAGCCGACCTTATTCTCCAGGCATACCGTTTGGCAGAAGACCCGCATATTCTTCTTCCGGTTATGGTCTGTTTGGATGGTTACATCTTAAGCCACGGATATGAAGTGGTGGATATACCGGAAGAAGACAAAGTCCTTGGGTTTCTTCCAGATTTTAATCCTCCGGAAAGGCTGGACCCTGCGGACCCAAAGAGTTTCGGCCCCTTAGCCGGGCCAGAGTATTATATGGAAATCCGGCATGATTTACACCAAGCATTGAAACGGGCGTTAGCTCTTATACCAGAAGTGGCTACACAGTTTGCCCACATCTTTGGAAGGAATTCCGGAGGTCTGGTAGAGCCATATCAACTGGAAGGGGCTGAGATGGCGATCGTAGCCGCCGGTTCAGTCTGCGGAACGATTAAAGAAACGATAGATACCTTGAGAGCAAAAGGTAAGAAGGTTGGCCTCCTACGGATTATAACTTATCGGCCTTTTCCGGAAGAAGAGATCATTCAGAATCTTTTGAAAGTTCCGATGGTTGCTGTTCTTGATAGGTCTATTTCCTTGGGGGCTACCGGTCCCATCTACTGTGACATAAGAGCCGTTTTTCAGGGTCAAAAACCTTCACCAAAGATAAGTGGTTTCATTGCCGGACTTGGCGGGAGAGATATTACTCCGGATACGATTATGGAGATCTTTGAGCGTTTACCTGGATCTCAAGTAAGCGATCAGTTTATTGGTTTAAAAGATGGGGATTAGGAGTTAGGAGAAAGATTAAAATTTTCATAAAAGGAGACCTTTATGTTTGAACACCTGCTTTCACCCGGTCATACTGCCTGTGCTGGTTGCGGTCAGTCTCTTGCGGCCCGGCTGGTGATTGATGCCGCCGGTCCTAATACCATAGTAGTCAATAATACTGGCTGCTTGGAGGTATTTTCTACCACTTATCCAGACAGTGCGTGGCAGGTTCCATTTATCCATTCCCTCTTTGAAAATGCAGCCGCGGTGGCCTCTGGAGTAGAAGCAGCCTTGCGGCAGAGCGGTCGGATTGATGATATCAGAGTAATTGCCCAGGCAGGCGATGGAGGAACAGCTGACATTGGATTTCAAGCATTGTCTGGAATGTGGGAGAGAGGTCATGATGTCCTTTCGGTTTGCTATGATAATGAGGCATATATGAATACAGGGGTTCAGCGCAGCGGACTCACACCTCTTTATACCTCTACCACTACCAGCCCCTATGGTAGGGTCCTTCCGGGTAACCTCAGGCCGAAAAAGAATATGGTGGAGATTGCGGTTGCCCATGGTATTCCCTACGTGGCTACCGCTTCCGTAGGATTTCCGCTTGATCTCCAGAGGAAAGTGAAAAAGGCAATATCTATTCGCGGACCAAAATTCATTCATATTCATGTGCCCTGTCCGTTGGGCTGGCGCCATGAGCCAAGTTTGACCTATCAAATTGCCCGTCTGGCAGTGGAAACCTGCCTCTTCCCTCTTATAGAATATGAAGAGGGAGTTTTAACTGGGGTTCACACAATCACTGCTCCCAAGCCGGTTGAAGATTACTTGAAACTACAGGGTCGGTTCCGCCATCTCTTTAAGCCTGGGAATGAAGGTCTGGTGAGTGAGATCCAAAAGATTGCCGATCAAAACAGGGAACGATATCATCTTACCAAAAAGGTGGAAAATGGCTCTCATTAAATATCCGGTTTATGAAGTGATAAAGGTTGCCATTGAGATTGAGAAGAATGGTTATCAATTCTATTCCGGAATGGCAAAATGCGCCAAAAGTCCACTTGTTGCCGAAAGATTCCTTGGCTTTGCGGAAGAGGAGATAAAACACCGGGATTTTTTTGAAAGACTTGCCCGAAGTGTACCCCATAAGGCGGAAGCGGAACTTTCGCCGGTTGACGAGTATCTTTCAGCGGTGGCAAATGCCGCTATTCTCCGGCAGAAAGATGACCTGAAGGCCCTGGCATGTAAAACACTTTCGGATCGAGAAGCAGTTCAGGCAGCGCTGGAAGTAGAAAGAAATGCCATCCTTTACTTTACCGAACTGCTTCGTTTCGTACCCGAAAAGGAAAAGGGAGTGGTTCAGGAAATAGTTGAGGAAGAAAAGAAGCACCTTACCCAGTTGAGTTCCCTTGCGAGTGCGCTCGGGTAGGCGCAAAGAGGAAAGGAAAAGATTAAACCTGGAAGACGACCCTTCCGTTGCAGATGGTATAGACCGTTTTACCCACCATCTTCTCTCCTAAAAAGGGTGTATTATAACTACGAGACCTTACCTTATCTTTAGTCAATATCCACTCTGCTTCAGGGTTGAAGATGGTGATATCAGCCCTCAGGCCTTTTTTGAGTTGTCCTCGGTCCGAGAGAGAAAATATGCGGGCAGGATTACAAGTCAGGCAGGCCAGAAGAGTCTTTAGGGGGATTTCGGTAGAGAGACGAAGCAGTAAGGGAAGAGCAGTTTGGAAACCAATTATTCCGAAAGCCGCATTTTCAAAATCAGTCTCTTTTTCTTCTTGGGTATGCGGAGCATGGTCAGTAACGATAATCTCCACCACGCCTTCTTTAATTCCTTCCTTGAGTGCCTGGACATCTTTTGCCGTGCGTAACGGCGGACTTACCTTAGCGTTGGTATTATAACCTAATACCGCTTCTTCAGTAAGAATGAGGTGATGAAAGGTTACTTCCGCGGTAATCGGCCATCCCTTTCTCTTCGTCTCTCTTACCAGGGAAATGGAGCCTTCACAGGTAAGATGAGCAAGGTGGAGATGGGTTCCTGTTCGGGACGCCAGGGCAATATCCCGAAAGACGATAATCTCCTCTGCTTCTGTGGGGATGCCGGGCAGTCCCAGTAAAGTAGAGATTGTGCCTTCGTTCATCACACCATTTTCAGAGAGGGATGGATCTTCCGGATGGTCAATGAGCGGTCGTCCAGTGAGCTTGGCGTATTCCAGTCCCCGGCGTAAAATCCGACTGTCGGCAATGCAGTTGCCGTCATCGGAAAAAGCCACGGCACCGTTTCGGGCAAGGTCTGCCATTTCGGTCAGTTCTTTACCGGCACGATTCTTGGTCACCGCGGCAATGGGAAGGACAGAAATCGACGTTTTACTACCTTTATTGGCAAGATAAGCCACCAGCGGTCCATTGTCCACACAGGGTTGAGTGTTGGGCATAGCAAGGATGGTGGTAAAGCCACCAGCCGCCGCTGCTGAAGCCCCAGTTGCAATCGTTTCCTCATCCTCTCTACCAGGCTCACGCAGATGGCAATGGGCATCTATGAGACCAGGGGAAACGATTAAGCCTGACGCCTCAATTACCTTTGTATTCTTTTGTGGGGTTAGCCTTTTTCCTAATTTTTCAATCTTACCGTTCTGGCAGGCCACATCGAGGACCTCATCAATTCCCTGTCCCGGGTCAATTACCCGGCCGTTCTTCACCAATAACTCCATAATTTTTCTTTGTGGCGCGCTTGGAGGGAGTTGAACCCTCAGCCTTTAGCTCCGGAGGCTAACGCTCTATCCGGTTGAGCTACAAGCGCCAGGAATTGTTATATTATACTCATTCTATGACACTTTGAGCAAGGGCTGATTTTATTATTTTTAAAGATTGGTCTGTAGCACCAGTCTGTTCTCTGATTGCCCAATAAGCCCTTTCTCCAGCGCTTGTGGACCATTGTGGTTCCGAAAGAGCTTTACGGAAAAAAGTATAAAGTTCTTCAAAGTTCTTTACCAGAAATCCGCCCCTGGTTTTCATAAGAAGTTTTCCTTCTTCTTTGAAATTCCACGCGTGCGGTCCAAAAGCCACCGGTTTTTTATAGGCTGCCGGTTCCGTAAGGTTATGTCCGCCATCACCAAAGATGGTGAGACTGCCCCCCACAAAGGCGGCGGTTGTCACAGCATATGCTTTATTGAGATATCCCATTTTGTCCAATATCAGAAAATTTTCGTTAAAAGGTTCTTTCCGAGAAGAAAATTTTTGGTAACGGAGACCAGACTTTTTGAATATCGCCTCCAGTTTGCTACGTTCCAGATGGCGTGGAGCAAAGATGACCTTCAGATCAGGAAACTCGGAGACTAACCTGCGAGAAATTTTAACAGCCAGTTCTTCTTCTTCAGGATGGAGGGAACCAAAGACGATACTTCTGGAGTTAAAAAGAAACTCTTTTCTGGCATCTTCTGGTGTGACTCCCTCTGTTTGGGAAAAGACAACATCATATTTCATATTTCCGGTTACTAAAATCTTTTCACGCGGGAAGCCAAGATTATTCATCCATTTTGCTTCTCTCTCACTGCGCATACCCACGCGAAAAAACTGGGAAATCACCGGAGAAAGCAGAAAACGCACTTTTTTATACCTGCGGTAGGAACGGGGTGAAAAGCGACCGTTGATTAACAGAGTAAGGACCCCTTTTCGGGCAAGTTTCCGCAGAAGGTTCGGCCAGAATTCCGTTTCCAGACTTATAAAAAGACAGGGTTTGACCCTTTTCAAAAAAAGAGAGAGTGAGAAAGGTAAGTCAAAAGGGAAATATCCAATGGCGGTTTCCGGTAGAATTCGTCGGGCAGTTTGGAATCCAGTAACGGTGGTAGTTGTAAGAAAGACTGGCAGTTTCGGAAATGCTTGTTTAACCCTTTCTATTAGAACCTTTCCCACGGTAACTTCGCCAACAGAGAGTGCTTGAATCCAGAGACAGCGATGGGCCGGAAGAGCCGTCGGTCTGAAGAGGAAACCCAACCGGTTTCCTATATCGCTGATCTTTCCGCCTCTTCTGAGATGTTTTCGAAGAGTAATTAGGAAGAAGAAAGGAAAAGTCAGGTGGAGAAATAAGTTATAGAGCAGATAACTGAAGGCCCGGCGCATTTAAGAAATGATGGGTCTCATCGGAATACCTTTTTTGGCAAGATACTCTTTAGCCTGACGAATAGTGTATTCCCGGTAATGGAAGATGCTGGCAGCAAGAACGGCGTCTGCTTTTCCTCCAGACAAGACCTGATAAAGATGCTCTAAATTTCCTGCTCCTCCAGAGGCAATCACCGGCACCGGAACAATTTCTGCAATTCTTCTGGTTAGTTCCACATCATAGCCAGATTTTGTACCATCCTTATCCATACTGGTTAAAAGGATTTCACCGGCGCCTCTCATTACTACCTCTTTTGCCCATTTTAAAGCAGAAAGTCCAGTCGGTTTTCTACCACCGTAAGTATAGACTTCCCATTCCTCCGGTGCCCGCTGCTTAGCGTCAATAGCAACCACAATGCACTGATTACCAAATCTTTCTGCCCCTTCTTCAATAAGGTGGGGGTTTTCTACTGCACTGGTATTGATGGAGACCTTATCGGCACCGGCACGTAAAATATCTTTTATATCTTCAATATTTCTAACACCACCCCCAACCGTTAATGGTATAAATACGGAAGAAGCTGTCTTCTCTACTACTTCAAAGAGGGTACGTCTCTTTTCAAAGGATGCCGTGATGTCAAGAAAGATCAGCTCATCAGCACCTTCTTCACTATAGGCGGCCCCAATTTCCACTGGGTCGCCTGCATCCTGAAGGTTTTGAAAATGGACCCCTTTTACTACCCTTCCATCCTTCACATCCAGGCAAGGAATTATTCTCTTGGTGACCATTGACCTTATCTTTACTTACGCTGAATAATTAAGCAGTTCCTTTTATTTAATTTTGCCAGATAACACTGGAGATTGTCAAATAGATTGGAAAACATTATAATAAATGGCAAAATGGAAAGACAGAAAAGAAAAATTATCCAGGCGGTAGGCGTGCTGAGTCTGGCTACTATTATGGTAAGGATTGTTGGTCTATTTCGGGAAATGGCCAGTGCTTATTTTTTCGGCACTACTCTGGTCTACGATGCTTTCTTACTTGCTTTTATGATTCCGAATTTCTTTCGTGGACTTCTGGCAGAAGGCGGGCTCAACAGCGCTTTTATTCCGGTCTTTGCTGATTATCTCTTTCCGGAGAGGAAGGAAGAAGCAAAAAAATTAGTGAGCGATACCATTGGTGCCAGTTTATTTCTTACTCTTTCTGTCTCTCTCTTTTTCTTCATCATTTCCAGTGCAGTGGGTTTTTGCTCCCTTAGTGATAAAGTTCGTCTCATATTCTCCTTTTTGCGTTTCACCATATTTTACCTTGTCTTCATTTCCTTTTCAGCCCTTCTTGGGGGGGTCCTTAATTCCCTGAACCATTTTTCCAGTCCGGCACTTTCCCCTTTGGGTTTAGACTTTTTTTGGATTTTAAGCCTCTTTTTTCTTTCCCCCTTCTTTGGTTCTAACCTGGAAAGACGCACCTATAGTTTAATCATTGGTTTGATCTTGGGCGGGGCAGCGCAATTTTTAATTCCGGTACCAGCATTTTTGCGCCGCGGATTCAGCTTGAAACCAACTTTTAATCTTAAAAATCCTGGGTTGATAAGAATAGGGAAACTTTTACTTCCCCTCATTATCGGTGTGGCAGTCACACCCATAAACCTTCTGGTAGACTATCTTCTCGCCAGTGTTATTGCTCCGGGCATGGTCAGTTCTCTCTGGTACGCAAACCGTTTGATGCAGTTACCCTTAGGAATTTTTGGGGTAGCATTAGGAACAGTTGCCTTACCTTCAATGTCAAGATTTGCTTCCTTGGGGAAATGGGAGGAGATGAAGGAGACGCTCCATTTTTCCCTCAGTCTAACCTTTCTTTTAGTTATTCCCGCAAGTTTAGGTTTAATCTTCTTCGGTGAGCCAATCATTAGAGTTCTTTTTCAGCGGGGTCTCTTTACTTCCCAGTCTACCCAGGCCACCGGGAGAGCGCTCCTTTTTTACTCTCTTGGTCTCTTTGCTTATGCAGGTAGCATCGTTCTTACTCGGGCTTTTTATGCGTTAAGGGACACCAGAACCCCGGTAAAAATTGGGGTTATCAGCATCTTCGTTAATCTCATTCTTGACCTGGTTTTAATGGTTCCTCTTAAACAAGGTGGTATTGCGTTTGCTACTTCGCTGGTCGGGATGGGTAATTTTTGTCTCCTTTTCTTTTTGTTGCGTAGAAAGATCGGTCTTTTAGGTGGAAAAAGACTTTTAAAAAGTGGGCTGAAAGCGCTCTTTCTCTCCAGTCTGGCAATACTCCTTGCTTTTGTTTACTATCATAGCCTTTCTCTCCGAATGAATACCCTTTGGGCGCTACTGATATCGTTTGTTATGGCGGGTATATTTTATTTTGGTATAAACTTTCTAAGGTATAGCCAACCGACTTCCCTTCCCAGACTTTCTCCGGATAAATGACAGATTGAGGCGTGGTATAATATACAATGTCATGAATCCAATTCTCTTTATAGGGCGATTAGCTATTTTAATCTTTTCAGTAATAATTCACGAATATAACCACGGGTTAGTGGCGCTTCGTAACGGTGATGATACCGCAAAAGCGATGGGCAGGCTTACCTTAAACCCTTTACCTCACCTTGACCCCTTTGGGACCGTTCTTTTACCCTTACTCCTCTTTACACTTCATTCGCCAATTATCATCGGTTGGGCAAGGCCTGTTCCTATTAATCCTTTTCGCTTCCATGATTTCCGCCGGGGGATGATTCAAGTGGGTGCCTCTGGTCCGGTTTCTAATGTAGTTTTAGGTCTCTTTTTTGCTTTTTTATTTCGGATTACCGGCAGCAGTATTAGAAGCGGAATTGGACTTTTGCTTTATTTTGGGGTCTTTATTAACTTCCTTCTGGCGTTCTTTAATCTCATTCCCATCCCCCCTCTGGATGGTTCCCGAATCCTGGGCAGTCTTTTGCCCTTAAAGATGGAGTCTGCTTATTACCGGATAGAACGTTATGGAATGTTAATTATATTTGCTTTTCTGCTTTTTGGTCTTTTTGACTTCCTTGTTCCTTTGCTCAACTATTTGGTAGGATTGGTTACCGGGATTCCATTGCCATTTTAGAGGAGGAGAAGAATGGAATTTCTGGATTTAATCTCCCTATTTGAGGCCTCTGGTTGGCAGGCTCTGGGAAAGATTCCTAATCCTGTGACTGGGAAATGTGAACTGGACCTAAAAGCGGCTGAAAACGCCATTGAAATCCTTATCCTCTTGAGAGAAAAATCGCGTAATAACCTTTCCCAAGAAGAAGAAAGCCAACTTTCTACCGCCATTGCTAACCTGCAGTTAAACTACGCCGTTGAGAAGGAAAAAGCGAAATTGGGTGGAGAAGAGAAGAAAGAAGAAGCTCTTAGAGAAAATCTCTAATCTTCCTTCCGGACCGGGAGTATATCTCTTTCGGGACCAAGAGGGTAGGATTATTTATATCGGAAAGGCAGTTTCTTTACGCAACCGTGTCCGCTGGTATCTTTCCAAAGAGAGTTTTTCTGAGCCCAAGACCACTGCTCTGGTGAACGAAATAGTCGACTTGGAATTTTATCCCACCAGAACGGAAGCGGAAGCATTTTTTCTGGAAAGCCGTTTTGTAAAGACCTATCAGCCTCGCTATAATGTGGAACTGCGCGATGACAAAACCTTTCCTTTTTTACGCATCACCCGGGAACGATTTCCGAGGATAGAAATTATAAGAGGCAAGAAAGAAGGAAAGGATTATTATTTTGGCCCTTTTACTCAAGTCTGGGCATTGAAAAGAGCGCTCCGCAACCTGCGTCAGATATTTCCGCTCGCCTCCTGCCGCCGTACTTTTTCAACAGAAAAAAAGGCTCGGCCTTGTCTTGACCATAGCCTTAAACGTTGTCTCGCGCCCTGTGCCCATTTGGTATCAGAAGAAGAATATAACCAAACAGCCAGAGCAACCCTGGCCTATTTTAGAGGAAGAGGTGGAAGGATTATTTCCGAATTGAGGTCGGAGATGGTAAAAGCCGCTGCGGAACTTGATTTTGAAAGGGCAGCCAGATTGCGGGATGAGATAGAAGCATTACGTCGGGTTAGGATGCATCCTAAATCATTAGGAAAAGAGCGCCCCTCAGCAAGAATTATTCTCAATCTGAAAGATGCTCTGGGTCTTCCCAAAGAACCGGTTCGGGTAGAAGGGTTTGATATCTCCAATCTTTTTGGGAGTGAAGCGGTTGGTAGTCGGGTCGTCTTTCTTGCGGGAGAGCCATATCCTAAAGAATACAAACGTTTTCGCATTAAAGGTGTAGAAGGAATAGACGACTGTGCAATGCTGGCAGAAGTTTTCCGGAGGAGAATTTTGGAAAAAGACTGGCCCCTGCCAGACCTGTTTTTAGTTGATGGCGGAAGGCCACAGGTAGAAACCATAAGCAAAATTTTTCAAAAGGAGGGTATTCTTACGCCGTTGGTAGGCATCGCCAAGGAGGAAGAAAAATTTTATCTTCCGGGCCGTAAAGAACCCCTTTCTCTATCGCCCGCTACACCCGAAGGGCTTTTTCTGCGCCGGGTGCGGGATGAAGCCCACCGTTTTGCCGTTTCGTATCACCACCATCTGTCCCGAAGAAAGATGTCTGCTTCTGTGCTTGATAATATTCCCGGGATAGGACCGAAAAGGAAAGCCCTTCTCTGGCAGCGATACCGCTCTCTGAATGAAATGGGAAGGGCTTCCATCCAAGAATTAAAGACCCTGGGTATTCCTGAGGAAGTGGCTCTCCGGTTGAAATCTTTGTTAGGCCCAACCCTCAAAGGAGGTTGTCAGATTTAAAATTTGTAGGTATAATTTTGATATGGCTATGTCAAAAAGAAGGAATGCTACCTCCCGGTGGTATCTGCTCCCTTATAAGATAGCTGGGATCTATCTGGTGATTGGAACGCTCTGGATTGTCCTTAGCCACACCATTCTGAGGGAAATTTCCGGGAACCTGGCCTTATTTCTCTATTTTGGAATTTTAGGAGAGTGGTTTTTTGTCTTTTTAAGCGGACTCGCAATCTTCTTTTTGTCTCAGAGAGAGACGAAGAAATGGGAAGAGGCAGAGGCAAAGATTCAAGAATCGGAACGCTTTCTTTCTACCTTGATAAGCAACCTACCCGGGCTGGTTTACCGGTGCGCCAACGACCGGAATTGGACGATGAAGTACCTCAGCGAAGGATGTTTGAGTCTGACCGGTTATAACCCTCAGGACCTAATAGAAAATCGAACCATCTCTTTTAATCAGATTATCCATCCGGATGACCGGGAGAAGGTTTGGGAAAGCATTCAATCTGCTATAAAGGAGTTGCGACCATACAAACTGGAATACCGGATCAGAACCGCCTACGGCGGAGAAAAATGGGTATGGGAACAGAGCAGGGGCATATTTGACAAAAAAGGTAATCTCCAGATGCTTGAGGGATTTATAATGGATATTACCGAAAAGAAAAAAGCCGAACAACAACTTTCCTATACCGCAACCCATGACCCTCTCACCGGACTCCCCAACCGTCTCCTTTTTACTGACCGGCTCAAACAAGAACTGGCGAGAGCCAGCCGCTCTAATACGATCGCTGCAGTGATGATGTTGGACCTTGACCATTTTAAAGAGGTGAATGATACCTTCGGCCACACCGTTGGGGATGTCCTGCTGAAGTCTGCGGCCCGGAGGTTAGAAGATTGCATCCGTCTTACCGATACAGTAGCCAGAATGGGGGGAGACGAATTTATCTTTATCTTTTCCGATATCAAAAGACTCCAGGAGGTGGAAAAACTACTCAACCGAATCTTTGAGTCCTTTTCGGAACCCTTCTCAATAGATATTCACCAGGTTTCTATCACCCCCAGTATTGGTGTTAGCCTTTACCCTTTTGATGGGGAAACAGCCGAAGTTCTTATCAAGAACGCTGACATTGCTATGTATCGCGCCAAAGATGCTGGCAGGAATAATTACCAGTTTTTTAGCCAAGCATCATCAAAAAAATTAACTGACAAAGAAACGAAGGGTCTGTCAGGGGAGGATTAATAATGGCTGGAAAGAGTATTATGGACCGGATATTAGAGGTGGGCCTGGGCTTAGCTGCCTACAGCGAAGAAAGAGTTATGGAGTTTTTAAAAGATATCTCTGCCCGGGGTGAAACAGCACGGAAGGATGTTGCCAGGATAAAGAAGGAATTTCGGGTTAAAGGGGAAAGGTTCCGTAAAGAATTTATGAAACGCCTGAAAAAGGAGATAGAGACCTCCTTTAAGAAGATGAATCTGGCAACTGCAGCAGAGATTGCCGCCTTAAAGAAACGGATTGAAGACCTGGAGACCAAGATTCGCGACAGAGGTTGATCCCTCTCCATATTTACCCCTAAATGTTTCCGATAAGAAGTCTGGGTCGGGTGCGCCAGGTAATGACTGTTATTG
>CAZPLE010000138.1:0-4144 GCA_964587375.1 uncultured bacterium
CGGTTGTCCTACCAGCACCCTTTAATTCGCTTTTCTGGCGTTTCAACATTTATCCTTTTGGAACTCTCCTGAAAGTGACCAGCCGGTTCGGCAAAAAGATAAAGAGCCATCATTCCTCAAACGTTGTTCTTTCCCGGAGAAAAGAAATAAAATAATTATTGAAAATCAATAAAAAATATTTATTCAATTAAAAAATAATTTTAACTAAACTTTTTTCACCTTGAAAAGGGTCGCCGAGAAGATTCAGGTAAGATTAAAGTTAACATAAGATATATTATCCGACATTAAATTTATCCACCTTCAAAACCGTTGACTGGCTTTGTTTTCTTGGCTTGTGGATAATTTTGTGGATAATTATACGAAATCTCACTCAAAAGTAAAGTCCATTATAGGCGTCTCTTTCGTTACAGGCAGGGTAAAATATTACTTAAATGCTAAAAATAGCCTAAAAACGATCTTTTAAGGGTTAATGACAACCTTAAGGCCTTTTCCTTCACAGAGAAGAGCAAATCCTTCACTTATCTTCTCTAAGGGTAGGCGGTGGGTAATAAACTTTTTAGCATTGACTTTACCGGAAGCAATCAAATTCAGTGCTTCTTCATATTCTGGCCGGGCTGAAGCAAAAGCGCCAAAGACTGAAACCTCCCGGTAATGAACAATGTTGGAGTCAAAATTGATGATGGAATCATCCTTGGGCAGTCCGCCAAAAAGACTTACCCTCCCTCGTATGGCCGCCATCTTCAATGCCTGTTCGTGGGTAATTTTAGCAGGGTTGGCGGTTATGATTACATCTGCACCTTCTCCACCGGTTAGCTCCATTACCACCTTAACCGGGTCTTTTTCGGAAGAGTTAATTAGATGGTCAATCTTTGCCAAACCCAAGGAGCTATTAAGCCTTTCCTGGTTAATATCTATCAAGAAGGTTTCGGAAACCCCTTTCGCCAGTGCCAGTTCAAGATGCATCAGCCCGATAGGACCTGCTCCAAACACTGCTACCCTCTCCCCCTCTTTTATATTGAGAAAGGCCTGGGCGTTTAAGCAACAGGAGAGTGGTTCCACAATTGCTCCTTCATCAAAACTGACCGAATCAGGCAATTTAATTATATTATTTTGAGCCACACCTTCTGCCGGGATTTTAATGTATTCCGCAAAGCCTCCAGGATAAAAATAGCCGAGAGCCTCTGTTTTGGCACAGATATTATTGCGGCCAGCCTTGCAGAGCCGGCATTTACCGCAGCCAACTGAGGTGACCACAGTGACCGGGTTACCAATGGTGACGCCGGATACCCCCTCCCCTATCTCAGAAACTACTCCAGCAATCTCGTGGCCAATCACCTGAGGTGGTTTGACCTTTTTGTGGCCAAAACGGAAGGTGCGCAGGTCTGTTCCGCAGATAGCGCAAGCCTTTACCTGAATGATCACTTCTCCCTTACCCGCCACCGGCGTGGGGATCTCTTCCACTACCATCTTTTCCGGTCCTAAAAATATTGCTGCTTTCATTATCCTTCCTTTCTTTTAAAGAGTGACCTCCGGTAATCTTCTGCCTCCAGATTTTCTATTCCTTTTACCTCATCAGGGGTGAGATAGCGCACCTCTTTACCAATGGAAAGAGTCGCCACCAGATACCGCGCTGATTCTTCAAGTAGAAGGCTCCGATAATAAGCCTCTTTAAGGGTTGAACCAACCGCTATGGCCCCATGGTTTTTGAGTAAAAGCACATTCCACCCTTTTTTGAGTTCTGCAGTAACTGCTTCTCTAATCTCTTCTCCGGCTGGTATCACGTACTCTATGGTAGGTACCTTACTCCCAAGAATAGCGACAAAGTCGGGAAAGAGGGCTTTGAATTCCACGCCAGCAGTAGCCAAAGCTGTTGCCAGAATGGGATGGGTGTGGATTACCACTTTAATATCTGGCCTGACCAGATAACAACCCAGGTGCATTGAGATTTCACAGGTAGGTCGCAACCGCTTCTTCTTTTTGCTAACCTGTTTTCCGGTCCTTAAGTCAACGGTAAACCAGTCTCCACTCTTTATTTCGGAAAAGCTGAACCCACTGGGTGAAAGATAGACCAGGTTTCCTGAGCGTACGCTCATATTCCCACCCGGTCCGCAGGTCAAACCATTTTTCTCAATTAACTTTCCGTAATAACTCATCTCTTGCCTAATTCTGTCATCTTTAGTCCTTATCTTTACCATAGATACTATTTCCTTCTTGTTAGCGGGGGGTGGCATCGGGTAATCCGCCGTCAACCGGGATGGTGGCACCAGTGGTTGGTGTCTGATGAGAAACAAAGAATAAAACTGCATTGGCAACGTGGTCTGCCGTTACCCTGACCTTGAGAAGGTTACGGTTACGGTAGTATTCTTCAAGCCCCCTTTCATCCAGGCCCCGGGCTCTCATCCGTTCTGGCCCAACCGTTTGCCACAAGCCTGATTTTCTCGTGCCATCAGAAAAGACTGCATCAGGTGCCACCATATTCACCCGTACCCCGATTGGCGCCAGTTCCAGACTGGCGATTCGTGCCAATTGGTGTGCAGCAGCTTTGGTGGCGCTGTAAGCGCCGAAACCGACGCCAGGTGCAAAAACATTTTTAGTTGAAATGAGAACAATATCTCCACCTCCACCTTGCTTCTCAAAGAGTTTAGCCAGTTGGCGGATAACAAGCAACGCGCCTTCCACATTTATACGTTCCAATCTTCGGAACTCTTCTAAATCCATCTCTTTCAAAGAAGATACCATGGCAACTCCGGCGTTAACCACCCCTATATCCACCCTTCCCCAGGTTTGGACAATTTGGGTAATACCCTGAGAAATCATCTCTGGATCGGTCACATCAAGCACCACTCCTAATATCTTTTCACCAAATTGTGGTTTGAATTCCGCAACCAGACTGTCAAGGTTTGGTCCAGCAAGGTCAGTTGCTGCTACCCGGCAATTTGCTTTTAAAAGACCACGGCATATGCCAGCCCCGATGGCACCCGCTGCACCGGTTACCAGTGCCACTCTGCCTTTCAAATCATAATGACAAACTGGCTCGTTATTTTCCATTTATGTCACTGCCTTTCTACAATTTCGCTCTTCTTCCTTTTTAGTTAAGTAGAACTGGTAAGCCTGGTCTGGCGGGAGCCCTTCGTGAACCACTTTTCTAACCGCTTGTATCATAGCAACGGGTGATTCTGCCTGGAAGATATTTCTTCCCATATCAACACCGACTGCTCCTTCCTGAATAGCCCTATAAGCCATCTTGAGGGCATCAAATTCTGGCACTTTCTTTCCTCCAGCGATTACAATAGGCACCGGGCAAGAGGCTGCGACGGTTTCAAACCCTTCTGGTACGTAATAAGTTTTGACATAAGTAGCACCCAATTCGGCACAGATGCGGCAGGCAAGACGGAGATATCTTGCGTCCCTGACAAGATTTTTGCCCACAGCAGTGACTCCTAAGGTTGCTATTCCGTAGCGATTGCCCATATCCACCAAACGGGTCATATTATGGACAGATTGGGTTTCATATTCTCCACCAATGAATACCTGGACCGCGAGAGCCGCCGCATTAAGCCGAATAGCATCTTCAATATCCAGGGCTATCTCTTCATTAGAAAGTTCCTTTAAGATACTGGGTCCGCCACTTGCTCTCAGGACAATACCCTTAGCAAAGGTGGGTGGGATGATTGACCGTAAGATTCCTCGGGTCAGCATCAAGGTATCGGCAAAGGGTAGAAGAGGAAGGATGGTAACATCAATACGTTCCAGACCTGTAGTTGGACCCTGAAAATATCCGTGGTCTATAGCCAGCATCACAGTCTTACCTGTTTCCGGAACAAATATTCTGGACAGGCGGTTCTTTATTCCCCAGTCCAGAGAATTAGCACCTTTTAGAAAGAATACCTCTGATTTCGCAGGGATATTAACATAAAAATTTTTTTCTTCTTTCTCTTTATTATCTAATTCTGGCATAGCCCCTCCTTTTTCAGTCTTTCATCTTTCATCTTCATTTCCAGTAGCGTACTTTTTTGTAGCCACGTTTTCCGTATCTGATCAATCCTTCCCTTAATCTTACGAAATTAGAAAATTTTTCTAAGGGAGTGTTCAGGTTCAAAACCTTTTCACCGTTAATTTCAAAAGCGCCTTGCCGTATTAAACG
>CAZPLE010000139.1:0-2771 GCA_964587375.1 uncultured bacterium
GGGTTCTTCACCATTGACCGCAGCGGCACTTAACGGAAGAAGAACAAAAGAGAACAGGATTATCTTGACCACAAAGGAAAGCCTTCTGGCAAGGTGAGCCTCCCTCCGTAAACCCACAAGCATACGTCTTATTTTAATCAAATACAGTACCTTACGTCAAATAGTCTTGCCTCCTTATCACCCTCTGTAGGGGTTCTTTTTGACACTAATCTTGCTTTTCGCTATAATTATAACCACAAACTAAAGGGCGGCATAGCCAAGTGGTAAGGCAGCGGTCTGCAAAACCGCAATTCCCCGGTTCGAATCCGGGTGCCGCCTCCTTGGCGGGAATAACTCAGCGGTAGAGTACGAGCTTCCCAAGCTCGGAGTCGCGGGTTCGAATCCCGTTTCCCGCTCTAAAGTGCTCCTTCTGTGGGGATTCGAAGGGAGCGAAGTAAGGCAACGCTGATAAGCGTTGCCAGCGGGTGGCGACCCGAAGCGGAGTAGAAAGCTTTGGGCGCCGAATCCCGTTTCCCGCTCTGAAACGCTCCTTTGAAACCTTGGAAATCAAGAAAATGCCATTTTACAAGGAAAACTGCGGCGTTTTTGGACTCTATGCGGAAAATAATTGCGTCTCTGACCTTTATTACGGAATCTTTAAACTCCAGCATCGCGGCCAGCGATATTGTGGCCTCGCCACTTTCAAAAGAGGAATAAAACTCACTACCCACAAGGGTTTTGTGAGGCACACTTTTACCTGCGAAGAACTGAAGGCACTTTCCGCCAATTCTGGAATAGGCCATGTTAGTTTAAATGAAAGACAGCCGGTGCTGATTGAATCCCGCCTGGGTAGTTTTGCCATCGCTTTTGGCGGAAATATTATCAATGCCGCTCAGTTATTTAAAGAGATGAAAAGCCACGGACACTCTTTCTTTACCCATACTCAGATAGAACTTCTGGCAAAACTGGTAGTTCAAGGAAGAGACTTTGTAGAAGGTTTAGAATTTCTCGCCAAAAAGGTGCGGGGTTCCTATACGGTAGTTATCCTTACCAAACAGGGTATCTTTGTTGCGCGTGACCCATTTGGATTTAAACCGCTCGTCTTAGGAAAACGAAAGAACGATTATGCGGTCTCCTCCGAATCCAGACCTTTTGACCTTTTAAGTTTCAGCCTTTTGCGCGATGTTAAACCTGGCGAGATTTTACTTATCAACCAAAATGGAATTACCCCAAAGAGCACTGTAAACCAAAGAAGAAGTGCTCACTGCGCCTTTGAGTGGGGTTATATCGCTTCCATGGATTCGGTTATTGATGGTATTCCGGTTGTCAGGGTAAGAAATAATTTGGGTAGGAGTCTGGCGAGGCATGATACCATTGAAGCAGATATTGTCGCCCCTGTTCCTTTTTCTGGTATAGGGTATGCGCTGGGTTATCACCACCAGTCTGGAATCCCATATCAGGAAGTTTTTTTAATTGACCGTTTTGCCAGTCGTAGTTACCTTCCTTTAACCCAGAGGGAAAGAGACCTGGAAGCAAAGATTAAACTCTCAGTGGTGGAAGAGAGCGTTCGGGGCAAGAAGATAATTCTCTGTGACGATTCCATAGTGCGGGGAACTCAGATTCGCAACAAAGTTCTGGAATTGAAAGCACACGGTGCGAAGGAGGTTCACGTCCGGGTAGGCTGTCCTCCCCTGAAGGCGCCCTGTAAATACGACATTTCCACAAGGTCTTACAAAGAACTGGCAGCTCGGCGTTACTCCATTCAAGAGATAGCCAAGCTAATTGGTGCCGATACCCTGAAATACAATTCTCTGGAAGACTTCGTTTCCGCAATCGGTTTGCCGGCGGAACAGTTATGTCTTCATTGCTGGTCTGAGGAGGAAGTGGGCTAATGAAAGAAAAAGAGGGAATCTTTATTCTGGAGGATGGAACGTACTGGTCAGGGAGGGTTTTGGGAGGAGAAAAAGAGGTTTTCGGTGAGGCAGTTTTTTACACCGGTGTTATCGGCTACCAAGAGGTGATAACCGACCCTGTTTATGCTGGCAATATCGTGGTGATGACCTATCCTCACATCGGCAATTACGGAATTAATAATGATGGTTTTGCTACCCCGCGCGTGTGGGTTAGGGGAATTGTCGTTAAAGAGGCAAGCCGCATTTTCAGCAATTGGCAAGCCACGGAAGGCTTTTTACCCTTCGCCCGCAGGGAAAACCTCTTTGTCCTCTCCGGTGTTGATACCCAGAACATCACCCGCCATTTACGAACCCACGGTTCAATGAGAGGCGCGCTCACCTGTAGTATCGGGAGGAAAAAGGAAGTTCTCAAAAGGTTAAATTCTGCTCGCCTGTCCGTTAACAGGGTGGCACAGGTAAGTTGTAAAAAACCATACCGCTGGCAGGGAGGCAAAAAGGGCTCTTTTCGAATTGCTGCGATAGATTTGGGCATAGAGAATTTTTCTCTTCGGATGCTTGCCGGATTTGACTGCGAGGTAACCGTCTTTCCATACCATACGAAAAGAGAGGCAATCATTGACGGACAATTTGATGCGGTCTTTGTTTCTGACGGTCCAGGGGACCCAGCGATTCTGAAAGAGACGATTGGAGAAATTAAGGAAATAATTGGCAAAAAACCGATTTTCGGCGTCGGCCTTGGATTCCAGGTTCTCTGTCTGGCGCTTCAGGGAAAGACCATGCGGATGAAAGTGGGTCACTACGGCTTAAACCACCCGGTTCGGCGGGAAAAGGATAAGGCCTGTCTCTCCACAACCCAGGCGCATCTGTATACTGTGGTAC
>CAZPLE010000140.1:0-17800 GCA_964587375.1 uncultured bacterium
ACCCAGGGGCTACTGGATCTTTATACCATCAGGGAAAAGAAGGGATATATTAAGGGATTGAAGGTGGTAATCGTAGGCGATATCAGACACAGCCGTGTAGCCCGTTCCAACCTGTGGGGCTTAAAGAAGTTGGGTGCGCAGGTAACACTCTGCGGACCACCCACCCTTATTCCTCCCGAGATGGAAAGCACCGGTGTAAAGGTCTCTTACCACCTGAAAGAAGCGTTGGAAGGAGCGGATGTAATAAACATCTTGCGCATCCAGATGGAGCGGCAGAGAGAAAATTACTTTCCGAGTCTGCGTGAATACAGCCTCTGCTATCAGATAAATAGGCAGACGATAGAATGGGCAAAACCGGATGTGATGATCATGCACCCAGGTCCGATGAATCGGGGCTTGGAGATAAGTTCCGAAGTTGCTGAGGATGCCAATTCCGTAATCCTCACCCAGGTAGAAAATGGTATCGCAGTCAGGATGGCGATTCTTTATCTTCTCCTGGTGGGGAGATAAACCTTAAAAAAGGAGGAGGAAAGGGATGGAACTGGAAGGAGCAATGGTGAAGATCCGCTTTAAAAAATATTTTTCCGAACAGAGGCAGTGGGTCTTGATTGGCAAGGTTCTGGAAATGACTGAAAACTGGATAATGGTTAATGGGAAGGGTGTCATCCAACACCGGGGCATGGGCTGTGAAGTTGATGAGGAACCCCGGGTGGTGATTGTCCCCCGGGATAATATCGCTCACATCCGCATCCTGCCTGATAATTTTAATATCGGTAAGATTACCATTGTGACCCGCGGAGGAAGAAATTTCGCAAAAGTGACCGATGGCCCTGATACCAGCATCGGTGAAGAACTTTAAAACATCTTTTCACCTGCCAGGAGGAACAATGATTAAGATTAAAAGAGCGCTCCTTTCCGTCTCCGATAAAACCGGCATTGTGGATTTAGGAAAGGTACTAGTGGAATTTGGAACAGAAATTGTCTCCACTGGCGGAACCGCCAAGGTCTTGCGGGAGGCTGGAGTCCCAGTAAGGGAAGTCTCCGAAGTGACCAGTTTTCCGGAGATGTTAGCCGGTAGGGTAAAAACACTCCATCCGAAGATCTTTGCCGGAATCCTTTACCGGCGCTCCTTATCGAAAGATTCCCAAGAGATAGCAAATGAAGGCATAAAACCGATTGACTTGGTCGCAGTCAATCTCTACCCATTTGAAAAGGTTGTCTCCCAAAAAGATGTTGACCAGCAGGAAGCCATTGAGAACATCGATATTGGAGGCCCAAGCCTCCTGCGGGCAGCGGCCAAGAACAGCAGTGACGTGGTGGTCCTTTCTGACCCCTCTCAGTATCCATTGGTAATTGACACTTTAAGAAAAAATAAGGGGCAAATTCCTAAAGAGATGGCGTTAGAACTGGGAAGGGCAGTCTTTGCCCAAACCGCTATTTATGATGCGGTCATTTCCCTCTACCTCAATAAGGAAAGGAAAGTCACAGAATTCCCAAAAAAGATACTCCTGGTTCTGGAGAAGGTGGCCGGTTTACGTTACGGAGAAAATCCCCATCAGAAAGCCAGCCTTTACCGAGAAAAGGGGTTCTGGCCACAACCCTCTGGTCTGCTGACAGAAGCAGAAAAGCTTCAGGGGAAAGAACTCTCTTTCAATAACTATCTTGACTTAGAGGCTGCCTATGGCCTTGCCAGAGAGTTTGACCAGGAAGCCGCAGTAATTGTGAAGCACAACAACCCCTGTGGAGTGGCTTTGGGGCCTAACATCCTTACCGCTTTCCGAAAGGCGAAGTCCTGTGACCCGGTGAGCGCCTTCGGGGGAATTGTGGCGCTCAACCGGCCTGTTGATGAGGAGACCGCCAGTGAGATTACCACCGGATTTGTAGAATGTGTTTTGGCACCTGAGTACTCTAAGAAGGCTCTGGAAGTCTTTCACAAAAAACCGGATATACGCTTACTCCAGGTGAGATGGACAAAGTCTATCTCAGGATACGACCTTCGCAAAATCAGTGGTGGCTATCTTGTCCAGGAAAGAGATGATTCTCTCTTTACAGAGCTTCAGGTGGTGAGCCAGCAGTTGCCGGAAGTCGCTCAACTGGAGGACCTCAAATTTGCCTTTGTCGTTGCCAAACATACCAAAAGCAACGCCATCGTTCTGGCAAAGGACGGCCAAACGATCGGTATCGGTGCTGGCCAGATGAGCCGGTTGGATTCTTCCCGAATCGCTATCTCCAAAGCGAAAGAGTTTGGTTTCCAGATTAAAGGTGCTCTGGCGGCTTCCGATGCTTTCTTCCCTTTCCCGGACGCCCTGGAAGTGCTTGCTAAAGAAGGGGTTTCCGGTGTAATCCATCCTGGTGGCTCCAAAAAGGACCAAGAGGTGTTGGCCACCGCAGATAGGTACGGAATGGTGATGGTCTTAACCGGCCAGCGCCACTTCCGCCACTAAATTAATCATTAATTAAACAAAAATGGAAAAAACGGTAATTCATCTTCATACTTCTTTTCAGATTGGCAAGGTTGACCGCAGGCTCTTTGGAGGCTTCCTGGAACATTTGGGCAGGGCTGTCTATGGCGGTGTCTATGACCCTGAGAGCCCAAGCGCTGACCCTGATGGGTTCCGCAAGGACGTAATGGAAGCGCTGAAAGGTTTAAGAATGACTGTGATGCGGTATCCTGGTGGTAACTTTGCCTCCGGTTATCACTGGATGGATGGCACAGGTAAAAAGGAAAAACAGCCTGCTGTTCTGGACCTCGCCTGGCAAAGCATAGAAACGAATCAGTTTGGCACCGATGAGTTTATAAAACTATGCAGAAAAATGGACTGGGACCCGATGATAACCGTGAATTTAGGAACAGGAACTCCGGAAGAAGCACGCAACTGGGTGGAATATTGTAACTGCCCCAGTGGCACAAGATATGCGGGTCTCAAATGGAAACAAAGATCCGTATGGAGTAAAACTCTGGTCTTTAGGAAATGAGATGGATGGAGCCTGGCAATTGGGACACCTGCCTGCTCCTGAGTACGCAATAAAGGCGCACCAAACAGCAAAGATGATGAAGGATACTGATCCCGCTATAGAACTTGTAGCCTGTGGTTCCAGCGCTCCTTCTATGGATACCTATCTGGAATGGGACCGACAGGTCTTAGAATATCTTGGAGACTCTGTGGACTATCTTAGTCTGCACAGATATGTCGGAAATTGGAATAATAATACTCCTGACTTCCTTGCGGTAACAAACTCTATAGATAAACAGATAGAAGAGATAGATACGGTGTGCAGATTTGTCCAAGCAAAAAAGAGGGGTAAAAAAAAGGGTATATCTTTGTTTTGACGAATGGAATGTGTGGTATAAAAACACCCAGACCAATGGTAAAAGAAGGTCTGCACCCCATTTATTGGAAGAGATATATACCTTAGAGGACGCACTTGTTGTCGCTGGTTTTCTCAACAGTTTCATCCGGCACGCGGATGTAGTAAAGATAGCCAATATTGCCCAGATAGTAAACGTGATTGCACCGCTCTTGACTAAAAAGGAGGAGGTCTTAATTCAGTCTATTTTCTATCCTTTTGAAATGGTATCAAAAAGGAAGGATGGGGTATCTTTAAGGCTTTACATTGATGGACCTCGGTATGAAAGTCCATCTTACGGTTCAGCAAGTTATATAGATACCAGTGCTATCTTAGAAGGAAAGAACCTTCACGTATTTATTACCAACCGGAATCTTTCTCAAAAGGGAGAGGTTTTAATCTGCCCGACTGACATAGAAATCTTGCATCTTAAAGACGGAGAAATCCTTACTGGGCCTGGTGCCAAGGCAGCAAACTCTTTCTTACACAAGGATGTGGTAGTCTCTCAGGAGTTTAAGGAGATAAAAATCTCCAATGGAACCGTTTGGTGTCAACTTCCACCACTCTCTTTTGCAGCAATGACCTTCAAGGTTAAATAATCTTTGTGATGAAAAGGTCCACCGGAATGGCAGTCAGCGTCAAAATACTTACACTACCCCGCGCACCGATCTCCAGAGAAATTTTCGCTGCTGTTTCGTTGTCCGGTGCTTCTAAAACCGTAACAAAATCGTAAGGACCCAAGGTAGCATATTGAGCCACCACCTTACCACCCATCCCTTCCACCTCTTTATTAACCTCTTTGATCCTTTCCGGCCGTGACTTTATGGTTTTGGCACCTTGCGGCGTAATACTGGAAAGCATAATATAGGTTGCCATCTTATCACCCCCTTTCTTTAAAATACGCTAAGGATCCCACCGGTTCTCGGTACTCCATTTTAGACCTTGTCCCTTTTCCCAGTCAAACGCCTTGCAAAAATGGCTTAATTTGTAATAAGATTAAAGGGTTCCTGCCCGGTTGTGTAACGGTAGCACACCAGCCTTTGGAGCTGGGCGTTGAGGCTCAAACCTTCAGGCACCTGGGTGCCAAGGTTTGAGGGGAGCGAAGTAAGGCAAGGCTGTTAAGCCTTGCCAGCGGGTGGCCGATCCGAGGCGCAGTAGAAAGCCGAGGACGCCGAATCCTCACCGGAGGATTCGAACCTCGGTTTAATAAGGTTGCGGTTTTCTCTGCCCGGTTGTGTAACGGTAGCACACCAGCCTTTGGAGCTGGGCGTTGAGGTTCGAATCCTCACCGGGCAGCCCCGTGTGACATTTGGTTTTCATCACTTGACAAAATGATACTAATGTGGTATCTTTATTACCACATTATGATTCTGCAATGTCCAGGTGCCAGGAGATTTAAGCAGCCACAGCCGGAAGCGATTAAGTGTCCTTCTTGTGGCTGGGAAGTAGAGATTTGGACCGATGAAGTTAAAGTAACCTGTCCTTGGTGTAATGCGGTTATTTTGCGTCAGCAAGAGCAAAGTTGCCTTGATTGGTGCAGATACGCAAAAGAGTGTGTGGGTGAACAATTATATAGGAAATATCTCCAAAACAAGAGGCTGGTTTCAAAAGAATAAAGATAGACAATGGGAGAAGGGTTATGTCTGCGGTAAAGATATTGCCGGATATTTATTGGGTTGGTGCGGTAAAAGTTATAGATATAGAAGTGATCCAGCCTTCTCTCTCCTTCCAGTATCTTCCGGATGAAGATGGGCGGAAGAGGTGTTACCTTTCAGGGAAAGAATTTGTGGCACGGATAAGATAGCGGACAAGCCCAAAGACCAAGAGAACCACTTTCTGAATTTTTTGACACCATCTTCATCTTCCATATATACTATTTCATATATCCTGTATTATTTATATTGGTTTCAAGTAAAAAGATGAGAGAAAAAAGGAGAAACGGAAAAAGGGTAGAGACACTTTCGCTTCATGCTGGCCAGACACCGGATGCCGCTACTGGTGCCCGGGCAGTGCCTATTTATCAGACCACCAGTTATGTCTTCAAAGACACCGACCACGCGGCTAACCTCTTTGCCCTGAAAGAGTTTGGCAATATTTATACCCGGATAATGAACCCGACTACTGAGGTGCTGGAAAAGAGGTTGGCGGCGCTGGATGGTGGCACTGGAGCCCTGGCACTCTCTTCTGGCCAGGCAGCGATTACCTTAGCGGTTCTGAATATTACCCGAGCCGGTCAGAATATCGTCTCCACCAGTTACCTTTACGGTGGTACCTATACCCTTTTCCACCATACCTTTGCCCGACTGGGTATTGAGGTTCGCTTCGTCGATTCCTCAAAACCAAAGAATTTTGAGGCGGCCATAGATAAAGATACCCGGCTCCTTTATATCGAATCGATAGGCAATCCGAAGAATAATGTTGATGATTATCCAGCGATTGCGGAGATTGCCCACCGACATGGCATCCCTTTGATAGTGGACAATACTGTATCTCCTCCACCTCTGCTTCAGCCCTTCACCTTAGGCGCGGATATCGTGGTCTATTCCCTGACTAAATTCCTGGGTGGACATGGCACCAGTCTCGGGGGAGCCATCGTGGAGAGCGGAAAATTCAACTGGGCAAATGGTAATTTTCCGGAATTGACGGAACCTGACCCTTCCTATCACGGCCTCTCTTATTGGAAAAGGTTTGGTAACCATCAAAAAGCGGTTGTACCGGGGCTGGCTTATATCTTCAAGGCGCGCGTCCAATTGCTCCGGGACATCGGTTGCTCTATTTCGCCCTTCAATTCCTTCCTGATACTTCAAGGTATCGAAACCCTGCCTTTACGTATCAGACAGCACTCGGCCAACGCACTGCGGGTGGCACGATGGCTGGAAAAACATCCAGCAGTTACCTGGGTCAACTATCCAGGACTGCCCAGCCATCCAGACTACCAGCGGGCTAAAAAATTTTTGAAGGAGGGGTTTGGCGCCATCATCGGTTTCGGAATTAAGGGCGGTAAAAAGGCTGGCCGGAAACTGATTAATTCCGTAAAACTGATCTCCCACCTGGCCAATATCGGAGACGCCAAAACACTCATTATTCATCCCGCCACAACCACACACCAACAACTGACGCCGGAGGAGCAGATAAGCGCCGGTGTTACCCCAGATTATGTGCGCCTCTCCGTCGGCCTGGAGAATGTAGAAGATATCATCGCTGACCTGGACCAAGCCCTGTCCAAAAGCCAGAAATAACAGACCGGAATTAAAATTTTGGGAGGAAAAGGATGAAGGTATATCAGGACATTACCCAGACGATTGGCAATACTCCCCTTGTCCGACTCAACCGAATAGGGAGAGGGACCGAAGCGGAGTTAATTGCCAAACTTGAATTCTTCAACCCACTCTCCAGCGTCAAGGACAGAATCGGAGTAGCGATGATTGATGCCGCCGAAAGGGAAGGAAAACTGGCGCCTGGCGGTACCATCATTGAACCCACCAGCGGCAATACCGGGATAGCGCTTGCTTTTGTGGCGGCTGCCCGCGGTTATCATCTTATCCTGACGATGCCAGAGACAATGAGTATGGAACGTAGAATTCTTTTGAGACTCTTAGGCGCTGAGGTTGTCCTTACTCCGGGAAGTGAAGGGATGGCAGGGGCTGTCCGAAAGGCAGAAGAACTGCTGGCAGCAAGGCCGGGTGCTTTTATGCCCCAGCAGTTTAAGAATCCTGCCAATCCGGAGATGCACCGCCGCACTACTGCGGAAGAAATCTGGCATGATACCGACGGTAAAATCGATATTCTGGTTGCTGGAGTGGGCACCGGTGGCACCATCACTGGAATCTCGGAAGTAATCAAAGAGAGGAAACCTTCTTTTAGAGCGGTGGCGGTGGAGCCGGCCTCCTCCCCGGTCCTTTCCGGTGGAAAGCCAGGACCCCATAAAATCCAGGGGATAGGTGCTGGCTTTATTCCGGAAGTCTATCGGCCGGAAGTAGTGGATGAAGTCATTCCGGTAACAGAGGAGGAGGCTGGTCTTTACGCAAAAAGGTTAGCCCGGGAAGAAGGAATTCTGGCTGGTATCTCTGGTGGTGCAGCAACCGCGGCCGCGGTAAAGGTGGCTTGTCGACCAGAAAATAAAGGCAAGATGGTGGTTATCATCATACCCGATTGTGGAGAACGCTATCTTTCTACCTGGCTCTTTGCAGCGGAAAAAGATAATGATTGAGAAGATTAGAAAAAGGGACGGAAGGGTAGTAGCCTTTGACCGGCAGAAGATCGCCCAAGCCATCTACAAGGCAACCTGCGCGCTGGGCCATCCTGACTGGAAACTGGCAGATGACCTTAGTAAAGAAGTAACAGAGGCTATCGGCGCCCAAGAACCTTCCACCACCATCGTCACCATAGAAGAAGTCCAGGATACAGTGGAACAGGTTCTGGCTGGAAGAAACCTCCGGCGACTGGCAGAAGTATATCACCTTTACCGGCAGAGACGAGCGGAGATTCGAAAAGAGAAAGAGAGGATTCTGCGAAAAAGGGCGGAGATTGACGAAGTTGACAAAAAGTTTGACCTTAACGCCCTCAGGGTCCTTCGCTCCCGGTATTTGAAAAAGGACGAAAACGGCCGGGTTGTGGAGTCTCCCAGGGAACTCTTTCAGCGGGTAGCCACCCACGCTACCCTCCCCTCTCTCTTCTTTGATAAGGGTTTGCGCTCTCCAGGGCCAGGCAGGCTGGAAGATAAGGAAGGGTTTGACCTTCAAAGACTTTCCGGCAGGATAAAGCTTGGTAAATATCCCCTTAACAGATTCCATCTGAAGGCTTTGCAGAGGTTATACAGAAGGTTCCGCAGTCAGGGTAAGATCGGGATCACCTTTAGGGAACTGCTAAAAAAGATTGAGGCTGGCTGTTTTCATAGTTACGAAAAAGAGATTGATAATTTCTATCACTTGATGGTGGAAAAGAAATTCCTTCCCAACACTCCGGCGCTGGTAAACTTCGGGAATCATCTTGGAATGGGCTCTGCCTGTTTCGTACTGGCGATAGATGATTCTCTGGAGAGTATTATGGAAACCTTAAAGAAGTCTGCACTCATCTTTAAAGCCGGCGGTGGAGTTGGTTACAACTTTTCCTGTTTACGGCCAGAGGGCGACTTTGTAGAGACCACCGGTGGAACCAGTTCCGGGCCAATCAGTTTTATGGAACTGTTTGACAAGATGACGGAGGTGATAAAACAGGGGGGTATTAGAAGGGGTGCCAGCATCGGAATACTCGATTGTGACCATCCAGATATTGAAAAATTTATAAGCGCCAAGGAAGAGAGGGGACGCCTGAGAAACTTTAACATTTCCGTTCGCATTAAACCGGAGTTCTGGGATTACTATCGGAAAAAGAAGCCTTATCCGCTGGTCAACCCCCGCACCAGAAAGATAGCAGGCTGGGTGGACCCGGAAAGACTGCTGGAACGGATAATTTACCAAGCATGGAAGTCCGGAGAACCGGGCATAATATTTGACGACAACGTAAACAGGTATAACCCCTTCTTAAAGACCTTAGGTCCGATTAACTCCACTAATCCCTGTGGGGAGGTCCTTCTCTATCCCAATGAGTCCTGCAACCTGGGTTCTATAAACATCTGGGCTTTTGTGGTGAAAGGAGAAGAGAAAAAGGAGGTCTCATTTGACTGGGATGGCCTTTCCGAAACGGTAAGAAGGGCGGTTCTCTTTCTGGACAACATCGTGGAGGTCAACGAATATCCTCTGCCGGAGATTGAAGCATTTGCCTTATCTACCCGAAAAGTGGGGTTGGGGATAATGGGACTGGCTGATCTTCTCTTTGAACTCCAGATTCCTTATAACTCCAAAGAGGGGATCATCTTTATGGAAAAACTGATGGAATTCATCAACTTCCACTCCAAGCTTGCCTCCCTCCACCTATCAGTAGAGAGAGGCCCCTTCCCTTATTTTGAAAAGAGTTTTTACACCGAAGGCCGATTGCCTATCGCCGGAGCGGAAGAGAAAAAAGGGGAAAGGAAGAGCCAGGATATCCCCTTACGACTCCAAAAGGTTTTGCCTTCAAAACCGCTTGACTGGGCGAAACTTTCCGAAATGATCCGGAAAGAGGGATTAAGGAATGCCTATACGACTGTGATTGCACCGACTGGCTCACTCTCTATGATTGCTGGAACCTCCTCTGGAATTGAGCCGGTCTTCAGCCTCATCTTCGAAAAGAAGGTTACGGTTGGTTCCTTTTACTACCTAGACCCGGTCTTTGAAAGAACCGTATCCCAGAAGGGTCTCTTCTCCGACATCTTGATTAAAGAGGTCGCTAAAAACCAGGGGAGTATAAAAAAGATAACCGCGCTTCCGAAAAGGATAAGAAGGGTCTTTGTGACCGCAATGGACATAAAACCGGCAGACCATATCAAGGCCCTGGCTGCTCTCCAGAAGTGGGTTGATTCCTCCATCTCCAAGACGATAAACATCCCTTTTCAAACCAGTCCGGAAGAGTTAAAGAAGGCCTGCCTGCTGGCTCATAAATTGGGTTGCAAGGACATCTCTTTCTTCAGAGACAGGTCCATCCCCGGTGTTTTGCGAGCCGGTGGTTGGCAGGAAAAAACGACTGAAGAAGAACAATTAAAAACCCTTATCCCGCTGGTTGACGTAAAGGCTGGCGGACGTTCTATCTACCGGGAACCAGAAAGTCGTTACACTCCGGATGATTTTGGATACTGCCCGGTCTGCGGTGGTGGGAAATCTCTCAAGGCTGATGGTTGCCGGAAATGTCCCCACTGCGGCTGGGGCTTGTGCGAATGAAGATGAAAGGGGATAAGCCTATCGTTGGTCTTGCCCTCCTTTCTGGTGGATTAGACTCTGCTCTGGCTTCAGTTCTTATGCAACAACAGGGAGTAAAAGTAGTGGGCATCAACTTTACTTGCCCTTTTTGGAATGATACCCCTTTTTGTGAAGAAAGAATCCCTGGCATCAAGATTGCCCGTTCTTTAGGAATTCCCTTAAAGACTGTCCCACTGGGTGAAGATTTTCTCCGTATAGTAAAAGAACCCAAGTACGGATACGGCTCCGGACTGAATCCCTGTATTGACTGCCGAATCTTTATTCTCAAAAAAGCAGCACAGTTTGCAGAGAGTATCGGCGCAAAATTTCTTATCACCGGGGATGTGTTAGGCCAACGTCCAATGTCGCAGTTTCCAAAAACGCTAACATTAATTGACCGGGAGGCAAGGCTCACCGGCAAGGTCCTTCGGCCCCTTTCGGCCCAACTCCTGCCGGAAACCGAAGTAGAAAGGTCAGGCCTGGTTGACCGGAAGAAGCTACTCTCACTGAAAGGCAGAAGCCGAAGGCCCCAATTGGCTCTGGCAAAAGAACTCAATATAAAAGATTTCCTACCGGCAGCCGGCGGCTGTCTTCTCACCGCAAAACCGTTTGCCAAAAGACTGGCGGAACTCTTTCGGTGGAAAGAAAGGATGACTTGGAAAGATATAGAATTACTCAAGGTAGGCCGCCATTTCCGCTCCGGAAAGAACTGGATTATCGTCGGACGGAACGAAGAGGAGAATGAAATTCTCCTGAGGCTAAAACCGAAGGAGGATTACCTCTTTTATGTCCCGGACTGGGGTAGTCCCATTACCATTCTCCAGGGACCAAAAACAAAAGCCGCCATCCGCCTGGCAGCACGGCTTACTGCCAGATATTCCGACTGCCAGGCCAAGAGGGTAGTGGTGAAATACGGAAAAAGAAAAGGGCTCCAAAAGATCACTCTTTCTCCGCTACCACCTTGCGTTGCCAACTCCCTCAACCTCTCCTTGAAGGAGGGGTAATCTCACCAGTATCAATCAGGTCAATCAGCGCCTTGACCGCCTTTTCGCTAAATTGTTTCCCGGCTCCTTTTATCAGTTCCTTCTTTGCCTCTTCCAGCGTCAGGGCATCCCGGTAGGCGCGCGGCGAGGTCATGGCGTCAAACGCGTCAGCCACAGTGACTATCTGGACAAAGAGGGGTAAGGCTTTTTCTTTCAAACCATTTGGATAACCTTTCCCATCGATTCTCTCGTGGTGGTGTTTAATAATAGGGATGCCGGGGGTAAAACCGTCAATAGGCGAAACCATCCTGGCACCAATCACCGGGTGTTTTTTCACAGTCTCCCATTCCTCTTTGGTAAGGTTTCCAGATTTATTAAGGATGGTACTATCTATAATTACCTTTCCGATATCATGCAAAATACCAAAGTCGGAAAGAACCCGAACCTCTCTTTTAGGGAGCCCCATCTTTTCGGCGATCTTCACCGCATACCCTCTCACCCTTTCCGAATGACCCCGGGTATAGGCATCCTTCTCTTCCAGAGCCACGATGAGCGATTTCGCCACATCAAGATAACTCTGTCGCAACAGGAAATTCTGGATGTTGACCGTCAGGAAGGTAGCTAAAAAGCCGGCAAAGGCAGTGAAGAACTCTCTCTCCAGCCTGGTAAATCTTCTGGGCTGGCCAAAATAGATACTTAACACCCCAAACCTTTTCTGCGCGGTGAAAAGGGGTGCGCATAGAAGAGAGACAATCTCCTCTTTGGCTGCGTATTCCGGAAGGTGATAGCGGCTATTTCGCTTTAAATCCGGCACCGCATAGACTTTTCGGTGCTGGAAAGCCAGCCCGGCGATGCTTCTTCCAACCGGGAGAACAAGTTTAGCCATTTGGTATCTCTTGCTGACTCCATAACTTGCTTTCAGCACCAAACTGTTGGTTTCCTTATCAAACAACCTAATATTGCCTGCTTTTCCACCCATAAACTTCACTATCTTTTTCAGGATATACCCTAATGCCTCTTCTGGCTCCTGGCTGATATGCCGGCAGAGATAGCCGCAGGTATCCTTGAGCATCACCAGAAGGTCAGCGGCTCTCGGGTAGATTCTCTCTTCCATCAAAACCCTCCTTTCGTCATTACATTATATTATTTATTATCATTAAGTATCATTCTACCCCCCCCCCCGAAATTTTCAAGGGCGGCCTAGTATCCACTTTTGGTGCAACATCTTTGCCAAATAACCTTCCAATGACCAATTTTAAAGAAGATTGTGGGGTTTTCAGGATATTCTCCGAAGAGAAGCTGCAAAGAGAGGGGACAAATTTGTACCAATAATGGACAATTTTGTCCCCTCTTACTTGGTATAGTTTGGAGAGATGATATAATAAATAAGGATGGTAAAGGGTATCGGTATTGTGGAAACAAAGTATGCAGAGATAGTTAAACCGCCCCAAAAACTTCTTCTGGAGAGCGGCCGCCAATTAGGGCCGATTACTATCGCTTATGAGACCTATGGTCGGTTAAATAAGGACCGTTCTAATGCTATCCTGATCACCCATGCCCTTTCCGGAGACAGCCATGTTGCCGGCTACCATCAGGGTGAAACCAGACCAGGCTGGTGGGATGAGATGGTCGGTCCTGGCAAGGCTTTTGACACCAACCTTTATTACATTATCTGTTCCAACGTCCTGGGTGGGTGTCGGGGCAGTACCGGGCCTTCCTCCCTCAATCCAGAGACTGGAAAACCTTACGCTCTGGACTTTCCAATCATCACCATCGCGGATATGGTCAAGTGCCAGAAATTGCTGATGGACTATTTGGGGATAAAGAGACTCTTTTCAATCGCCGGTGGGTCAATGGGTGGAATGCAGGTTTTGCAATGGGTAGCAGACTACCCGGAGATGGTGCGCTCCGCCATACCTATTGCTACCACCTTGCGCCACTCCGCCCAGCAGATTGCCTTTGATGAGGTGGGCCGCCAGGCGATAATGTCAGACCCTGACTGGAATAATGGAAATTATTATGGTAGAAGACCACCGGCAAAGGGGCTGGCTCTGGCAAGGATGATAGGCCATATTACCTATATGAGCGAATACTCTATGGCTAAAAAGTTTGGCCGGCGGCTGAAAGGCAAGGAAAAATACGGATTCTCCTTCACTCAGGACTTTGAGGTGGAAGGATATCTGCGCTACCGAGGAGACAATTTTGTCCAGCGCTTTGATGCCAATTCTTATCTTTACATTACCAAGGCGATGGACTACTTTGACCTGATTTCCGATTATGGGCAGAACCTTTTTAAAGGGGTAAAGACCCGTTTTCTGGTGCTCAGTTTCAGTTCTGACTGGCTCTACCCTCCAGAAAACTCCAAGGAGATTGTTCGGGCACTAAAGAAGCAAGGGGTTGAGGTTACTTATTGTGAGCTCCCGTCTAATTATGGCCATGACGCTTTCCTCGTAGAATTGGAAGAGGAGACTAAACTGATAAAAAGTTTCCTGGAATCACAACGAACTTGAAGACCTTCAGACCGGATTACGGAATTATTATTAAGATAGTGAAAGAGGGCTCCACGGTCCTTGACCTTGGTTGTGGAGACGGCACCCTCTTATCCTTGCTGGCAAAATATAAGAATGTTCGCGGCCAGGGCATTGAGATTGACCAGAAAGCCATCGCTGAATGTGTCCGCCGTGGGGTCAATGTTCTCCACGGAGACCTTGACCAGGGACTGGCTGAATACCCGGACCGGTCTTTTGATTACGTAATTCTTAACGACTGCCTACCAGAAGTCCGCCATCCGGAGATAGTCCTAACCGAAGCACTCCGCGTCGGCAAAATGGTGATAGTGGGCTTCCCCAACTTCTGCTACATCAGCGCCAGGATTCAAATCTGCCTTTTCGGCAGGGTCCCGGTTACCAGTTCTCTTCCTTATCAGTGGTATGACACACCTAACCTCCATTTTTTAAGCACCAAGGACTTTCTTATCTTCTGCCGTAAAAAGGAGATACAGGTTCTTTCTGCCTATCACCTTTCCGGGAGGCATCGCGTCTATTTTCTACCAAACCTCTTCGCCGATTTTAGCCTTTTCCTTCTGAAGCCTCAAAAAGAAAAGGCCATTTAATAAAACAGATGGACTTTTTTGACTACCAGAAGCCTACCGATTATGGTTGGCGCTGGCAAAAAGGGCTGGCATCAGGTAGGAAAGGGTTGCTTCTCTTTACCTCGGCCATCCCTTCTCCTTTTCCAGAGAATAACCTGGTAAGGGTCAGGGTCTTGCAGAGGTTTGGAACTGGCCCTGCCACAATCCTCCTTCATGGCCTTTACGAGACCCTCTCCGGAAAATTGGGTTATATTTCCCGATGGTTGTACCAGCACGGGTTTACCGTACTTCTTCTTCCGTTGCCCTACCATATGGACCGAACACCCAAGGGAAGGTTCAGCGGCCAGTTGTTCCTTACCACCAGTGTAGAGCATACAGTGACCGCTTTCCGCCAGGCAGTGATTGACCTTCGTTCCTTGGTGGACATCATTGAGGCGGAACCGGAATTTGCCTCTTCTCTGGGCGGCTGTCGGATCGGGGCTCTGGGAATAAGTATGGGCGCGGTTATTCTTAATACCGCCTTTGCGGTAGAAAAGAGACTAAAAGCAGCGGTTTCGGTTTTAGGGGGTGGGAACCTTACCACCCTCTTCGCGAAAAGTCCGATGACCATCCCTTTGAAATTGGTCGCTTTTGCCAAAGGATTAAGACCACGCCATTACCGCAGGGTTACCCAGGACTATCGTTCCTTCTTGAAGGAGGTTCAGAAAAAGGGGCTTAATGGTGCAAGTGCTGCCTGGCCCTGGTTCTGGCTCGACCCGCTCACTTATGCAACCGCCGGTTATTTTCACAACCGAAACCTCTTGATGATTAATGCTCTCTTTGACTGTATGGTGCCCAGGGAAAATACGAAAGAGTTCTGGCGAGCAGCAGGAAAACCAGAGATAATCTGGCTGCCCTGCTCCCATTTTACCACACGGCTTTTTATCAGCCAGGTTCTCCACTCTGCCAAAGAGTTTCTCTTTTCCAAACTTTAGCGAAAATGCGCCTTGTCGGAATTGATGAAAATGGCTACGGACCAATTTTGGGCCCACTGGTGGTGACCGCAGCCTCAGCAAAGTTAAAGGAGAACGCCATCCGGGAACCTGAAGGTTCCAACCCGGTCCCTAACCTCTGGTCTCTCCTGAAGATAAAAGATACTCCAGGAGATACTCTTTTTGTCTGCGATAGCAAGGAAGCATTTACCAGCAACAAAAAGGGGTATGCCGAGGATCTGGTGCTTACATTCTTCTTCTTAACCTTTGGTTTTCTTCCGGAAACCGCAGACCAATTTTTGAAACCTCTGCTCATCAACCAAAGACTGGGTCTTCCCTTCCCCTGCTCCAAAGAGGGAACGCCGCCATTTTGCTGGCAGAATGACCTTGACTTGAAGATAGACTCTGCCCGACGGAAATTGATCTTGAAAAATGCCAGCAATTTAAAAAAGATGGCGGAAAGAGCTGATGTAAAGTTTGAAAAACCATGCTCTCTGCTCCTCTGTCCCCGACTCTTTAATGAAGGTGTGGAAAGAACGCATAACAACAAATCTGACCTGGTAATTACCTTAGGGCTCCAAATTCTTTCTCTCTATCTGGTGGAAAAGAATCTTTACGCCTTCATCGGCAAGGTTGGGATGACCAAATCTTATGGTCAACGACTCTCTCATTTCTTAGAAAGAAGATATCTGGTCTGGACGATCGAAGAAAAGAAAGAGGCTTCCCGGTATCAGCTCTACGAAACAACAGGCAGAGAGGTTGGCCAAGTAACGTATCTTTTGGCTGGCGAAAAGAATTCTTTTCTGATTGCCTTAGCCTCCCTTTTCGGGAAGTATCTGCGGGAACTCTTCTGGAAAAAGACCCAAAAATATTTTGAAGAGCTCGATCCCCAACTTCCTGGCGCAAGCGGTTACCGAAATTTAAAGACCAGAACCTTCATCTCCGCTACCGAAAGGCTGCGGAAAGAACTTCTTTTTCCCCAAGGATGTTTTTTGCGAAAAAAGTAAAGACTGCAGTATAATCAGTAAAGAAAGGCAAACCAGGAGGAAGATATGCCTCAATCACAAGGAACATTAGCGGGTCCCGGAAGCAGTCTGGTAGGTTTTTTGCCGTTAATTATCATCTTCCTTATCTTCTATTTCCTCTTAATTCTGCCGCAGCAGCGCAAACAGAAGAAACACCAGGAGATGATAGAGAGTCTAAAGCCCGGCGATGAGATTGTAACCTTAGGGGGACTTTACGGAAAGATAGTGGAGGTGAAGGCAGAGACTATTACCATTGAGATTGCTCCGCAAACAAAGGTGAAAATCAACCGGAATGCCGTCAGTTACAAAGTATGAAGATTGGATACTTTGATGCCAGTTATGGCGTCTCCGGTGACATGATTGTCGGAAGTCTCCTGGACGCTGGCCTTCCTCTCTCAGCACTCCAAAAGGAACTGGAAAAGATTTCCCTCCTTTCTGGATACACCATCTTGGAAAGAGAGGAACAGAGAAGAGACCCAAGGATTGGTCACGAAAGGAGAGCAAAGCGTTTCCTGGTGAAAACCCAAAAAGAAAAAGGGGTTCGGTCGCTTCGGGAGATACGTCTTCTGCTCACAAAGAGCAAACTGGCAGCCGCGGATAAAGAAAAGGTTCTGGCTATCTTTCGACGTCTCAGCGAGGCGGAAAGGAAAGTCCATGGAAAAACCTTTGACCATTTCCACCAGATAGGTGAGGCAGACAGTATCATTGACATCGTCTCGGCGGTATGCGGATTAAGGATTTTAGGGGTGGCCAAGGTCTATTCTTCCACTGTAAATTTAGGCTCGCCAGCTCCGGCAACTGCCTTAATCCTTAAAGGTCTTCCGGTCAGAATTGACGCCAATCTCCCTGAGTGTACCACACCCACTGGAGCAGCCATCTTAGCGGAAATGGCAGAGTTTGTGCCTCCACCGCCGTTTTACCTGATAGCGACCGGTGCTGGAGCCGGAAGTAGAACTGTACCGGAACCCAACCTCCTCTCCTTCTTTTTGGGCGAAACCTTTGCGCCGGAAGATACCGACGAGGTTCTGGTGATGGAAACCAATATAGACGATATGCCACCTTACGCCTACGAGACCGTTTTCCAAAAACTGCAAGAGGCCGGTTGTCTTGATTTTATCTTAACTCCGGGACTGATGAAGAAGAGCCGACCTGGTCAGAAGTTAGAGGTCATTCTGAAAAGAGAAAATCTGAATACCCTTCTTGGGGTCATCTTTGAATATACTTCAACCCTGGGTATAAGAATCAGACCGGCAAGCAGAATCGTTCTCCAAAGGGAAATAGAAGAAGTAAAGGTACGCGGTCATAGAGTGCGCATCAAGACCGGTTCTTTTCGGGGAAAGGTGGTAAAGATAACTCCAGAGTACGAGGACATTAAAGCCATAGCAGAGAAAGATGGTGTCTCCTTAAAAGAAATCACTGAGGAAGCAAAAACCGCTCTTTTCCAAAAATGGGGGAGATGACGGAGGACATGAATGGGTTTAAAATCGCGGGTTCAGACTTTCAGCGATTGAGGGCCAAAAAGCGGCTGGGACAGCACTTTCTGACCAGAAAAAGACTTTATGAACAGTTA
>CAZPLE010000141.1:0-24284 GCA_964587375.1 uncultured bacterium
TCATAAGGCTGGTAAAGTCATGGACTCCTCCTAAAAATATCGTGCCCAGAACAATCCACAAAAATGGTGGTAACCATCCCCAAGCCATCACCGCAATCACTGGCCCCAAGATAGGACCAGCACCGGCAATACTGGAAAAATGGTGACCAAAGAGAATGAGCCAGTGTTTCGCCGGGACATAGTCGCAATTATCACGGCAGGTGAAAGCCGGGGTGGGTTCCTTTTCGGTTACCCCCCACAATTTCTCTAATCTTTTGCCGTAAACAACATACCCGGAAATAATCAGGACGATGCCAATAAGGGCGATAAATAAAGAATTCATAACTCCTTTTGGGTGTGCTTAATCATTTTGGCTTCTACCAGAAAGACCACGTCTTCCGCAATGTTAGTGGCGTGGTCACAGATGCGTTCCAGATGACGACTGACCAGGATAAGAGGAACGGCTCTGGTTACAAGCCTGCCATCTTTGCTTACAATTTCCATCAATTCCTTATAAACTGCGTCCCGCAGAAAATCGGCTTCGTCATCCTGACTACAAACGGAACGGGCCAAATCCGCATCTAAATTCACAAAAGAGAGAACGCTTTCCCGAACCATCTTCTGAGCTAATCGTGCCAGTTTTGGAAGATCTTCCAGTGGTTTTAACAAAGGTTGGCCGGCTATCTCCAGGGTGCGCTGGGCAATATCTACTGCTAAATCGGCTATCCGTTCCAATTCCGTGCCTATCTTTGCGGCCATCATAATTAGCCTAAGGTCGCCAGCCACCGGCTGGTGCCGAACAATCAGAACAAAAGTTTCTTCATCAATTTCCAGTTCCTGTTTGTCAATCCTACTATCAGCAGCGATTACTTCTTGGGCCAGTTCCGGAGAGAGTCGTTCCAGAGACAAAATCGCTTTGCTAATTGCCTCTTCGGTCATGCCACTCATCGTCATCAGGTTCCGCCGCAAATCCTCCAATTCCAGGTCAAATTGTTTCTCCATATTAACCAAACCTTCCGGTTAAATAATCTTCGGTTCTCTTGTCTTTGGGTCGGGTGAAAAGTTCTTTGGTTGGCCCCGCCTCAACCAGTTCACCCATTAAGAGAAAAGCGGTTAAATCCGCTATACGGGCTGCCTGCTGCATATTATGGGTAACAATAATTATAGTATAGAGATCCTTCAATTTCAACAAAAGTTCTTCAATCCGACCGGTGGAGATTGGGTCAAGAGCAGAACAGGGCTCATCAAAAAGGATTACTTCTGGTTCTATCGCCAGGGCCCTGGCGATACACAGCCTCTGTTGCTGGCCGCCAGAAAGTTGAAAGGCATTATGGTTCAAATTATCTTTTACCTCTTCCCATAAAACCGCTGCTTTCAGGGCACGTTCTACCCGGTCGCGAATCTCCTGCTGGTTTTTAATCCCATGTATCCGCAACCCGTAGGCAACGTTTTCAAAGATGGTCTTAGGAAAAGGGTTGGGGCGCTGAAAGACCATGCCCACCTTTTTTCGCAGAACCGCAACATCAATGTTATTTTGGTAAATATCTTCTCCGTCCAGTAAAACCTTACCTTCTACCCTGGTTTCAGGAATAAGGTCATTCATCCGGTTGAGCGTCCTGATAAACGTGGACTTTCCGCAGCCGGAAGGTCCAATAATTGCTGAAATCTGTTTGGCAGAAAAATCAAGGTTGATATTCTTTAAAACCTGCTTTTTGCCAAACCAAAAATTTAGTCCCGTAATTTCAAAAACCTTCTTTTCCAAATTTTTACTATTTACCATCTTTTTGCTTTCCGTGCCTGGTAGCGCCACAGAATTGCTAATAGGTCAATACCCAGAACAAGGATTAAAAGAACCAAGGCTGTGCCGTAGGCAATAGAAGTCTGCTCTTTTGGATGGGTACCCTCGGTCATTAAACCATAGATATGATAAGGAAGCGCCATAACCTCATCAAAGATTGAGGTAGGTAAGCGACCGGTATAGAAAGTGGCTGCGGTGAACATAATCGCTGCGGTCTCGCCAGCCACCCGGCCAATTCCCAGGATGGCTCCGGTGAAGATACCGGGAAGGGCTGGAGGGAGAACTGCCCGCAGAATCGTAGTGCATTTTTTGGCACCCAGAGCCAGAGAGGCCTCCCGGAACGAAAACGGTACCAAAGAAAGCGCTTCCTCGGAAGAGCGGATAATTATCGGCAGAATCATGATGCTTAAGGTTAAACCACCAGAAAGGATGGAGACACCAAATTTCATCGTATTGACAAAAAATGCCAGACCAAAGAGTCCAAAAATGACCGAAGGAACCCCTGCCAGAGAGTCGATGGCGGTTCGGGAAAGATGGACTATTCGGTTTTTTTTATTCGCATATTCGCTAAGGTAGATGGCGGTAATTAATCCCACCGGAAAAGCCACGATAATCGCCACCAGGGTCAACCAGAATGTTCCCACAATGGCAGGAAAAATTCCACCTGCGGTCATCCCCTCTTTGGGAGCAGTGGTAAGAAACTCCCAGTTCAGAACCCGAAAGCCCCGGACAGTAACAAAATAGATAATAGCAAAAAGGATGACCACGACTATTATTCCGGTCAGACCCAGAATGGAAAACCAGAAATTTTGGACTAAAACTCTTCTTTTCATACTCAATGACCGGCAAACCGGCGAAGCAAACGTATCTTAACTATATCTGTCATCCGGTTGATGAGAAGTGTAATGAAAAAGAGGAAGAGACCCAAAGCAAAGAGGCTGTGGTAGTGAAGACTGCCCACCGAAGTTTCGCCCATCTCTGCGGCGATAGTTGCGGTAATAGGCCGCATTGGCTGAAAAAGAGAATGGGGAATGACAGCTGCGCCTCCGGCTACCATCAAAACGGCCATCGTCTCCCCGATGGCTCGGCCAAATCCCAAGACCACCGCTGCGGAGATGCCGGAAAATGCGGCCGGGAGCGTTATGTGAATCATCGTCTCCCATCTGGTGGCACCCAGAGCCAGAGAAGCCTCCCGGTAGGTAAAGGGAACAAGGTTAAAAGCGTCTTCACAAACCGAAACAATAGTTGGCAGAACCATGATTCCCAAAACGAGAGAGGCGGTTAAACCGTTGAGACCTACCGGGAGATGAAAGAGTTTCATTACCTGAGGCGCCACCACTACCATCCCGAAAAACCCGTAAACAACCGAAGGAATATTCGCTAATAGTTCTACCGACGGTTTCAGAAATGACTTCATCCCCTGCGGAAGAGCTTCGGAGAGAAAAAGGGCAAAGAGAATCCCCAGAGGAACCGAAAACAAGAGCGTACCTCCGGCAATCCAGAGGGAAGCAATGATTAAAGGAATAGCACCAAATTCCGGTTCCTCCGCGGTCGGATACCAATGGTTGGTGGTAAAAAATTTAAGGCCGACTTCCCGAAGAGCCGGCAGGGCGTTGACGATTAACGCCACCAGAATTCCCAAAAGAAAGACGATGGAGGAGAGAGTAATCAGAAAAAATATCCAACGTATGAGGTTATCGCGATGCATAAGATTTTGATAAACTTGTTGTTTCTCTTTGTTCCATCAATTTAACGGTATAAAACCTTCTTCCGCCACAATCTTCTGTCCCTCGGGCGAAAGGAGAAAATTGATAAAGGAAGTAGCCTCCTTTTTTGATCTTCCATCGGTATACAGATAAAGGTACCTGTGCACCGGATATTTGCCGCTTTTGACGGTTTCAAACGTTGGCATAACTCCGTTAACTTTTACCGCCTTAACGCTTTCCGAAAGGTACCCTAAACCGATATACCCAATTCCAGTCGGCGTTTGCGCCACCGTAGTTAAGACCGCTTGGTTGGAAGCCTGAAGCAACGCACCCGGCGCGGGGTTGGCACCTTTCAATACCAGTTCCTTAAACGTTTCGTAAGTCCCGCTGGCCGTATCCCGGCTAACCAGAACAATCTTTGCATCCTTTCCACCCACTTCTGACCAGTTGGTAACCGCACCGGTAAAGATCTCTTTTACCTGTTGCAGGGTTAAGCCGTTAACAGGATTGGAGGGATTAACCACAATTGCAAGGCCGTCAATGGCAATCTTATATTCTACCACGGTTCTACCGGTAGCAAGAACCTTTTCTTTTTCCTCCCTTTTCATTGGGCGGCTGCTGCTGGCAATATCGGTCGTTCCATCCAGAAGCGCTTTTATTCCGGTTCCAGAACCACCGCCCCGAACCGTAATATTGGTTTCAGGATGCTTCTCCATAAAGACCTCAGCTGCCTTCTGGGCAATGGGTAGCACCGTAGTGGAACCCTGAATCGTAACCTTACTTCCTCTTCCCCAAAAAGCATATCCCACACTGCTGGTCATCATCACCAGCCCTAACGTAGTCAATAAAATTATCTGGCGCATTTTTCCTCCTTTCTTTGTTATCAACATTCTCAGAAAGACGCAGCCAACCCAAGCGCAAATAGGTTATCGGTGAGACTTTTGTTACCGGTGGCCGCATCAACCCTTTTAATTTTATTCCAGGAATATTCTCCTTTTAAAGTCAAAAGTTTGTTTAGCCGGTAACCCAGCCCCAGACTGGTTCTTCGGTATTCGTTGGCATTGTCTACTCCGTTAATCCACTCGGTATATTTTTTGTCAAATTCCATCACGCTGTACCGGATACCCAGATAAATCTTAGAAGTGAAGTTATAAGCCGCTTCCAGAAAGTAATAGTCTCCCTGTCGGTCAGGAACGGCTCCCTTAAAGTTGTCGTTGAATACTCCGTATGCTCCGGCAATCCTGGCTCTTTCAAAATCACCCCCTTTCCCATCTTTCTGCACAATCTTTCCCTTGACATCACATTCCCAGACCTCCCTGGTCCAGGGAGTGTTTTTTGGACCGGTACCGATTCCGCCGAGAGTAAAATCGGTCTTTCCATCTTTTGGCAGGTCAGCATAGTAGTAACTGCCGGAGAAGTAAAGTGCTTCCAGCGGCTGGGCAAAGAGTTTTACCGACAAGGCTTTGTTGGTGTTGTTGTCCAAACCGGTACCAGCACTGCCGTTGGTAACACTCACCACATAACCAAAGATTTTGGGGATGAAATTTCCATAGAGTTCTACTCCCTCGTCGTAACCACCCACTTTGGCAACCGAGTTGGAAATTAAACCGACACTATTTTCCACCGGGTTGTCGGTATGGGTTTCTTCACCGAAATCAACTTTTATCTTTCCTGCTCGGAGACGGCTCTTCGGGTCCGCAGGTATGATACCATTGATCTGAGCGTAGAAGTAATCCAGTGTATTGAAAGTCGCATTATTCAGACTCATCCGGGTAACTACCGAAATGGCGTCGGCCGGGTTCCAGGTCAACTGGAGTTTAGCCTCTGGAACTTCAAAGGAGCCGCTTTTGTAATTGAAACTGTTACTTTTGTTGTTGTACTCGTCTGGCAAAGCCATGTCTTCGCTCTGGTAGTAGCCAACGAAGAAACGGCCTTTAAGAGTCAATTTTGAGTTTGCGGTGGAAAGGGTTACGGGCTGGGCTTTAGCCTTCTCTTGGTAAAGCATCTCAGCTTCTTCCGCGGTGATAATTCCCTTCTCCTGTAGTTTTTCAATTATCGGGTCGGCTCCAAAAACATTTCTGGGGAAGATTCCCCAGAAAAACATAATACTAACCAACAACCCTGTCCACCACACTCCTAACACTTCTGCCATAAACCTATCCCCTTTCAACTTAGACATGTCTCCTCCTTTCACGAGATATTTTAGGCCCTCAATATAAAGGAAATATTAAGAAAAGGTTAAGCAATAATTAATCCTGAAAAGTCTTTTTGAATAAATATCCGTCCAGGGTATAAAATAGAGGTATGGCAAAAGCAAGGATATTGGTAATTGATGACGAAAAAGATCTGGTAGAACTGCTTAAATTCAATCTGGAAAAGGAGGGTTATGAAGTGACAGTTGCCTTTGATGGGTTGTCCGGTTTAGAGGCTTCCCGACAGAAACCGGACCTAATCGTTCTGGACCTGATGTTGCCCAAGATGGACGGCCTGGATCTCTGTCGGAACTTAAAGAATGACCCGGCTACTGTCCAAATTCCAATCTTGATGCTTACTGCCAAAGGTGAAGAGACAGATATTGTGGTGGGATTGGAGTTGGGTGCAGACGACTATCTCACCAAACCTTTCCGTGTCCGGGAACTCCTTGCCCGGATTAAAGCCCTGTTGCGACGCACCCTGTTTCGTCCCGGTACGAAAGAGATAATCCGACTCGGACCTCTGGTTCTGGACCGGGAGAAATTTGAAGTCAGATTAGAAGGTAAACCATTATCTTTGACCAGTTTTGAGTTCCAAATTCTTCTTTTTCTGGCAGAAAATAAAGACCGAGTCTTGGCCCGACGGCAAATTCTGAGAGCAGTCTCTCCGGGCCGAATTACTATCGACCGGACTATTGACGTCCATATTCAGAAAATCCGGACAAAATTGGGTAAAACTGGTTCAATGATTGAAACAGTTCGCGGGATTGGTTATAAGATAAAATCTTCTTAAAACAGATGCTTATTTTTACTATCCTTGTTTTCCTCTTCACCGTCTTCTTCTGGGTGGTAACCAGACAGAAGAAAGAAATCAATACCTTACGAAAAGGCAGCCGGTTGTTGGTAGAACGAGTTTCCATATTAGAAAAAGAGAAAAAGGCACGGAAAGAAGAGTTAAAGAGCCTTAAGGACCTTTTTGATAAAGAAGCGGACCTTATCCTGGAAATTTCTTCCGAAGGGAAAATCATCTTTGCCAATCAGGGAGCTATCGGGCTTTTCCCCACTGCGGAAATTTGGGGACGAAAGCACTGGGAAGTAATTCGCAATGAGAAGGTTAACGAGATAATTGCCAGGGTACTTAAGGATGGAAGACCCCAGGAGGAAAAAGTTGAGTTTTTCCCGGAGAGGAAAACCTTCCAACTTTCGGTTTATCCGATCCAGGGAGGAGTTTTATTTTTGGGCCGCGACGTAACGGAAGAAGAGAAATTGGCTGAGCAACGCCGGACATTTACCGCTAACATCTCTCACGAGTTACGGAGCCCCATCGCCAATTTGGGTGTGGCTCTGGAGACAATGCGGGGATACATTTCCGAAGAGGGGCAAAGGTTTTATACGATTGCCCACCGCCAGATAGAAAGGCTGGCTCACTTAGTCCGGGACCTACTCACCCTGACGGAAGTGGAAAGAGGGTTTTCCCTTTATAAGTTTGAACCGGTAGAGTTACCAAGTTTTATTGAGGAATTCCTCTCAACTTTTTATCAGAGAGCACAAAAGAAAGAAATTGTCATGGTGACAGAGTTCCCGGAAGGGCTACCTAAAGTGAAAGTGGACAGACACCGCTTGGAACAGGTATTAGAAAATCTTCTGGACAATGCTTTAAAGTATACTCCGGAAAAGGGGATGATTAAAATCAGTGCCTCTTGGTCTGGCAATGTAATTACGGTAAAGGTTTCCGACACTGGGATAGGAATTCCGGCTGAAGATTTACCTCATATCTTTGAGCGTTTCTACCGGGTGGATAAGGACCGGAGTCGTCAGATGGGTGGCACCGGTTTGGGTCTTGCCATCGTCCGCCATATCGTCCAGGCTTTTGGAGGAAAGGTTTGGGTGGAGAGTGAGGTTGGTAAAGGATCAACCTTTTACTTTACCCTACCACTTTTCTCTGGGTCAGGCTAAATGGCGAGTCAAAACTTCCAGTACCTGGGAAGGAGGAATTAATTCGCCTCCAGGAGCGGCACGTTTCTTAAACTCTACCTTATTCTCCATTAGATTCTTACCCACAGTGACCCGGAAAGGAATACCGATTAGGTCTGCGTCTTTAAATTTTTCTCCCGGGCTCTTCTCCCGGTCGTCCAGCAAGACAGGCAATTCTTTATGGTGATAAATCGCACCACTACATTGGGTATAAATCCGGTCTGCCACCTCTTTTATCTGCGGGTCCTGGTAATTGACTGGAAGAATATGCAGAAGGAAGGGGGTGACGGAAACTGGCCAGATAATGCCGGAAGGATCGTAATTGTTTTCAATTATCGCCGAAATAAGACGGGAGACGCCGATACCATAACAGCCCATCACATAAGGCCGCTTATGCCCACTTTGGTCCAGAAAATAACCGCCCATCTTTTCGCTGTACGTGGTCCCCAGTTTGAAGATGTGGCCTACTTCCAGTTCTGGACATTCTCCTTGGGCAACGAACTCCTCGGAGAACTTACCACCCATCGCACCGCTGTCTGCCCTCTCCACCCGATACCTTATGCCAAGTCTGGTAAAGATTCGGTGATAGACAGTGCGCATCTTTTGGTAACTTTCCTCCAGGCCCTTTTCCTCGATGTCAAAACTGTAAGCATCCTTCATCAAGAACTCCCGGCACCTTATCAGGCCATAGCGGGGCCTTAATTCATCTCGGAACTTAGTCTGAATCTGATAAAGGGTTAAAGGCAGCTGTTTATAAGAGGTTATTTCCCGGCGGACAACCTCCATTATTACTTCTTCATGGGTGGGGCCAAGCAATAGTTCTCTCTCCTGCCGGTCTTGAAAGAGAAAGGAGATAATCTCTTTACCCAAAAGTTTGTAACGGTCAGATTCCTTCCACAGGGTTGTCGGCTGGAGCGCCGGCATCAGGAGTTCTACGGCACCAGCCCTATTCATCTCTTCTCGGATAATCTGTTCAATATTGCGCAGAACCGCCAAGCCAAAAGGTAAGTAGGTATAGATTCCGCTGGCAAGTTGCCTCACCAGTCCGGCTTGCAGAGCAAAGCGGACAGAGATAGTTTCCTCACCCGGAAGCGAGACCTCTTTCAGCGTCGGCAAAAAGTAATTACTCCAGCGCATAAAATTATCCTAACTTTTAATTATAAACCTTTCCCCTTTTCTTTCTTCCTTGACTTGCGGAGAATGGTGATGGCGGTCTCCGGACAGATTAAGCCACAGCGCAAACACCCAATGCAATCGGTTCCCCGAAATTCGGGATAGGGATAGCCCTTTTTATTATTTTTGTCTGAAAATTTTAGTTCCTTTTTTGGGCAAAAGGCGATACACAGGCCACAGCCCTTACACCGCTCAATGTCAATGATGACCAGGAACCCTTTCTCTTTCTTCGTTTGCGTGGTTATGCCCATATCTTACAACACTTCCTTAATCTGCCTGTAAATTCCCTCTTCATCCAAGCCTACCAGACTCAACAGTTCTTCCCGACGGCCGAAGGTTATCAAAACATCCGGTACTCCAATCAGCCTCACTTTTTGGGGTAACCACTTCTGAGTTAGATTTTCCAGAACCGCACTTCCGAAGCCACCAAGCACCGTTCCTTCTTCCACAATAACCAAGCGTTTTGATTCCGCTGCCTTTTCTACAATCTCTTTATCTACCGGCTTGACTGCAGAGGTGGGTAGGAAATTTGTAGAGATCCCCTCTTTGTGCAACCTTAAGGTTACTTTGCGAGCGGTCTCAGCGATACTGCCCACCGCTACTACCGAAACCTCCGGTTCAGAAACTTCAATAGGTTCAAGGGTTTCCGGACCGGCATCTTTTGGGAAGAGAATTACCGATGGCGTTTTTAAGGATAAGGTTATCTCCATCAGTCGGCGCAATTCCTGGTAAGAAAAAGGAGCAAAAAGGGATAGACCCGGCAGTGTGCGTAAGTAAGCATAGGAATATAATCCGTGGTGGGTTGGACCATCTTCACCTACCAGGCCATGATTGGGTAGAATAAAGGTAACCGGAAGTTCTTGGAGGCATATCTCTTGGAAGACCTGGTCAAAGGCCCGTTGGAAGAAGGTATCATAGATAGCCACCACTGGTCGTTTTCCGCTTTTGGCAAGTCCCGCGGCGAAAGCCACTGCTGCCTGTTCGGCGATCCCCATATCAAAGAAACGTTCCGGATAGCGTTTTTGAAATTTCTGTAAGCCAGTGCCTCTGGCCATAGCCGCAGTTACCGCCATAATATCTTCGTCCTTTTCCGCGTGTTTAAGAAGTTCTTCACTAAAAACCTCGCGGTAGGTATAAGGAGAGGGACCGGTCTCTTGGCCAGTCTCTGCTGAAAAACTGGGGATGGAATGGAACCGTTCCGGGTCCTCTTCCGCAGGTTGATAACCCTTGCCCTTTTTGGTAACGATATGGACGAGCCTTGGACCAGAAAGTTCCAGAATCTTTTCCAAAGCCTCAGTTAGCTGAGAAAGGTTGTGGCCATCAAAAGGTCCAAAATACCGGAAGCCTATTCCCTCAAAGAGTTCTGATGGCCCAAGTAATGTTTTAATTCCCTCTTCTATCTTCTGGAAAAAATTTATCGCCTCCTGGCCTAAAAATGGCATCTTTTGGAGAAGTTGTTTTGTCTGTTTCCGAAAATGTTCCAGGTGAGGATTGGTGATAAACCGGGTAAGAGAGAGTGCCAGCCCGCCGGTGGTGGGTGAAATTGCCATTTCGTTAGCATTCAGGATGACGCATAAATTTGCTTTCATTGCTGCGGCCTGGTTCAGTCCTTCAAAAGCCACTCCACCACCCAGAGAAGCATCGCCGATGACCACCACAATCCTGCCTTCCTTCTTGACCTGAGCCAAACCCAGAGCGGTAGCAATGGAGGTACTGGAGTGTCCGGTTCGAAAAAGGTCGGTAGGACTCTCTTTTGGTTCTGGGAAACCGGATAAACCCAAAAAGGTGCGCAAGCCTTTTCTAAAGGCTTCTTTTCTTCCAGAGAGAATCTTGTGGGCATAAGACTGATGGCCTACATCCCACAGGAGAATATCTTTCTCCCAGTCAAGAAGACGGTGAAGGACAATGGTCAGTTCTACGACACCCAAATTGGAAGAAAGGTGCCCACCTTTTTCTGCGACCACCCCAATAATCTCTTTCCGGATTTCCTCGGCAAGGATGGGCAATTCCTCTGGAGAGAGCCTTTTCACATCACCTAATTGATTGACCTTTTCCAGAACCATCTTTTCAGAATCCTGTTCTTAAAATTTTAACTTTTTATAGGTTTTTTGTCTAATTTTAGTCATAAATTTATGTTAAAATAAAAGAATGAAGAAGAGAGAGAAGCCTATGCTACCAAGAGAAAGGTTTATCGCTGCTCTGGAGAGAAGGCCACTGGTGGGAAGAGTGCCACACTTTGAACTGGTCTTCTATCTAACGATGGAGGCTTTTGGAAAGGTACACCCCAGCCACCGCCTTTATGCTCAATGGGACCAGATGAGTGAAAAGGAAAGGAGGCTTCACCGCAACGAGATGGCTGATATCTATGTAGCCACTGCCGAGCGGTTCGGTCACAGTGCCATCTTCCTTCATCCCAATCCAGCCACAGAGGAAGAGACACTGCGCCTCATTGACTTGATTCGGGAAAAGAGCGGAGAGAGATACTTCCTGATGGTGGAAGGTGATGCAACCTTTGCTATTCCGGATGGGTCCCAGATGGTTCAATTTTCCTACCGCCTTATGGATGAACCGGAGAAGGTGAAGGAAGAAGCCGAAAAGAGAGTTAATGCGGCCCTGGAGAGGGCAGAGCGTCTCCAAAGACATGGAGGCCTGGATGGTTTTGCCATGTGCGCAGATTATTGTTTAAATAGTGGCCCCTTTTTAAGCCCCAGGCAGTTTTCTGAGTTTGTAACCCCATACCTTGCAAAATTGATTAAGGGATACCGGGACCTGGGGTTTTACACCATCAAGCATACTGACGGCAATATTATGCCGATAATTGACCAGTTGGTACAGGCAAATCCCCACGGCCTCCATTCTCTTGACCCTCAGGCTGGCGTGGATATTCTTCAAGTGAAACGTCTTTACGGCAATAGAGTTTGCCTCATCGGCAATGTCAACTGTGCTCTTTTACAGACCGGGACTGACCAGCAGGTTGTGGAATCGGCCCGTTACGCCCTCCATTCTGGGATGCCTGGTGCCGGATATATCTTTTCCACCAGCAACTGCGTCTATACGGGAATGCCCCTGGAACGGTACCAATTGATGCTTTCTGTCTGGGAAAAGGAAGGCAATTATCCAGAGATTGGTAAGCAAGATGGAGAGGTTTGACGTGATAGTAGTTGGTGGCGGCCACGCTGGAGCTGAAGCCTCAATCGCTGCCAGCAAAATGGGGTTGTCGGTCCTTCTGCTGACGATGGACCTGGATACGGTGGGCAAAATGTCCTGTAACCCTGCCATTGGCGGAGTTGCTAAGGGGCAACTTGTCCGGGAGATTGATGCCCTGGGTGGGATGATGGCGGTTTGGGCGGATGCTACCGGAATTCAGTTCCGGGTTCTTAACCGCGGAAAAGGACCAGCAGCCTATAGCCCCCGCTCTCAGAATGACAAAAAGGCATATCAGTCTTTAGTCCGGAAGACCCTGGAGAATACGCCCGGGGTTACTTTACGAGAAGGGACGGTGCAAGAAGTTCTGGTCAGGAACGGCAAGGTCTATGGGGTAAGAGATAAGGCCGGCCACACTTATAGCGGCCAGGCAGTGATCATCTCAACCGGCACCTTCCTCTCCGGGCGTTTACATATTGGAGAGGAGACGACCCTGGGCGGACGGATGGGTGAAGAGCCGGCAGAGGGCTTAAGCCAATCTCTGGCAGAAATCGGTTTTGAGGTGGGCCGCTTTAAAACTGGAACGCCACCAAGAGTCTCTTTTCGCTCTATCAATTGTGATAGGGTAAAGCCCCAGATGGGCGATGAAGAGCCACCCCCCTTTTCCTTCCGGACAACTAACTTTGCACCACAACAGATTCCCTGCTACGTGACCCATACCACACCAGAGACCATCCGCATTGTGAATGAAAATCTTCACCGGGCTCCCCTTTACACCGGACAGATTAAAGGGATTGGTCCTCGCTACTGCCCCTCTTTGGAGGTTAAGGTGAAACGTTTTCCCGATAGAGCCTACCACCAGATATTCCTGGAGCCAGAAGGTAGGGAGACCGATGAGGTTTACGTCAACGGCTTTGCCACCAGCCTTCCAGTTGATGTTCAAGAGGCAGCGTTAAGAACTGTACCAGGGTTGGAAGATGTGGAGATAATACGTTTCGGCTATGCGGTAGAGTATGACTTTTTCCCACCATATCAGATAAAGAAGACGATGGAGACAAAGAGGGTGGAAAACCTCTATTTTGCGGGCCAGATCAATGGAACCAGTGGATATGAAGAGGCAGCCGGGCAAGGGTTGCTGGCCGGTATCAATGCTGCCTTGAAACTGAAAGGTGAAGAACCATTTATTCCCGGCCGGGAGCAGGCTTATTTAGGTGTTATGGCAAGCGACTTAACGACTATGGAACTGACTGAACCCTATCGACTCTTCACCTCCCGCGCCGAATACCGACTTCTTCTACGTAGCGACAATGCAGATTTTCGCCTGATGGATTATGGATACCGGTTTGGTTTGATTCCGAAAGACCTTTACGAAAAGATGGTTCTTTGCCGGGAAGCAGTGAGAGCGGAGATAAAACGGCTTAAGACCACCTTTATCTCTCTGCCGGAAGGTACGGTCAACCTTGCCCGGTATCTAAAACGGCCAGAGGTCACCTACTCAGACTTAGAAAAGATGGAGACGCAAGCCCCCTCCCTCAGAAGGTCGCTTTCTGGCTCTTTGGAGAAACGAATTAAGGAAGAGGTTGAGATTGAGATTAAATACGAAGGTTACCTGGAACAGGAGAGAAGGTTGGTGGAAAAGATGGCTGGCAACTTCCACCTGCCCATTCCCCCAGGATTTGACTATGATAAAATAGAAGGCCTCTCCACCGAAGCGAAAGAGAAACTGAAAAGATTTCAGCCTGGTTCCTTAGAAGAAGCAAGACGGATAGATGGCATCCGTGCCAGTGACCTTACCCTTCTCTTTTTAAAATTGCATTGAATGGTTGTAACCAAAATTAGCCGGAGCCCCAAAGAGACAAAAGATTTTGCCTCCAACTTGGCCAGCCGGTTTAAAGGAGGAGAGATTATCGCCCTCTCCGGACCTTTAGGTGCAGGCAAGACTGTCTTTGTCAAGGGGGTTGCCAAAAGCTTAGGCATTCCCGAAAGGGAGGTGCGCAGTCCTTCCTTTGTAATCTTAATAGAACACTGTAACGGCCGATTGCCCCTCTTCCATTTTGATTTCTATCGGATAAAGGAACCTTCTGAGATAGATACTACCCCATTTTCTGACTGTCTTGCTGCCAAAGGCGTGATAGTGATTGAGTGGCCGGAGAAGATAAAAGAGTACCTACCGGAAGAGACAAAGTGGATAAGGATAGAGATTATTGGCCCGAAAACCCGTCGCCTTAGCCTTGCTTCTTCAGCAAGGAAGCAACCGCGCGCTTGATATCTTTTGCCCGGAAAAGATAGGTGCCTGCTACCAGAATGTCGCTACCAGCCTTACGGCATTCTTGTGCCGTTTTCTGATTAATTCCGCCATCAACCTCAATTTGGAATTTTAACCCCAAATTCTTACGTTGCGCTTTAAGAGAGGAAATCTTTTTCAGAGAGGAGTCAATAAATCTCTGACCACCGAAACCCGGATGAACCGACATCACCAGTATCTGATCGCATTCTTCTAAATAAGGGAAGAGAGTCTCTATCGGTGTTTCCGGATTTAGGACCAGTCCAGCCCGGGCACCCGTCTCTTTTATCTTTTTTAGGAGTTCTACAGGTTGCGGGGCTGTCTCTATATGAAAAAGGACCAAGTTACTGCCTGCCTTTACAAATGCAGAAAAGTACTTATCCGGGTCAGTGACCATCAGGTGGGCTTCAAAGGGCAAGGTGGTATAGGAACGAATACTTTCCACAACCTGGGGTCCGATGGTAAGGTTGGGGACGAAATGGCCATCCATAATGTCTAAATGGATGAGGTTCACCCCGGCCCTTTCTGCCCGTTTTATTTCCGAGGCAAGGTTTCCAAAGTCTGCATTGAGTATGGATGCGGCTATCTTTACCATGGATACAATAGATACGATATAATATATCAAACGATGACTGCCAAGCAAGTTTCTGAGCCAGTAATCTATAACCGCCGGGCACGACACGATTACCAGATCTTAGAGACGTTGGAAGCCGGCATTTCTCTCCAGGGTCCAGAGGTAAAGTCGCTTCGTTCCGGAAATGCCTCTATTGCTGAATCCTTCGGCCGCCTTGACAGGAATGAAGTCTTCCTTTATAATATGTATATCGCTCCTTATGCGTGCAGCCGGGCGGAAGTTGACCCCCGGCGGCGCCGGAGATTGCTCCTTCACAAACGGGAAATAGAGCGTATTTCCCAGGCAGTTTCGCAGAGAGGGTTAACTTTAATACCGCTAAAGGTCTATTTTCGGCGGGGCTGGGCTAAGACAGAAATTGCTATTGCCAAAGCTCGGCGAAAGTTTGACAAGCGGGAGAAGCTCCGGAAGAGGATTGCGGAGAGAGAAATACGCCGCGCCGATTTCGGGAAATAGTATCTTTTGTCCTATTACCTGGGGGCGAACCGATTCGACTGAAGTAGAAACGAGCGGATTGGAGCATGCCGAGTTCGGGGAAGGGCTCGTATAAAAATCCCCAAAAGAAAAACTGCCAATACGGCAAACTATCTGGCGGCGTAAAGCCATCAGACTCCCCTCTGATTGCCTGCGGTTGGAGAGTGGGGCGGGAAAGCAGGCTGGCTTCCTTATGATGTCTTTAGCATAAGGAAGTGAGAGATTAAAAAGACTACGGCTGGATTATCCATTTCCCGGGAGAATCCGGCAGGAAGAAAAAGCGGGAAATAAGCATGTAGGGCCAACCGTTCTTTCCTTCAGGACGGGAGCTCGCTACTCCCCGCCTCCACTAAAACTTATTGAATTTTTTATCTCTTCCAGTATTAGCTTTTCTGCGCTGTCTAAGTCCGTATTAATGGTGCAGCCGGCTGCATTGCGGTGCCCTCCTCCCCCAAATTTGGCTGCCACTTTCTGAACATCATAGTCATTTTTGGAACGTAAGTTTACCCGCGTTTTCCCGTTGGGCAGTTCTTTTAGCACAAAGGTTATCTTACCACCCTTAACCACCCTCAAAAAGTCTATAAAATTTTCACTGTCAGCATCAGTAGTTTCTGTCTCCTGGTACATCTGTCGACTCACCCGGCAGTAAACAACCTTCCCGTCAGGAGTCTTTTTAAGTGTAGCAAGACTTTTGCTGAGCAAAAGAAGAGAAGAGAAAGAGGCTTGTTCGTAAATACCTTCCGAGATCCGGTTGGGGTCAGCACCTTTTTCTATCAAGTCCGCAGTGATGTGCAATGTCTGGGGCCGGGTATTAAACCGGAATTTTGAGGTATCGGTTAGAATTGCAGCATAAAGGGCAGTGGCAATCTCCGGGGTAATCGTTCCTCCAGACTTCACAATCAGATCGTAGACTATCTCCCCACAGGCAGAGACGTGGGTAATGATTAGATTGACCGTTCCGTACCTTGAATTATCAGCGTGGTGGTCAATATTGAGAATCGGAAGATCTTTGGCTATTTTTCCTGTCCAGCCAGCACGATAAATGCTACTGCACTCCAGGAAGATCGCTGCTTCCAATGGCTGGCTGGCGTGATACTTCTGCTTAAATTCTTCTGGTGTAAAGATAAGTTCACTCCCTTTCAGAAAGCGATAGTCCTGAGGAACGGGTTCATCATTAACCACTATTACTTCCTTCTCTTTCTCTTTCAGAAAAAAGTAAAGGGCGATTTCACAACCGATGGCGTCTCCGTCAGGAGAAAGGTGGCTAGTGATGAGGAATGTCCGGTATTTATTCAGGAATTTTGATTCGTCCATACTTTGGCAGCAACCTTCTCTTTTAACTGGTCCAGACCCTGGTGCGTTAGGGCAGAGACAAAAGATGCTTCTGGAAATTTCCGCGCCAGACGGTCCATTTGTTCCGGGGTTAAAAGGTCAATTTTATTTATTACCTGGATGGTCGGGATATTATCTGCCGAAATCTCTTTCAAAACCTCTCTGGCGGTTTGAAGATGTTTCTCTATTAAGGGAGAACTTCCATCCAGGACCAGCGCAATTAATTGGGCGGACGCAATTCCTTCCAGAGTAGCGTGGAAAGCGGCTACCAGGCTGTGCGGGAGGTTGTGGATAAAGCCGACCGTGTCGGTAACCACCGCAATCCGATTTTCCCCAAAATAGATACGCCGGGTAGTGGTATCCAGCGTAGCAAAGAGTTTATCCGCCACCAGGGTTGCCTCTTTTCCGCAGAGTGCGTTGAGAAGTGCACTCTTTCCGGCATTGGTATATCCAACCAGGGCAATCTCTGGCAGGCCCCTGCTTTGTCGTAAGGCGCGGGTTCGGTGCCATTGTCCTTTCAGGTTGGCAATGCGATTTTCAATCCGCTGAATACGTTCCCGGATTTTACGTCTCTCTTCTTCCAACTTCATTTCACCTGGGCCGCGGGTACCAATCCCCCCGCCCAGTCGAGAGAGAAGCACCCCTCTGCCAGTCAGCCGGGAAAGGAAGTAGTTTGCGCGGGCGAGGTCCACCTGTAGTTTCCCGGCGGCACTGTGAGCGTGCTTGGAAAAGATCTGCAAGATAAGGCTTGTCCGGTCTATTATTTCCACGCCCCAGGCCTTATTGAGATTGCGGTGTTGAACCCCGGAAAGGTCAAGGTTTAAGACCGCAAGGTTAACCCCAGTCTCTTTTATTCGCTCGGCAATCTCCCAGACCTTACCTTTCCCTAAGAAGGTCGCCGGGTTGGGTTCGCGAACCACCACCCTTTCCACTTCATTTGCGGGAAAGCCAGCGGTCAGACAGAGACTTTTCAGCTCCGAAACGGCTTCTTCCGTGGGAAACCCCGTCGGACCTTCTTCCACCAGAACCAATAGCGTGTTAAGCAACTTTTTTGGCTACAATCTCTTCAATCTCTACCAGCGAACGAATCTGGCGGTGTCCGTAAGACTTTTTATAGTCTGTCTTTGCCTTTTTTTTGAAGACCAGAATCTTTTTGCCCTTTCTTTCGGAAATGAGTCTGGCCTTCACTTTTATTTCCGAAAGTTTTTTAGGATCGGTCACCACTCTGCCATTGTCGCTGACAAAGAGAAGCACCCGATCAAAAGTAATTTTACCCTCTTTTTTTGTTGCCGGGATCCTTTCTACCTCTAATCTCATGCCGGGCGTTACCCGATACTGCTTGCCTCCAGTTTCAATCACTGCCTCCATATCAAGGCCTCCTCGTAGCAGACTTAAATCTTAAATATTTCCCGTTTTGCCTTCGGGTAAAACCAGTAATTTTCCAGATTGGCCTCTTTAAGAAATCTGTTAAAGTATATTATAATATCACAAAGAAGAAAAATTGCCTATTACCCAAAAGCGCTGGAGAAAACGAAGGTGAAAAGGCAAGTGATGGTCCGTTCCATAGCCAAAGAGATTGGCTTGGAACAAAAGGCAGTGGCTAAGGTTCTGGAGAAATTTTTAGCAGAGACCGAAAAGGAACTGGTGGATAACCACTCAGTTCAACTAAGACCCCTGGGTACCTTTGTGGTGAAAAAGCGGAGAGCCAAAATCGGCCGCAACCCATATATTAATGAGCCATTTCCAATTCCTGAGCACCTGACCGTCTGTTTCAAACCCAGTCGAAGGCTCAAATCCAGGCTTAATTGGAAAGTATAAGGTTAAGACCTTTTCTTCTTGCCTCTTAGGAGAAGAGACCAATGGTAAAGGTGATAATGCTTGCTTTTCTACAAGGACTTACAGAATTTTTGCCGGTATCCAGTTCTGGCCATTTAGCCTTCTTCAACCACTTCTTTCCTCCCACCAGAGACGATTTTTTTCTAACAGTTTTTCTTCATGGTGGGACATTGCTCGCTACCCTGGTCTTCTTCCAAAAGGAGATTCTCAAACTGGTCAGGGGTTTGCTGGCTCCGGAAAGAGATGGTGCCAGCCGGGGTTATCTTTCCGCAATCGCTGTCGGCACGCTTCCGGTGGTGCTTTTCGGCCTTTCTCTGGAGAAGTGGGCGGAAAAAATCTTTAATTCCTTTTCTTTCCTAACCATCACCTTTCTCTTTACTGGACTTATCCTGGCACTTGCCTCATTGAAAAAAGAACTTAATTTTTCTGCTTCCCTTAATCTTCCCCGGGCGCTGGGAATAGGTGTGGCGCAACTATTCGCGGTTTTGCCTGGAATTTCCCGCAGCGGCAGTACGATTTCTGTCGCAATTATCTCTGGCCTTTCCCCTCAGGAGGCGTTTCGTTTCTCTTTCCTTCTTTCGGTGCCAGCACTTTTAGCCGCTTTTCTGGTTGAGTTTTACCGTATTTGGAAACTGGGTATTGCGGTTCCTGGCTCCTTACTGGCCCTGGGTTTCTCTGTCAGTTTCCTTTCCGGACTTTTCTCTCTTTTTCTTTTTCAAAAGGTAGTCGCTTCTGGAAGTCTTATTGGGTTTTCTGGCTATCTTCTCGTACTCGGTCTCCTTTTGCTATTTCTCTTTTAAATCCAAAGACCGTTTTTTGTGATAAAATTTTAATCTGGTATGGAAAAGATAATAGAAAGTTTTTCTCTGCGGAATAGGTATGCGGTGATTACCGGTGGTGCTGGAATACTGGGTTTCCAGATAGCGAAAGGGCTGGGAGAAGCCGGCGCAGCAGTGGCTATCTGTGACATTAAAGCAGCCCAGGAGAAGGCGGAGAGACTTAAAAGTGAGAAGATAAACGCCAAGGGTTATTATGTTGATGTCCTACAGAAAGAAGAGATAGAGAAGTGCTGCCAAAAGATTAGAAATGATTTCCCCACCATCGACATCTTGGTCAACGCGGCTGGTGGTAATTTGAAGGAAGCGACCACATCGGAAGAGTTAAGTTTCTTTGATTTACCGCTCTCAGGCCTGGAAAAGGTCATTGCCCTTAATCTCTTTGGAGGTGCGATTCTGCCGGCACAGGTCTTTGGCAGGGTAATAGCAGAGAATAAAGAGGGCGGTTCCATCATCAACATCTCTTCCATGAATGCCTTCCGGCCCCTGACCCGGATCCCTGGGTATTCCGCGGCCAAGGCTGCGGTCAGCAACTTTACTCAATGGCTGGCGGTCCATTTTGCCTTAGAGTATAACAAAAACCTACGCGTCAACGCCATTGCACCTGGATTCTTCCTCACCGAGCAGAACCGTTATCTGTTGCAGGACGAAAAAGGACAATTGACCGAAAGGGGTAAAGCGATTATTTCCCATACGCCGATGGGTAGGTTTGGCGAACCGGAAGAACTTCTGGGCGCTGTCATCTGGCTGGCTTCAGACGCCTCCAGATTTGTTACCGGAATAGTGCTACCAATCGACGGTGGATTCAATGCATTTTCCGGAGTATAGTACTGAAAGGAGAATAAAAATGGCGGAGAAGGCAAATATCGGGTTGATTGGCATGGAGGTGATGGGCCGAAGTCTGGCCCTCAACATGGAGAGTAAAGGCTATCGGGTAGCGGTCTATAACCGGACCGGCGAGAAGACCAAAGCCTTTGCTGAAGGTTCTGCCAGAGGGAAGAAGATTATTCCAACCTACGAATTGAAAGAGTTTATTGCCACGCTGGAAAGGCCGAGAAGGATAATGCTGATGGTAAAAGAGGGCGCACCGGTGGATAGTTTTATTGAACAGTTGGTACCGCTCTTGGACAACGGTGACCTGATTATTGACGGCGGCAATTCCTTTTTCAAGGATACGATGCGGCGCTGTACTTATCTGGAAGAAAAGGGAATACTCTTTATTGGCACAGGCGTTTCGGGTGGTGAGGAAGGAGCCCTGAAAGGCCCGGCGATAATGCCTGGTGGTAAACCAGAGGCATATCAACTGGTGGAGAAACTATTTTCCGATATCGCTGCCCGGGCATACGATGGTCTCCCTTGTGTAACCTACATCGGACCCAGCGGCGCCGGTCATTACGTTAAGATGGTGCACAACGGCATAGAATACGGCGACATGGAATTGATTGGGGAGTGTGCCTGGGTCTTCAAAAATGCCTTACATATGGACTCCGGTGAGATAGCAGACATTATGCTGGAGTGGAACGGTAAAGATGACATCCTGCGCTCTTACTTGATAGAGATTACTGCCGACAGCATGAAGGAGAGAGAGAAAGAGACCGGAGAATTCCTGGTGGACCGGGTAGCGGATATCACCCGGATGAAGGGAACCGGTACCTGGACAGTTCAGAGCGCTCTGGAACTGCTGGTTCCGGTGCCGACGATTGCGGCGGCAGTCTTTTCCCGAGAGATGTCCCAGGATAAGGACTTGCGGCTGAAGATGTCAAAGATATTGGATCTGCCTCACCGGAAGACCAAAGGTCCAATGAAGAAGAGACTGCTTGAGCTTGCTCATGACGCCCTTTACATTGCCAAGATCTCTTCTTATGCTCAAGGCATGGCGCTTCTCCAAGCGGCTTCCAGGGAATATGGGTTTAACCTCAACCTTGGCAACATCACTAGAATCTGGCGTGCCGGCTGCATAATCAGAGCCCAGTTTTTAGATGAGATCGCCCAGGCATACCAGGAAAACCCGCAGTTACCCAGTCTTCTTGCTGCTCCCAAGTTTTCTAAGTTTGTCTCTGAGAATCTGGAGAGTCTGGCTCAACTGATTGCTGCCGCTCACCAGGCCGGAGTTCCGGCCCTGGCTTTGACCAGCGCCTACGACTATATCGCTCAGTTGGCTACTCCCCTGATGTTTTCCGCGCAGGTTGCCGCTCTTCAGCGCGACTATTTTGGTGCGCATGGTTACTTTAAAGTGGTGGGTTCCGGTGACCCTAATTTGCTGAAAAGTGCCGACGGAAGGTGGAGAGAATTTCATACCGAATGGCTGGTTAACGGCCGGCCAGAAAGGGAGGTTACCAAATGAAGAATGCTGTGATTGCTCAATCTGGTGGGCCTACCGCGGTTATTAACAACAGTATCCGTGGGGTTATTGATACCTTAAAAAGTTCTGGCAAGGTAGACAGAATTTACGGCGCCAGGATGGGAATAATCGGTGTGCTGACCGAAGAATTTTTGGATATCAGCAGCCAGAATCCGAAAGAGATTGCTTTGCTGGAGAGGACGCCTTCTGCCGGGATATTCGGGAGTTGCCGGTACAAGATAAAGAGTCAGGAAGATTTAGAAAGGATAATTGAAGTGTTTACGAAGCACCAGGTGGGATATTTCTTTTACTGTGGTGGCAATGACTCAATGGATACGGCAGATAAGATCAATACCCTGGCAAAAGAGAAAAGAGTTGACCTTATCTGCGCCGGGATTGTCAAAACGATAGACAACGATGTAGGGGGTGGTCTTCAGCCGGATGGAACCTTTGCCATCTGCGACCACAACCCTGGTTACGGAAGTACTGCCAGGAGCACGGCTATCAATATCCTGGAAGCCAACCAGGAGAATAAAGCCAGTTATACCAGCGATCCAGTATTAGTGATTGGCGTTATGGGCCGCAAGATTGGTTTCATTGCTGCTTCTGCCCGGTTGGCTGACCCAGAGAGGAAGATGCCATTACTACTCACTCTTCCCGAAGCCTTTACCAGCGGTCCGGAGGAGAACCTCACCTACATAACCCGGAAAGTGAACGAAAGACTGGAGGAGTTCCGGCGTTGCATTGTGGTGGTCAGCGAAGGGGTTAATTTTGGCGATCTGGATATTTTGCGTGACAGTTTTGGCCACGAACAGTTCAGTGCTTCTGGCAAGACAGTTGAGCAGGTTTTGACCAACTACCTCAACGGCCTTGACCGCAAAGACAGCAAAGGAAGGGCCCAGAGCCGCTTGGTTGTTCCTGGCATCGCCCGTTCGGAAAGGCCAGGCACAAAGCAGAGGCGCGAGATAGCAACCGTTTCAGAGGTTGACTTGGAGGAGGCATACCAGGTGGGTGTCAATGCCGCCCGAATTGCCTTAACAGGAGAGACGGGATTTATGTCTACCATTATCAGGGAGCCTGGATCGAAATATAAGGTTACTTATGGTTGCGTTCCGCTAAAAGTGGTGGCCAATGCCGAAAGAAGATTTCCCAGCCAATGGATTTCCAGTGATAAGGTAGATGTAACTGATGATTTTATTAAATGGGCAACACCCTTACTTGGGGGCGATTTACCACTCTTTGCCAATTTCCAGGATATTTCCGTGCCTAAGGTTTGCGGAGAGTACCTTCCTTACGGTTTTCGGTCTTGACAATAGGAGAGGCTATGGCTTTGATAAAACTTACTCCTCAAGAATTGAAGGAGGATCCGGAGAAACAGTTAAAAAATTTCAAGCGCACCAAAGAGTTTCTGGTGGCAATTGATACTGATGGTTGTGTGACGGACAATATGAACGGCAAGCAGATGCTTGTCTTTCACCCCCAATACCTGGAGTTTTATCAACTGTGGGAGATAGAATCCTACTTCCGGGAAGTGGCGGAGTACTATAACCTCTTTTCGGTCCATCGGGGTTGCAACCGTTTTTTGGCCGTACAATACACCTTACAGGCACTGTCTTCCCGGAAAGACGTCCAGCAAGTAGTAAAGAAAGATGGGATCCGACTGCCAGAGATTGAGCCGTTGAAAAATTACATTGACTATTGTACCCGGAACAACCTGGGTCTGGGAAACCCCAGCCTGGAAAGGTATCTTTCTACCCAACCTATGAACCTTTATCTTTATAAACTTTTAGGCTGGAGCGAAGCGGTCAACAGAACCTTTCCCTTCATCAATTTGAAGATTCCTCCTTTTGATAATGTAAAAGCATCTCTGGAATTGATGGTTCAGCACGCCGATCTCTTGGTGGTCTCCCAAACACCTTACGAAGACCTTACCAACTACTGGGAAGCACAGGGCCTGGATAGTTACATCCAGACTGTTGCCGGGCAGGAGATGGGCACCAAAAAGCACCACATTGAAATAGCCAAAAAAGTTGGTGGTTACCGGGATGACCAGGTTTTAATGATTGGAGATGGAGACGGTGATTACCAGGCAGTTAAGAAGAATAACGGCCTTTTTTATCCCATTCCGCCGGGTAGGGAACAGGAGGCATGGAACCGTTTTCCAGAGGTTTTTCAATTATTTCTAAAAGGCAGGTATGCTGGAGAAGTGGAAGAGAGGCTCGTTGCTGAATTCTCCAGAGTTTTACTCACCATACCCCCCTGGGACTCTCCCGATTACGACCACGTAAAGGCTTACCGGGAGAAGCAAGAGATAAGGAAGATGCTTTATGCTAAGCTCAATCCCGGTGGCCGTCTCCTTATTCTGTAATGTGGTATTCCGCTGCTCTTCCTCCGTTCTGGGATAATGAGATGAAAACAATATGATATTGAGTAAGGAAGACAGAGAAAGATATTTTACGGAAGAAGAACTCTTTTCCCTCTGCCGGAAGGCTCTACTGGAAAAAGAGGATTTTGCTGGGAAAAGCGTTCTGGCAATCATCCCGGATGCTACGCGTAGTGGGCCGGTAGGCCTCATATTTAAGGC
>CAZPLE010000142.1:0-10764 GCA_964587375.1 uncultured bacterium
ATCCTGCCCGAAGAAAAGAAAAAGATTTTTGTCTCTGGTCCCACAGGCGTCATACTTTTCTTTGGTGACAACCCCCTTCCTCTCGTTAAAACCATTTATGGTTTTAATAAGGAAAAAGGAAATCTTTTGGTTTTCCGGGGTGGGTTTCAAGATGGTAATTTTATCTCTTCAGAACAATTGGAAGAGATTTCAAGACTTCCGGAAAGAGAAGTTTTGCTGGGGCAATTTTGTTTGGCATTATCCAGTCCGCTATACAAATTTTTGTGGACCCTGAAAGCGGTACCTCAGCGACTATTGCTAACGCTAAAAGGTATCAGCAGCGAAAAGGCGAGGTGACCTTTTCGTGTTTTTATCACTTATGTTCCTTGTAGGAATTTTTAACAATAAAATAAAGAGAAAGGAGAGAAGAAAATGGGTGAGACTACAAAGTTAGGGAAAGAAGAGTTAGTTTCCGCGATAGCCAATCTTTCAGTGCTGGAATTGGCTGAACTGACTAAGGCCCTGGAGGAGAAATTTGGGATTAGTCCCGTGATGCCTCTGTCTGTAGCTGGAGCAGCTACAGCCGCAGGCACCACCGGAGCACCTGCCGCAGCCGAAGAAAAAACAACTTTCACGGTGATTTTAAGTGATTCGGGCTCCAACAAGATTCCGGTGATCAAAGAGGTAAGGGCAATTACCGGTCTGGGCTTGAAAGAATCAAAGGATTTGGTAGAAGGTGTACCAAAACCTGTTAAAGAAAACGTGAGTAAAGAAGAGGCTGAAGAAATTAAGAAAAGACTGGAAGCGGTCGGAGCCAAGGTAGAAATCAAATAAGAAGTGTTGGTAAGTAAAATTAGAATAGAAGTAGGAAGTAGATAGATACGTAAAAATATATGAAAGAAGCCAAGATAGTTTATTGTGGGGAAAAGCGGTTAGAAGAACTGGAAATTCCTAACTTGCTGGGTGCCCAATTAGAATCGTACCGAGAATTTCTTCAAATTTTGAAGGAAGATGAAGACCCCCGGCAGAGGAAGAACCAGGGGCTGGAAGGGGTATTCCGGAAGGTCTTTCCCATCTCCAGCAATGACGGTACACTTAAATTGGAATATCTTTATTATGTTTTAGAGCCACCAGCCCATACGATTAACGAATGCAAGATCGCCGGTTTGACTTATGGTTCTGTCCTGCGGGTTTGCTTACGTTTGGTGAAGCGGGATAAGGTTACCGGAGAACTGATTCAAGCAAGGGAGACAAAAGAGGGACACGAGGTATTCCTCGGGGTTATACCCCTGATGACCGAACACGGGACCTTTATTATCAATGGGGTGGAAAGGGTCATCATTTCCCGGTTACAGCGCTCACCGGGGGTCTATTTTAAAGAGGAAAGTACCTCTCCCCGAGAATATTCAGCGCGCATAGTCTCTAAACGAGGAATGTGGCTTGAATTTCGCGTGGACAGTGGTAATATCCTATTTGCCCTTCTGGGAAAGAGGAAACTGGTTGTTTCTACCCTTCTTTCCGCATTAGGTTTTAGTAATAAGAAAGACCTTACCAATCTCTTGTTTCCCAATGAGGCCGGTAGTGGAGAGGGCTACGAAATTTGGCAGAAGACCATTGAGAAGAAACCGTTGACCAGCCAAGAAGAGGCACTTTTTGAAATATACAACATCTTTCGACCAGGTGACCCAGCGAGCAAGAAAAAAGCGAGTGAATTTTTTAACCATCTCTTTTTTTCTTCTGATACCTATGACCTTTCCGAAGCGGGACGAAGTCAACTAAACAAAAAATTAGGGTTAAATTCCACCGAACTTGTTCTGACAAAAGAAGACATCTTGGGCACCATTGCCTACCTCTTTGGACTATATGAAGGCCGTGGTTCGGTAGATGATGTAGACCACCTGGGTAATAAACGTGTTCGGATGGTGGGAGAACTTGTTTCCGAACAGGTGGAGGTAGGGCTTTCTCGCCTTGCCCATCTTGTTCAGGAACGCTTGAATTTGTCAAAGGGTGAGGAGGTGACTCCTCAGGAACTGGTCAACAGCCGCAATTTTTCTGCCAGCATAAAAGATTTTTTTGCCCGCAGTCCCTATTCCCAATTGGTAGACCAGACCAATCCTCTTTCCGAACTCACCCATAAGAGACGCCTCACCGCCATTGGCGAAGGCGTATTTTCTGAGCGCAAACGCATCGGTTTCGAGGTGCGCGACGTCCATTATACCCACTATGGTCGAATTTGTCCGATTGAAACTCCTGAAGGAGCCAATATCGGCATTCTCACCTCTCTTTCCACCTATGCCATGGTTGATAAACTCGGCTTTTTGAGGACACCCTATCGCGTGGTTAAAAATGGCCGGGTGACCGGTGAGATTGAATACCTTTCTGCCGATGAAGAAGATAAATACTATATTGCTCCGGCAGATACCCCTATAGACGAAAATGGCAACCTTGTAGAGAAAGAAGTGCTCGTTCGTTATCGCGGTAATTTTCCCAGAGTTCCGGTCAGCCAAGTCAATTATCTGGATGTTTCTCCCAAACAGATGGTCAGCGTTTCCACCTCCCTCATTCCCTTTCTGGAGCATGATGATGCCAACCGGGCGTTGATGGGTTCCAATATGCAGCGCCAGGCCCTTCCACTCTTAAAACCGATTGCTCCCTTGGTAAAGACCGGTATGGAAAAGATAGTTGTTCGTGACTCCGGAAGCGTAATAAAAGCCGAAGAAGATGGGGTAGTTTCTTGGGTGGACAGCGAAAAGATTGTGGTTCGGCGAGAGAAAGTGAAACCAGATGACCTGGATACCGAGAAGGTCTATTATCTCAAAAAATTTCAACGTCTTAATCAGGACACCGTTTTCAATCAGAGGCCACTAGTGGTGGTGGGACAGAAGGTTAAGAAAGGGGAAATTCTGTCCGATGGTCCGGCGGTTGACTCTAATGGTGAACTTGCTCTGGGACGGAATGTTCTGGTGGCATTTCTACCTTGGCGAGGATATAACTTTGAAGATGCTATCGTAATCAGCGAAAAATTGGTTAAAGATGATGCTTTTACCTCTATTCATATTAAGGAATTTGAAGTTGAAGCCCGAGAGACAGAGCTGGGTGTAGAAGAAATTACCCGGGACATACCCAATGTTTCGGAAGAGACCCTTGCCAACCTGGACGAAGAAGGGATTATCCGGATAGGTGCTTTTGTAAAGCCTAATGACATTCTGGTAGGAAAGGTTACGCCCAAGAGCGAAACGGAATTAACTCCTGAAGAAAGGCTTATCCGGGTAATATTTGGAGAAAAGGCGCGAGAAGTAGACAACACCTCACTTTATGCGCCCCCAGGTATTTCTGGCATTGTCGTTAATGTTCGGAAGTTTGAACGTTTTTCGGAAAAAGAGAGCGCAGAAAAGGAGGAAAAACGTCAGGCAAAGATAAAGGAGATTGAAAAACGGAGAAGAGAGGCAGAACGTGCCCTTACAAAACAGGTAGAACTTCGGATTGAAAATATCGTTCCGGAAAAGAAAAAAGAGATAAAGAGTTACCTAACCCAGTTCTTACACGCGCTCAAACATAAAGAAAAAAGACCAAAACTTTCCAGAGATGAAAAGAAGCAGAGTCAAATTGATAAGCTGATAACTCTCTTTTTCCAGCGGCTGGAAGAGATAAGGAAGGAGGCAAAAAGAGAGATTCAACATGTGAAACAAGGGGATGAACTTGGTCCCGATGTGATCCGTAAGGTTGTGATTCAGATTGCCATCAAGAAGCCCATTGCAGTAGGTGATAAGATCTCCGGCCGCCATGGAAACAAAGGCGTTATTGCCCGCATCGTGCCGGAAGAAGATATGCCCTTCCTTCCTGATGGTACTCCAGTGGAGATGATTCTTAATCCTTTAGGTGTTCCCTCGCGAATGAATGTGGGCCAGATTTTGGAGACCCATCTGGGCTGGGCGGCTAAAACTCTGGGGTTTTCTGTTGAAACGCCGATCTTTAACAGTGCTACAGAAGAAAAAATAAGTGAATTGCTCCTTTCCGCAGGACTGCCCGAAGATGGGAAGGTGCAACTTTACGATGGCCAAACTGGAGAACCATTTCAAGGAAGAACCACCTGCGGCTATATTTATATGATGAAACTTTATCACCTGGCTGATGACAAGATTCACGCCCGTAGTGTCGGTTCTTATTCCCTGGTCACCCAACAACCCCTGGGCGGTCGTGCGCAGTTTGGTGGCCAAAGGTTTGGTGAAATGGAGGTTTGGGCACTGGAAGGTTACGGTGCCAGCAACCTTCTCCAGGAAATGCTCACGGTAAAGAGCGATGACATTATAGGACGAAAGAAGGTTTACGAAAGTATCGTCAAGGATCAGGATTTTGACTATTACCAATCTCCAGAGTCTTTCAACGTTTTGATGAATGAATTGAAGGGTTTGGGATTTGATATTAAAATAATTCGCCGCAGTGATGGTAAAGAAGCCGTTTCCATACGCCTTGCTTCTCCGGAAACTATCAAAGCCTCTTCCCATGGTGAGGTGAAGAAGCCGGAGACCATTAATTACCGCACCTTTAAAGCAGAAAAAGATGGGTTATTCTGTGAAAAGATATTCGGTCCGGTAAAGGACTGGGAATGTGCTTGTGGTAAATACAAAAAAGTAAAGTACCGAGGCATCGTCTGCGACCGTTGCGGAGTGGAAGTGACTACCTCCGATGTGCGCCGTAGCCGGATGGGTCACATCGCTCTGATGGCTCCAGTAAGTTATGTCTGGATCTTTAAGTCTGTCTCCAACTGGATGGGTACTCTCCTGGATATGTCCCAGAACCAACTGGAGTTGGTGCTTTACTTTGAAAGATACCTGGTGCTTGACCCGGCCGACAGTCCTTACCAGGTCAAGAGTTTGATAAGCGAGAAGGAGTATCAAGAAGCAAAAAAGAAATACCCTGGATTAAAGGCGGAAATCGGGGCGGCGGCTATCAAAGAATTATTGCAGAAGATAGACCTGGAGAAAGAGCGCGAGCATCTTTTGAAACAACTGGAGAAAGATAGAACCGGTCAGGGTCAGCGTCGTTCTATCATAAAAAAGTTAAAATTGATAGAAGGGTTGTTACGAACCAATACCAAACCAGAATGGATGATAACTGACGTGATTCCAGTCATTCCTCCAGACTTAAGACCACTGCTTCCTTTGGAAGGTGGACGGTTCGCAACCTCTGATTTAAATGACCTTTATCAGCGCATAATCAATCGCAATAACCGGCTCAAGAGACTCCTTAAGTTGCGAGCGCCCGATATCATTATCCGCAATGAAAAACGAATGCTTCAAGAAGCGGTGGACGCGCTCTTTGACAATGGCCGTCATGGTCCTCAGGTTCTGGGGAGAAATAACCGACCGCTGAAGTCATTAGCAGATGCTCTTCGGGGCAAACAGGGTCGCTTCCGCCAGAACCTTCTGGGGAAACGGGTGGATTATTCCGGCAGAGCGGTAGTCGTGGTTGGCCCTGAGTTAAAACTCAATGAGTGTGGTCTGCCCAAACATATGGCACTGGAACTTTTTGCGCCGTTTATCTTGAGGGAACTGCGGCGCCGCGAATACGTCCATACCATTGCTAGTGCCAAACGCGCTCTGGAGCGGAACGACCCAGAAGTGTGGGAAATTCTGGAAGATGTGACGGCTAATCATCCCGTTTTTCTTAATCGGCAACCAACCCTGCACCGGCTGAGCATTCAGGGTTTCTTCCCTCGGCTGATTGAGGAGAACGTGATAAAATTGCATCCGCTGGTCTGTACTGCATTCAATGCCGATTTTGATGGTGACCAGATGGCAGTTCACGTTCCCCTCTCTATTGAAGCCCAAATGGAGACCCATTTGATTCTTAATGCCGCCACCCATCTCTTTTCTCCAGCCAACGGTAAGCCCATTGCCAACTTGACACGTGAAGCCCTCATGGGTTGTTATTACCTTACCCTTGCCAATAAAACATTCTCCCCAGAAAAAGAGGTCTATTCCGGACCAGACGAGGTTTTAAAAAGGTTGGATGCTGGATATCTTTCATATCACCAGCCTGTCCGAGTGAGAATAGACTCCGAGATAATAGAGACCACCCCGGGCAGGATTCTTTTCAACGAACTTTTGCCCGCTGGAATAGGGTATTACAATAATCTTGTTGATGCCAGCGTTCTGAGTAGAATGGTTAAGGAGATCTATTCCCGTTATGGATGGGAAAGAGCCGCTCGCTTCCTGGATCAGGCGAAGGATTTAGGATTTGAAATCGTTACCAAATCTGGGGTTACCATCGGTATCCGTGATTTACTAATTCCCGGAGACAAATGGCAACTGGTAGAAGCGACCGCGAAAGAGGTCCGTAAAGTGGAGCAGGATTATAAAAAAGGTATTATTACCGAAGGCGAGAGGTACCATAAGGTCGTTGATACCTGGACTTCTTGTACCTCGCGGTTGAGCGAACATCTCTTTGCAATGCTTGGCACCAACCTGGAGAAAAAATTTGAGGTCAACCCGATATACCTGATGGTTCAGTCTGGTGCCCGTGGCAATCGTCAGCAGGTAACCCAATTGATGGCAATGCGTGGCCTTATGACCAGACCCACAAAAAGAATTACTGGTGGAATTGGCGAAATAATTGAGTCTCCGGTAATTTCAAACTTCCGTGAAGGCTTATCGGTAATGGAATATTTTATCTCCACGCATGGAGGGCGAAAGGGTCTGGTTGACACTGCTCTAAAGACTTCTAATGCAGGTTATCTTTCTCGGAAACTTGTTGATGTAGCGCAGGATGTAGTGGTTACCATTGAGGATTGCCAGACCAATGCGGGCGTTATGGTAACGCCTGTCTGGGAAGGGGAGCGCCTGATGGTGCCTTTGCGAGAAAGAATCGTCGGTCGGGTAGCGGTGGACCGAATTGTTGATATTGTGACTGACGAGTTAATTGTGGAGAGTAATCAGGTCATTACCGAAGCAGCCGCTGCCCGAATAGAAGAGATGGGCATAGAGAAGATTCGTATTCGCTCCGTTCTTACCTGTAAAGCAGAACGTGGTGTCTGCCAGAGGTGTTATGGGTGGAATTTAAGTACCCACCGAATGGTAGAGTTGGGTGAAGCGGTAGGGATAGTTGCCGCCCAATCCATCGGAGAACCAGGCACCCAATTAACTTTAAGAACATTCCATATTGGAGGCACAGCGAGCCGAATTGTCGGAGAGACTGAGATTCGCGCCAGACGAGAAGGAATCGTAAAGTTTCGTCATCTTTCACCAGCGGTCAACCGGAACGGTGCCACCGTCGTTTTAAACCGGGAAGCAACCTTGGTTTTAATTGACGAACGTGGTCGCGAAGTAGACCACTATTCAGTCCAGGTTGGTGATGTGCTTCGGGTACAGGAAGGGCACCATGTCAAGCGCTACGATGTTTTGCTGGAGCGTGACCCCTATATGCTTCCTATCCTTGCCCAGAAGTCTGGAAAGGTCAGTTACGAAGGGCTGATTCCGGGCGTAACCTACAAAGAAGAGATTGATGAAGTTTCCGGTCATGCACACAAAGTGATTATCGGGCATAAAGAGGATATTGCGCCGGTGGTGGTTGTTAAAGACTCTCAAGGAAAAAAGATAGATTCGCATTATCTCCCGGTGGATGCTCACTTGATGGTAGAGGAGGAGCAGGAGGTTCTGGCGGGAGATAATCTTGTTCGCATCCCCAGACTGGCTGGCCGGGTTCAGGATATTACCGGCGGACTGCCCCGGGTAGCCGAACTTTTCGAAGCGCGGCGCCCCAAGAACCCAGCAATTCTTTCGGAAATTGACGGCAGAGTCTCTATAGAGATAAACGAAAAGAACCAGCGCGTTGTTAAAGTTTCCAGCACTGTCTCTAACCAAACAAAGGTTTATATCATTCCTTTTGACAAACACCTTCTGGTTTCGGATGGTCATTACATCAATGCGGGCGAAAAACTGACTGAGGGTGCGGTAGCCCTTGATGACTTATTGCGCATTGGTGGGGAACGAAAGGTTTATGAGTATCTTTTGAATGAAATCCAATCTGTCTATCGCCTGGAGGGCGTGACCATCAATGACAAGCATATTGAAATTATCATCCGCCAAATGCTCTCGCGTGTACGCATTGAAAAGCCGGGCGATACCCTTTTTCTGGAAGGAGAAGAAGTTAACCGAGTACGTGCCAATAAAGAGAACGAGCGGGTGATAGCCCAAGGTGGACAACCGGCAATTTTGCAACCATTGGTAATGGGTATAACCCGGGTAGCCTTAGCCAGCGAAAGTTTCATTTCGGCAGCATCCTTTCAGGAGACCGTGCGCGTCTTGACTGATGCTGCGCTGATGGGCGAAGAAGACCCGCTTTTAGGTATAAAGGAAAACGTCATTCTGGGTAGACTGATTCCTGCTGGGACTGGTTTCTTTCTTAAACCGGCAAGGGAACTAAAACCGAAAGAGGCGCAGTTGGTAGATTTAGAAAGAGATTTAAAATAAGGAAGGTGTGAATTTTAACCTTAAAGTTTATAATAAGGAGAAGATAATGCCTACCGTAAATCAATTGGTCAGGGGAGCGCGTAAACCACAACCCAAATTTTCTAAAGCGCCGGCACTGGCGGGCAATCCCTTTTTGCGTGGGGTATGTCTTTATGTGAAGACGATGACCCCCAAAAAGCCGAATTCTGCACTGCGTAAGATTGCCAAAGTCCGCCTTTCCAACAAGAAAGAAGTAATTGCCTATATCCCGGGGATAGGACATAACCTTCAGGAACACTCAATTGTGATGGTCAGGGGTGGTAGGGTTAAGGATCTACCGGGTGTTAGGTATCACGTGGTCAGAGGTGTTTACGATGCTCTGGGTGTGGATGGTCGGAGAAGCAGTCGCAGCCGTTACGGCACCAAAGCGCCCAAACAGCAAAAGGCTTAATTAAGGTCCAAGACAGCTGAATTTTTTTCGGAGAGCAAAACAAGGGGTATTACCATGGGAAGAAGAAGAGGTATACGAAGAAGGACGATTCCTCCGGACCCTAAATATCAAAGTGAAGAAGTTTCTCGATTCATCAGCATGATGATGTGGGATGGGAAAAAGAACCTTAGTCAAAACATTTTCTACCAAACAATGGACATGGTAAGCGAAAAGACCAAAGAGAACCCGGTAACAGTCTTACGGAAAGCGCTTGATAATGTCCGACCCAGGGTTGAGGTACGCAGCCGGCGTATCGGTGGAGCTACCTATCAAGTTCCGGTAGAAGTTCCTCCCCACCGTTCTATCTCCCTCGCTATTCGCTGGATGTTGGAAATAACCCGCAAACGGAAAGGGAAGCCGATGTTTGAAAAACTCGCTACGGAAATTGTTGACGCTTATAAAGGAGAAGGCGAGGCCATCAAACGACGCGATGAAGTTCATCGAATGGCAGAAGCCAACCGCGCCTTTGCACACTACCGCTGGTAAGGTGCGTGATTAGAGTTGCTCACCGGAAAAAGTTCTCCCCACGCTGGCGGGCAAAGAGAAATTCGCCTTCCGTAAAAGTGTCAAAAGAACCTTTGCGTAAAAGGCTCTTTCTCGCCTTTTTGCTCAGACTATTGAGGGGTACAAAGATGGCCGGTTGGCAACCAGAAAATCGGCAGCCGATTTTGATATACCCACCACCTTGCCCAATTACCACCGCACCAATCTTTCCAGTTTCGTCTTTGGCTAAAAACCCTCGGGCAGGTATCCGGGTAAATTTTCTACCGGTGGGGTCCCAGCAGGTAGTAACCCGATAACGCTTAAAATTACTGGCTTCATCCGGAATTTTTAAGGAACGTACCTCCACCCAGTCTTCCGAAAACATAATCTTTTTACTGAACCACTTCCACTCCATACCTTTTAATTTTATCATAAATTTTCAGACCATTTTATGAAATTTAATACCTTATACGATAATAAAAGTCTATGCCAAAGATTCCATAGTGAAATTGACGCTCCTTTTCTATTCATGCTAAAATATAATAGTGCGCATTCTACTGCACGTTTGCTGCGGACCGTGTGCATTAAACCCCCTGGAAACCCTGCAGATAGAGGGTAGGATTTTAACCGGATTTTGGTATAATCCCAATATCCACCCCTATTCCGAATACCAGCGGAGACTGATGACCGCAGGTTTTCTTTTCCAGAGGCTGGGAATATCTTTAGCAATCCAGGAAGCAGATTTTCCAGGCTTCCTTACCGGCTTGGTTGAGGCGCAGAACAGGGGAGAACGCTGTATTTACTGCTATCAAGAGCGCTTACGGAACACGGCTACCGCTGCAAAGAAGGGGGGTTATGACAGTTTTTCCACCACGCTTCTGGCAAGTAGAAGACAACCGCACGAAAAAGTAAGAGAATTAGGGGTGGAGATTGGCAAAGAAGTAGGTATCCCTTTTCTTTACCGGGATTTTCGCTCCTTCGGAGAAGATTTTCGGAGGAAGATACAGAGGTGGGGAATTTACCATCAAAACTACTGTGGTTGTATCTACAGTGAGTGGGAAAGAACGGTTGGTAAGAGAGTTGCTGATGAAACACCAGAAAGGAAAAGATGAACCTTCTTGCCGAAATTGAAAAAGAATCGTTGTCAAAGGAGATGCCGCCCATTAAACCTGGAGATGAAGTTGCTCTTCACCTGAAGGTCGTGGAAGCCGGGAAAGAACGAACTCAGATTTTCAGGGGAACGATTATCGCCCTGCGTGGGAGTGGAACCGGTAAGACAGTAACGGTCAGAAAAGTCTCTTATGGAGAGGGTGTAGAGCGCGTCGTCCCCCTTTACGGCCCAGTGTTAAAAAAGATCGAGGT
>CAZPLE010000143.1:0-9485 GCA_964587375.1 uncultured bacterium
ACAAAACTTTTCTTCTCAAAGACCCTTTACTTCTTCTTTCTCCCTCTTCTCACCCCCTTTCCAATATTACTTTGTTTGCGACCACACAAAAACCTGTTTTACTACTTTCTGATAGTATCTTACCGTAAAAGATTTCCGTTGTCAAGCGGGGCCAGGCGCAAGTCTGAAAGTGCCTCTTTGTAGAGGTCTTATTATACGCGAAACTACCTTAAGATTTGCCAGCACCAGGAAGGAATAAAGTGCCGATCTCCTCTCCGGAAAGGAGTCTTTGAATTACCCTTTCCTTGCGGCCATTGGCAATAACTACCGGTTTTCCCTCTTTGGTGACAATGGCGGCTGCCTCCAGTTTTGTGGCCATACCACCAACACTCCTTTCGGAGCGGCTCCCTTTGGCTTCTGACATTAGAGAAGGAGAGATTTTGTGGACTACCGGGCAGAGCCGGCCGTTGGTATAAAATCCATTAACATCGGAAAGAATAATAAGGAGGTCAGCCTTGACCAGTTTGGTCACCAAGGCAGAGAGGGTGTCGTTGTCGCCAAAGCGTATCTCTTCCACGGCAACCGCATCATTTTCGTTGATAATGGGAATGACACCTAAAGAGAAGAGTGTTTCCAGGGTATTTCTGGCATTTCGGAACCGCTCCGGGTCAAGCATGACATCTCGGGTGAGCAGAATCTGACCCACGGCAAACCCTTGTTCCCGGAAGAGCCGCTCATAGGTGCGCATCAGGTTGCTCTGGCCAACAGCAGCTGCTGCCTGAAGGGTGGGCATATCCTTGGGTCGGCATACTATATTGAGTATCTTCATTCCGGCAGCGATGGCGCCAGAGGTGACCAGGGCGACCTCAAACCCGTTCTTTCGCAGATCCGAAATCTCTTCTACCAATCCTTCTATATAGGAGGTATCCAGGCGATTGCCATTGGTGGTAAGGACGCTGGTACCCACCTTAATCACCAGCCGCCGGACATCTTTCATCAAGATTTTTCTCTCCTTTGTTCTCATATTTCCCAGTCTCTTCGGTCAAGATTAAGAAACCATTTTCCTGAGCAGTCTTATCACCTTATCCGGCTCCACCATCCGACCGGTACCCTCCTTCCCACAGGCAAGTCTGCCTTTTACTGGACCGATAAAACCGTAGCCCAGCCTCTTTAGCCTTAAGATGTTTCTTTGAAGGATAGGGTTATGCCACATGCCGGCATTCATCGCAGGGACAAAGATGACCTTTTTCTGCGTGGCGAGAATCACCGCAGAGAGTAAATTATCCGCAATGCCGGAAGCAACCTTGGAGATTATATTGGCGGTTGCCGGGCAGACCAGAACAAGGTCTGGCCATTCCGCCAGAGCCACGTGCTCAATCCCCAGGCCTTCTGGTAATTCAAACATCTCCTGGTAGACCCGATTCCCAGAGAGGGTCTGGAAGGTGAGCGGAGTAATAAAAGAGGCTGCTTCCCTGGTCATCACCACCTTAACTTCTACGCCCTCCTTTACCAGTTGGGAGGTTAAAGTTGCTGCCTTAAAGGCAGCAATACTTCCCGTAACACCCAGAAGAACCTTTTTCCCCTTCATCGTTTTTATTTTATCATAAAGACCTCAATCTTTCCCAAAAAACTCACAGTCAATATGACGAAACAGAGATATGGTTTTTTGTGAACCAAAACTATCGTTTAAGAAGTTGGGAAACGGTGGTCAAGGAGACCCCGGCTTCTTCAAACTCCGGCAGCATCTCCTTGATGGTCTGGAAGGTGATGGGGTGGGCATGGCCGATGCCGATTGCCCGGCCATTCTTCCGAGCCTTCGCAATCAGTTGCCGTATCTGACCCTTGATGTATTCCGGGTCTTTTTCATTATCCAGAAAGACGTCACGCCGGGCTGTCAGAACGCCAAAGTCGACCGCAACTTTGTAGCCGACCGTATGGGGTGTGGTGACGCTATCCACAAAGAAGAGGTCATGTTTTTTTAATTCACCGATGATCACTTCCATCACCTTTCGGTCCGCAGTGGCTGCTGAACCCATGTGGTTATTAACACCAGAGACAGGCCCTAAACTTTTCAGGTCATCTTCTATAACCTTCTCAATCTCCTCTTGGCTCATCTCGGAAGAGATGGTATTATCCTCCAGGCGTCTATCTTCTTTCGGTGCCATCGGTAGGTGGAGTAGGATCTCATAGCCAGCTGCCCGGGCGAGATCAGCAACCTTCCGGGAAGCCGGCAGGTGTGGAAGGATGGAGATGCTTACCGGCAGATAAAGTTCCCGCAACAGGTCAAACTCCTGAAGGCTGTATCCAAAGTCATCAAGAATTATGGCTGCCTGCGGTCTTTCCACCCTGGGGAAAGTGGGCGGTGGCACCAGGGGGAGTTTCGCCAGTGGCTTGGGAGAAAGGGGCTGGCCGGCTCTCCCCTGAGGTGGACCAGCCTTAGGGATTATTGTCCTTCTTTCTCCAGAAGGAAAGAGAGAGTTTATCATCTCCGGCTTCTTCAAGAGGAAGAGGCCACACCAGAGAATAGCCGCCACTAAGGCCAAAAAGGGAAAAGGGTTGCTCTTTTTGCTCACTTTATCCGGTCTTTGAGAGGCTTTCTTTCAATATCTCTAATGCCCGCTGGAGTTGGCTATCTTTGGAAGGGTCAAGCCTTTCTTCCAGCATCCAGTCCTTATCTTTCTGTTCTACCGGTACATCCGGCACAAGGCCGTTTTCCTCAATAACCCTGCCTTTGGGGGTGTAGTAGTGGGCTACGGTGAGTTTTAGGGCGGCATTTTCTGGCAGAGGAATGACCGTCTGAACCGAACCCTTGCCAAAGGTCTTTTCGCCAACCAGTATCGCCCTTTTCCAGTCAGAAAGAGCGCCCGCAAGAATCTCTGAGGCGCTGGCGCTACCACCATTTACCAATAGAACGATAGGGATATGGGAGGGGATGGCTTCGTTACGCCGGGCCCGATATTCCATACGGTCTTCCGGATTTCTACCCTGAGTGTAAACGATCAACCTTCCTGGTTCTAAAAAGAGGTTACTCACATCTATGGCGCTATCCAGCAAGCCACCCGGGTTGTTGCGCAGATCGATGATCAAGCCCTGCATGCCTTGCCTTTCTAACTCTTTGAGTGCCGTTTTCAGATCCTGATAGGTATCTTTCTGGAACTCCACCAGCCGGATGTAAGCAATCTTGGTATCTGGCAGAAACTGTGCCCGCTTGACCGATTTCAGTTTAATCAGTTCCCGGGTGAGGGTAAGTTTGATCAGTTCCGGGGTACCTTCTCTCAGTATCTCTATCGCTACCTTTGTTCCTGGTTCCCCCCGGAGAAGTTTTGCTGCATCATTGGTATCCATCCCCCGGGTTAATTTGCCATCAATGCGGATGATTTTGTCATTGGGTTTGATGCCTGCCCGGAAAGCGGGTGTATCCTCCAGAGGCGAGACCACAGTAATCATAGCATCTTTCAGGGTGATGGTCATGCCTACTCCGCCGAATTTCCCTTCTGTCTCTATCGTCAATTCCTGATAGAGGGATGGCTCCAGAAACTGGCTGTAAGGATCAAGGGAAGAGAGCATTCCTTTTAAGGCACCAGTGATTAGTTTTTGTGGTTCAACCGGTTCCACATAATTCTTTCTGATGATGGAGAGGACGTCGCTGAAGAGTTGCAACTGTTTGTAAACGAGCTCTTCTGACTTCCGTGCTTGACTTTCCGCAACGTTGTCACCCAGCAAGACGGTCACTCCTAAAAGGAGGACAACCACCGCCCAAAAACTCTTTCGTCTTTTCATCTTTCGTCCATAAGTAATTTGGAAAGCATCTCTTGGACTATCTTGGGATTGGCTTTACCGCCTGACTGCCGCATAACAGCGCCAACCAGAAACCCCAGCGCCCTCTTTTTCCCCTTCCGATAGTCTTCCACTGGTCCAGGATTGTTCTTCAGGACCTCTTCCGCCAGTTTTTGAAGGAGGGCTACATCAGAAATCTGGGCAAGGCTTTTTTGTGCCACAATATCATCTGGGCTCTTCCCGCTTTTGATAGACTCCCGCAGGACCTCCTTACCAGAGGCTGCTGTAATCTTGCCTTCCGCCACCATCTTTATCGTTTTCCCTAAGAATTCTGGCGAAAGCGGCAGTTTTGTTATGGAAAGGTTCTCTTCCTTAAGAATGGAAAGGACCTCAGTCATTATCCAGTTAGAGACGGTCTTCGGTTCTGGGTAGCAGCGCACCGTCGCCTCAAAGAAATCAGCCAATCTCCGCTCTCCAGTGAGTACTGCCGCATCGTAAGAAGGAATCCGATACTCATTTACAAACCTTTCCGCTTTCTCTTTTGGTAGTTCTGTCATGGTTCCCTTTACTTGGGCAATAAATTCTTCAGAGAGCCTTAGCGGTAAAAGGTCTGGTTCCGGGAAATACCGGTAGTCCTGTGCTTCTTCCTTGGAGCGCATGGAGAATGTCTTTCCAGCACTTTCGTCCCAGAGCCTGGTCTCCTGAACAAGGTGGTCTTTATAGGGGCCGGTGAGCAGTTCCTTTTGTCTCTCCGCTTCGTATTTGAGCGCCAACCGCACCGCCTTAAATGAATTCATATTTTTGACTTCCACTTTCGTTCCCAGTTCCGAAGTGCCAATGGGTCGTAAAGAGATATTGGCATCACATCTTAAAGAGCCCTCTTCCATGTTGCAGTCGCTCACCTCAAGATATTGCAGAATTGCTTTCAAATCGGTCAAAAATTGGTACGCCTCCTCCGGCGAGTTGATATCCGGTTCGGTTACAATTTCTAACAGGGGAACGCCGGCACGGTTAAAGTCAACAAGACTGTAGTTCTTTCCCTCCGGGTGGATCAGTTTGCCAACGTCTTCTTCCATATGGACACGGCGGATGCCGATTCTTTTGCCTTCAGAGAGTGAAAGGTATCCACCTACCGCCAGCGGTTCCTCATACTGAGATATTTGGTAGTTCTTGGGCATATCCGGGTAAAAATAGTTCTTGCGGGCAAAGAGGTTACGGGAGTTGATGCGGCAGTGAAGCGCCAGAGCGGTCTTCACCGCCAGTTCCACCGCAGACCGGTTGACCACTGGCAAAGCACCCGGCAAACCCAGACAGACCGGGCAGGTTAGGCTATTGGGTTGGTCGCCAAAACGGTTGGCGCAAGAACAGAACATCTTGGAAGCAGTCAACATCTCTACATGGACTTCCAGCCCTATTACTATCTGGTAATCCATATTATACTATATTATATTACAGAAAGTAGTATGTGGTAAAATGGAAACGATGAGAAAGATTGACTTTGCGTCTCAACTGAATGAAGAGCAGTATCAGGTGGTTACCGAAGGAGAAGGTCCCTGTCTGGTGCTGGCTGGTCCTGGCAGCGGCAAGACCAGAACCTTAGTCTACCGGGTTGCTTACCTTTTGGAGCAAAGAGTAAGCCCTTACGAAATACTCCTTCTCACCTTTACCAACAAAGCAGCCCGGGAGATGTTGCGCCGGGTGGAACTGCTCTGCGGGAGGTTCCCAGCTGGTTTGGTGGGCGGCACCTTCCACCACTGCGGTAATATTTCCCTGCGCCGTTACGCAAAGGAGATAGGATACAACCCTAACTTTTCCATCCTTGACCGTTCGGATAGCAAAGACCTTCTTTCCCAGGTTCTAAAAGAGGTAAAGCCTTCAAAGGAACAGTATTTTCCTAAACCGGATATTCTGGCTGAGATCATCAGTTTTGCGGTTAACTCCTGCCGACCAGTGGACCAGGTTATTGAGAGCCAGTTTCCTTATCTTTCTCAGTTTTCTCCGGAGATAGAAGAACTTGCGCTCCTTTACCAACAGAAGAAGAGGGAAGCCAATGTCATGGATTATGATGACCTTTTGAGTAACTGGTTACATCTTCTTTCTACTTCTCCTTCTGCCCGCCAATTTTACCAGGCAAAGTTTCGTTATCTTCTTGTTGACGAATACCAGGATACTAACCGTCTCCAGTTTGAGATTCTGAAGGTCCTGGCAGAAAAAGAGAGAAATATCATGGTTGTCGGCGATGATGCCCAGTCCATCTATTCCTTCCGGGCTGCGGAATTGAAGAATGTCCTTGATTTTCCGAAAATCTTCCCCGGAACTAAAATCTTTCGTCTGGAGACAAATTACCGGAGCATTCCGGAGATCCTTCACCTGGCAAATGAATCGATAAAGAATAATCAAAACCAATTCCCAAAGACGTTGCGGAGTATCAAAAAATCTGGTCCCAAACCATTGCTCGTTTCTACGGAAGATGGGTTTGGTGAAGCCAGGTTTGTTGCCAGTCGCATCTTGGAGATGGTCTCGGAAAACGAGCCACTGTCCGAGATAGCGGTTCTTTTCCGGGCAAGATACCAGGCTACCCAACTGGAGATGGAATTGACCGGAAGAGGAATTCCCTATATCGTCAGAGGTGGGATGAGATTTTACGAACAGGCGCACATCAAAGACATCCTTTCTTACCTGAAGGTTCTGGTCAACGACCGCGATGAAATTGCCTGGCGTCGCATCCTTCTTCAGATGGAAGGTATCGGTTCTGCTTACTTCCGGCGCCTCTGGGAAAGGCTGGGTAGGACCGAAAGGCCACTGGTGGCATTCTTTGACCCAAGGGTTTTTGCCGGACTTCCAGCAGGAAGCCAGGAGTCGCTTAAGAAGCTGCAGGTGCTCTTCCGTGACCTTTCCGGAGAAGATTTCGCCAACAATCCTGCCCGCATTATAGCGCGAATTCTAAATTCCGATTACCATTCTTACTGTTTGGCGACCTATCCGGATGGCCCGGAAAGGATTCTGGAGATTGAAGAACTTGCCCGGATTGCAGTTGCTTTCGATTCCACCGAAAGGTTCCTTTCGGAGACAATTATGGGCGAGGAATACAAGGGCGAGTCCTTCCTCTTCGGAGGTCATACTGAAAAGGAGTACCTAACCCTTTCCACCATTCACCAAGCAAAGGGTTTGGAATGGAAGACGGTCTTCATCATTGGCCTGGTTGAGGGACGTTTTCCGCACGCGAAAGCACTCGCCAATGGAGAGGGCATAGAGGAAGAACGCCGGCTCTTTTACGTAGCGAGCACTCGGGCAAAGGAGAACCTTTACCTTGTCCAGCCCATCGTGGAATATGGACCGGATTCCAACATTATCCAGCGTCTCTCCTCCTTTGTCCGGGAACTACCGGAAACCTGCTACCAGAGGCTGGACAAAATCTTTACCGAAAGCGTCTGGTAAACCAGCCAAGCCACTGTTCCGGATACCTCCTTATCCACCTCTCCATTAAAAGATTGAGTTGGGCAGTATTATCTCTGATCTCTTTGCTGATATCTTCCGAATAGACCAGTGGGAAAGGGGGTTCAATCCGGATGATATGCTTTTTGCCTTCCCGAACGATGGTGACCGGCACCACCGCACTTCCCAGCCTTCGGGCAAAGACCGCTGCCCCAGTAGGGGTAAGAACGTTTCTGCCAAAGAATGGTGCGGGTATTCCCTGGCGGGTGTACTGGTCTGAAGGAAGGGAGAGGATGTTGCCGGCTTTGAGCCAAGCGATAGCCTCCTTCACCGATTTTGTAATAGGGTTTTTGGAGATCTGTCTGATACCGGCGCGGGAACGGATCTTTTCAAAATAATGGGCAAGGTAAGGGTTGCTGGGGTCCCTTCCGATATTTCTTACCGGATAACCGCGATCTTTAAGATAAGCCAGAATAAGGGGGAAATTACCCAGATGGGCGGAGAAGAGGATTACCCCCTTGCCTAAGCCAAGGCAACTGTCAAGGTGGGAGAGTCCTTGGGCAAAGACTACCTGCCTTAACCAGGACTTCCGGTACAGACGGCTGCTTTCGTAAGAATTTATCAACGTCTCTCGGATAATCCGACGCAAAAGTCGCCTCTTTTCTCTGCTCCCTTTTTCCGGAAAGACAATCTGAAGGTTTTTCCAGATGCGCTGAAGCATATCTGTCTTTCTTATCATCCAGTCGCAAGAACCCAGAGAAATTAATAACCAAAGGAATGGTTGATAGACACAGAGAGGCATTGCCATAGCCAGCCGGATCAAGAGGTAGGTAACAAATTCAACGACTTTCTTCCGTCTTCTTCTCATCCCTTCTTCTTTTTGGAGCCAAAAACCTTCTATTCATCCAGCCCAGCCACTCTTCCGGGTCTTCCTTAATCCATCTTTCTATCACACGGTTGAAAAGTTCTGTGTTCCTCTTGATATCTTCCTGGTAATTATGGGAATAGACCAGTTTCAGTTCCGGTTCAATCCGGATTATGTATTCTTCTCCCCGCTTCCCGATGGTGACCGGCACCACCGGACTTCCCAGCCTTCGGGCAAAGGCTGCCGGTGCGGTTTGGGTGCCGACCGGAATTCCAAAAAAGGGAACCAACACCCCTTTTCTCCGGTATTCGTCCGCGAGGATAAAGAGAATATTACCTGCCTGGAGCCACCGCAGAGACTCCTTTACCGAATGGAAGATCGGTCTGCGCGGTATCCCGACAATCCCGGAAAGTTCTCTAATCTTTCTGACGTGTCTGGCAAAATAAGGGTTTGTGGAGTCATTGGTGATAGTCTTTACCGGATAGTTACAACTTAAATAAGAAAGGAGTACTCCGAAATTACCCAGATGGGCAGAGAGGCAGATGACCCCCTTCCTTTTTTCCCAGGCATTTTCCAGGTTTTCTCTACCTTCCACCCGGGTAAGCTTCTTTGCCCAGTTGCCCCGATGGAGCCGGTTATTCCGGTAAATATTCCAGGCGGCGTTAAAGATTATCTTTTGAGCCAACCTCCTCTTTTTAAGAAGCCCTTTTTGGGGAAAGAGAAAGGAAAGGTTATGGAATATAGTCTTTTTGAGCCTCAGGTTACTCATCACAATGAGGTAACAAACTACCTTCAGCACCCTTTTCACTAAAGGAGCAGGCAGGGTAACGATTACCCGGGCAGCGAGATAGAGAAAGAGATCAAGGCCTTTTCTTCTTCGCCTCATCTTTCACCATCAACCTTTATAAGAGAACTTAAAGAAAAGTTATCAGAGTCTGGTTCGAAATGTCAAACCGGAGGGAGCCATTTTAAGATTTTGCGGAGCAAGATGGTAAGCGCTTATTGACAAAACGATAAGGATATTATCTTTGGAGGTAAAGGGACTTAGGATTTTGATAGAATATCTTTTTGATAATCTCCTGTGCCAGTTCCTCAGTATAATAGCCGCGTTCTATCTTATCAGCCAAAATGCGCGCAGTCTCCTTTTTGACCAGTGCCAGTTTTCCATAAACCCATTCTGCCATATAGGCATCAGAAAAGAACCCAACAATCTTGTTGTAGGGGATAACATCAAGTTTCTCTGCCAAGGACTGACCCACGTATTCTGGATACATTCCATGCCACCAGTATCCGGCCAGGCAGAGGTTGGGCAGCATCTTGGAAAGGATAGTCAGTTCTTGTGCCATCACCCGGGAGCAGTTGATAATAAAGAACTGGATGCCAGGATAACGAAAAGCAATTTCACCAATCCTCTGGGCAGTCTCCGGGG
>CAZPLE010000144.1:0-3812 GCA_964587375.1 uncultured bacterium
CTGAGAAACTGGCGGGCAGCTGCAGCGGCTTTATGGCGCAGGATGAGATTCCTTTGCATTAAAGGTCTTCGCAAATCAAGATACCGGTAAGAAAGCCGAACTGGTTCGGAAACATTAAGAGATTCTTCACTAATTTCAAAAGGAAGACAGTCACTACGGTTAAGAATAGAGATTTCCTTTACTGTGATCTCAATCTCTCCGGTGGAAATCTTGTTGTTTTCGGTGCCAGCAGGTCGTCGGGTTACCTCCCCTTTTACCTGAATTACATCTTCGTTGTGAAGAGAAGCGGCGGTCTGAAAACTTTCTGAAGAAAGGAGTGCCGGATTAAATACCAGCTGGGTGACGCCGTAGCGGTCACGCAGGTCGATAAATACAATACCACCGTGGTCACGGCGAGCAGAAACCCACCCAGCAAGAACCACTTTTTTGCCTAAATCTGCAACTGTCAATTCACCACAGGTTACTGTCCGCAACATTTCGTTATCCTTTCTATCAGTTCTGCTTCTTTCACTTCCTGCTGATGCCCATTGGCGAGGTTGCGAATGGTAAAAACGCCTCTCTCCAGTTCGTTAGTTCCGGCAATAATTGCCAAGAGACACCTATCTTTATCGGCAAGACGCAACTGGGACTTTAAACTCTTTTCTTCCGGCGAAATTGTTACCGGTACAGAAACTAAACGCCGCAACGAACAAAGAAGGGCCAGCATCTTTTTCCGCGCGGCAGCGCCGAGGTAAATGAAACGCACACCCCGTCGCTCTTGGGGTTGGGGAAGAGGGAGGAGTTCCAGAACCCTTTCCAAACCGATAGCAAAACCGAGGGCAGGTATCTCCGGACCACCCAGATCAGCCACCAGATTGTCGTAGCGGCCTCCGGCGGCAATCGCATCTTTTCGGTCGCCAGCGGTAGCTTCCCAGACCGTTCGGGTATAATAGTCAAGCCCCCTAACCAACCTTTCTTCCCGTTGATACTTGACGTTCAGTATCTCCAGTAAATCAAGAACTTCTTGAAAATGGTTCTGACAATCCCGGCATAAAAAATTGCTGATAGTGGGCGCACCAGAGAGAACTTCCTGGCAGTCTTCAACTTTACAATCAAATGTCCGAAGGGGGTTTTTCTTCAATCGTATCTGACAATCTCCGCAGAGTTTCTTCTTTTGCCCTTCAAGAAATCCTGATAGTCTTTTTTCGTAGCCTTTCTGACACTTTCTGCAACCCAGGTTATTTAATTTGACTTTAAATTTTTCTATTCCACCCTGACTTAAAATCTCGTAGAGGAGAAAGATAACTTCCGCATCCGTATGGGGGTAGGCAGAAGCAAAAACTTCAACGCCCAATTGTAGAAACTGACGGTATCTCCCTTTTTGAGGACGGTCGTAACGGAACATTGGTCCATAATAATAGAACCGGGCTGAGGGATTGGAATAAAAAAGGTGGTGTTCCAAATAAGCACGCACAATGGGAGCTGTCCCTTCTGGACGAAGCGCCAGAAGCCGACCCTTTTTGTCTCTAAATGTATACATCTCTTTGGTGACAATGTCACTGCCTTCACCGACGCTCCGATTAAAAAGGCGCGCCTCCTCCAGTATGGGCGTCTCCAGTTCTACAAAACCAGCCTTTTCCAGAACTGCAATTGCCTTGTTAAGAAAGGCACGGAGCCCTTCAGCTTTTAGAGGCAAAAGGTCATAGGTGCCGCGTGGAGCCTGAAACATATTAACTTTGTATTATACGCTGGAACGTTTCCAGCGTCAAATAAGGAAATTCGCCACGATCCACATAGAGATTCCGGAGAGAATCGTGACACTAAAGTTGTCATCAGGCGGAACGGAAAAGAGTTCGGTAAGGCTAGCCACTAACCCACCGGTAATACCGACCGGAAGGGATAATGGATAACGGGGCATTCGGGAAATGACCAGAGCAAAGAGAAGCGTTGAGAGAAAAAAAGCAGTAGTCCCTTCCAGGCTTTTTTTACGATAGACTATATGCCTGCCCCAATTAACTCCGACAAGGGTACTGAGAGCATCGCCAAAGGTAAGAAAGAGAAGGCTGGCTAAGGCTATGTTGGGTGGAAATATGGTAAAAACTAAAAAAGCGGAGAGCACAAAATAAGTATCAGGCAGGAGGAGTCCGGGGTGTTCCTTAAATATGCCAAAACTGTGTGCCGCCAGCCAGCCATAGAAACCAGGGTGCAGGTGCCGCTGGTACTCAAGCAAAAGTAATAACGCCAGAAAAAAACCCAGTACCCCAATTGCCCATAAATTTCCACCCAAGTAAGCCACCAAAATAAAAAAGAAGCCCATTCCCATCCGGTATATCTTTCTCCTTTTAATGATCATATCTTATCACCAGTAAATTCGGCTTTCCAGATCTTTTATCCATTTATCTATTTCGTTAATCACATCCTGGACCATTTCTCGGAGTGAAATTACTTTCAGTGGCTCAAATTTCCGCTTCAGAAGTCGGGAAAGCGCTGCTTCACATTCGCAGGAGGCAAGCCTTGCTTCTCGGCAGAGACGAATATTCTCTTCCAAAAAATCCCTGCTATAACCGAGAAAATGTCCACCGGCTATCTTTGCTGCTATCAGATTTGCCTTCCGGTGTAACAGGTCAATATCTGGTCCTCCTTGTTTGGCTTCATAGACCTTGAGGGTAAATTCATTAACCGCCTGGCCTAACCTAAATGCAGCTTGGTAGGCAGGAATCTTTCTGGCGCCCCGGAGGCCTTCCTCACCATCTGAATAGTTCATATTCTCCTTTCATCCTTTGCGGAGAAATAGTCCATAAGAATCTGCCGATGGTCAAAAGCGATCTCTGCGGGGAGATTATCCTTGGTGAAACAACCGATCTCAATAGCATCATCTTTTGCCTTCGCTACACCTTCGCCCTTGGCCACAAAGACAACAGAGATTGTGTGGAAGCGAGGGTCGCGACCCGGACGACTATAGGCGTGAAATTGACGCAGATCCTTTAAATCCAGATTCGTCTCCTCTTTTGCCTCACGAACTGCTGCCTCCTCCAAACTCTCATTCCAGTTAACAAATCCGCCAGGTATTGCCCATCCAAATGGTGGATTTTTCCGTTTGATTAAGATAATGCCATTGCCGGTTTCAATAATTATATCCACAGTAGGAATGGGATAACGACCCAATTTTCGGTGAATATACTCAAGATGTTGCCCAACTACCTCTTCAAAAGCGCGGTAGGTTCGGTCATCAAAAAGAACCAAGCGTACCTCTTTTAATCCCGTAGGGACGGAGAGAAGGTGGTTGACCAATTCTTCTGCTATAATCCGACCGGCCTCTTCTGGAGGAAAGTCACCCACTCCACACCCCAGAGCAGGGAAGGCGAGTGATTCCAATCTATTTTCTTCTGCCCGAAGGAGTGCATTGCGCGTAGCCTTACGAATTTTGTCCTGGTCGGTCTGCAAATTTATACCCATCGTGGCTGCATGAATCACATACCGACAGGGTAAACGACCCGCCCCAGTAATTACTGCCTCCCCGGGCGAAACAGGACCCTTAGCCATGGCTTCTTTTTCTATCTCCACCCCGCCCTTTCTCTTAATCGCCCCTGCTACTCCGCCACCCATTATAAACCTACTATTGGCAGCATTGACAATAGCATCAACCCTCTGTTCGGTAAGGTCGCCCTTTATTACTACAATCTTTACTCCCTTTAGTTCCTTGGCTATCACGGTTATATTTTACCATAAAGATAAATTAAGTTTGCAGAAAAGATTTTATGGTGGTAGAATTTAAATCTATGACTTTTGTCAAAACGGTTGGTTCAGGAAACGATTTTATAATAATAGACAAC